>CAZBWT010000091.1:0-8601 GCA_964495625.1 uncultured Prevotellaceae bacterium | reverse complement strand
CACCAAAATAATGCTACCAACATTCGCCCATCTCGAAAAAGAATACTATCTTTGCGCCCGTAACCACAAAGGAAAGATGCTCGAGTGGTTGAAGAGGCCCGCCTGGAAAGCGAGTAAACGCCCAAAGCGTTTCAGGGGTTCGAATCCCCTTCTTTCCGCCATGCAAACTGCAATTCAGACACTTAACGGAATTGCGCACAAAATAACGCACAGAAGCTGATGCTTCTGTGCGTTTGTCATTTATCGCCGTCGGTGCGGTCAATGCTTCACATCCCCACGCAACTTAATTGTCAAAGCTTCGCCTGTGTACGTCACGCAGTGCGCTCCATGGGTGTTGCCCAAAGCTTGCGGCTGCCCGGGGGAGACATACACCACACGCACGTTGATGCGCTGCGGCATGCCGGCGAACTGCCCTTGTCGAGCCCCGAGGGTCAGGGTGCCGGCAGCGTCGTCATACGTCAGGCAGATTGAGCAACACTCACCGCGCTCATACCCATAGCTGATGCCATCGTCGTCATAGAGCGTGAAAGTGCCGTCGCGCCCGGCGTAGACGTAGAACGTCACGTCGGAGAGCTGTGTGCCGTCAGTATATTGCACGTCGGGACCCACCGGCAGAATGCTGCCCGCAGGCACGTAGAGCGGTATGCGGTCATAAGGGGCAGCCGCCACTTGCACCACGGCAGCCGAGCGTGCATCTGCCGCCACCGTGCCGGCATAAAGGTCATACCACACCCGTCCGCGGGGGAAGGTGACGTTGCGGCTGCGTGCGCCATACTCATACACCGGGCACACCATCACGGCGGAGCCGAACATATACTGATCGCTCACCGCCTCAACCCCGGCAAAATCCATAAACAGGGGGCGCATCAGCGTGTAGTGATCCGTCGAGACGCGCGCCGTGAGGCTGTAGATGTAGGGCATCAGCCGATAGCGCAGCCGTGTGGCGGCAAGCAAAGCCTGATAGGTGCTGTCGCCCTCGGGAGCCACCAGCCACGGCTCGCGCCAGGGGAACTGCCCGTGGCTGCGAAACAACGGCACCCATGCCCCGAACTCAAACCAGCGGGTATAAAGCTCGCGCCACTCGCGCAGGTCGGGTGTTACCTCGCCCTGCTTGTCGAACCGCTTCTGAGCCTTCATATAACGCCCCTCCACACTAAAGCCGCCTATATCCATCGACCAGAACGGCACACCGCTCACGCTGAAGTTAAGCCCGGCGGAGATCTGCGCCTTCAGGTCCTCCCACCGCGCGGCGATGTCGCCGCTCCACGTGGCGGTGCTGTAGCGCTGCAACCCTGCAAAGCCCGAGCGCGTCAACAAGAACACGCGGCGGTCGGCATCCACGCTCCGTTGTCCGTCATAGATAGCCTCGGCATTCATCAAAGCATAAGCGTTGAAATATTCGTCAGACGGACCCAAAGCGGTGGGTCCGCACAGCGCCTTGCGATAAGCCAATGGGGTGCAGTCGCGCACGTTCGGTTCCGAGGCATCCATCCACCACGCGTCCACCCCCAAGGGGTAGAGATGCTCATACATCTGCTGCCAAAACAGGCGGCGCGCCCCGGCGCTGTAAGCATCATAAAACGAGCCGAGATAGCCCTGCCCAATCCAGTCGCGAATGCTGTCGGTGATGGCCTGGCGATACATCCACCCCTCGCGGTCGAACTCCGCGAAATGTTCGGTAGAAGCATAAAACTTAGGCCACACCGAAATCATGAAGCGGGCATGCAGCTGATGCACCGTGTCCACCATGCCGCGCGGGTCGGGATAGCGCAGCGAGTCGAAGACGTGGCTGCCCCAGGCATCCTCGCTCCAGTAGCTCCAGTCTTGCACAATGTTGTCGATGGGGAAGTGGCGGCGGCGGAACTCGCGCAGCGTGGCGAGCAGTTCGCCCTGTGTCTTATAGCGTTCGCGGCTCTGCCAATAGCCCATAGCCCAGCGGGGCATGATGGGAGCGCGCCCCGTCAGTTGGCGGTAGCCTGCAATGAGGCTGTCGGTGGTGGCACCGGCAATATAATAATAATCTAACTCGGGGTTCATCTCCTGCCAGAAGGTCACGATGCTGTCTGCCCCCGTCAGGTGTTTGCTCTGCAACGCGCAATAAGAGGTGCCCCCGTCGGGTCGCCACTCAATGCGCAGGCGCATGGGGCGCAGCGAGTCGATGGGCAGCGCGAACTTAAAAGTGTTGGGGTTCCATGCCGCGCGCCAGCGCTCAGCCACCACCGGCGAGTCGTCAACGAACACCTGCACGTAGCCGGCATAATAAAGGCTGAACTGAGCCCGCCCGCTGTGGTGAGGCTGCAACGTGCCGCTGTAGGTGACGTGTGCCCCCTGCAGCGGGAAGTCGGCGGGGAGATTGGCAATCGAAAAGATATCGTCGAAGCCGATATGCTCCTCGCGGCGCACCAAGGTGTCGCCCTTCGCCGAGACGTAGCACCCCGTCAGTGCCCCGGGTTCGCCGTAGGCATCGGTCAGCTGAAAATCTAAGGCGAGCGGAGCAAACGGTTCGGCATGTCCCCAGCGGGCATAAGAATAGCCGTCCCACAGCAGCGCGTAGCCCCCGGCGGGGTTCACCGCCATGGGGATGCTCACCTTGGTGTTATATTGATACAGCTCCTCCTCCTTGTCGGTGTAGTCCCACTCGTCTGCCTGGTGCTGCCCCAAGCCATAATATCCGCCTGCCCCGGTGGGGGTGATGAGGTCTTGGCGGATGCTCCACTCCTGCTTGCCGTCTGCCACATAAGGGGTGAAGACGGGGGCGGCACTGCACAGTCCCTGCGCCAAGCTGTCGGAGGTGCGGCTGTAGCGAGTGCTGCCGTCGGGCGCAATGGCGAGGCGCAGCGAGTCGGTGCTGACCACCACCGTGTCGTGGTGCAGCGTGTAGCTGAGGGCGGCACCGGGCTGCGCCCGGGTGATGAGGCTGCGCCCGTCGGCAAACTGAGCCTCGCGCGTGGCGGTGACGCGCAACACCTGTGCGCTCATTGCCTGCACGCGCATGCGGATAGGACCCGTGGCGGAGGGGTGTGAAAAACTTACGACAACTTCGCCCGCCTGAGGCGAAGAGACTTCGGGAGTGGAAGGTTGACAGGCTGCCAACAAGAGCGGCATCAGTGCCGCAGGGAGCAGTTTGGGAGATGTCATGGTGGTAATAGGGAGTTGTTAAGATGGTATTGGTTAGTCTATAGACAAAACGCAAACGGGGGTGCTATTATTGCGTGCCGGACCCAAACAAAACGAGCAACTCCCGGGTGCCGGAAGCTGCTCGCATTGAGCTTAGGTGATTCAGTTGGGATTCGAACCCAAGACCCACAGCTTAGAAGGCTGTTGCTCTATCCAACTGAGCTACTGAACCTAAAAGCGGGTGCAAAGTTAGCATTTCTAAGTGGTTTGCGCAAATATTTTGCCCTAAATTCTCCGTTTCTGCCCTTGGGTCAGACGCTGATTGCGGCAAATTGAATATATTTGCGCCATTAACTATCGGATTTTCAAAGAGCTAAACAATGGAACGCATAACCCTCTACGACAAAAATCCGGACCTGCGCTTGGTGGAACGGATAGTGGCGGTGATTCGCGACGGTGGCATCGTGATCTACCCAACCGACTCGGTCTATGCCATCGGCTGCGACGCGCTCAACGCGCGTGCGGTGGAGCGCATCTATAAATATCGTGCCCAAGAGGCGACGCGCTCGCCGCTCTCCATCATCTGCCGCGACATCAGTCAGGTGTGCGAGTACGCCCGCTTCAACGACGACCAGTTCAAGCTGATGCGTCGCAACCTGCCGGGTCCCTTCACCTTCATCTTGGAGGCAGGGCATAAGCTGCCCAAAATCTTTAAGGCGCGCAAGACCCTCGGCATACGCATCCCTGACAGCGGCATCCTGCATGCCCTGCTCGAAGAGTTGGGCACCCCGTTGCTCACCGCCTCGCTCAAATATGAAAAAGGGGGAGCCGAAGAGCGCGAATACATGACCGACCCCGACCTCATAGCCGAGGCCTTCGACCGTCAAGCCGACATCCTCATTGATGGTGGCTACGGCTTAGACCAACCCTCGACGGTGGTGAACCTTGCCGACGGCGACGTTGAGATAGTGCGCCAAGGTGTAGGCGAGTTGGAGTGACCCGGTCATCATCCCCTAAAAACATTTAGATAACCCCATACGTTTTGATATACCCCACACATTTTGAACAGAAGTTAGGGTTCGACAAGATACGCACCATGCTGCGCGGCGCTACGTTGTGTCCGCTGGGTGCCGCCCGTGTTGACGCAATGAACTTCGAGACCGATGCCGACACCGTGAGCCGCCTGCTGAAGGTGACTGACGAGATGATGCACGTCTTGACCGAGAGCCCTACACCCCTCCCCACCGACAGCTTTTTCGACCTGACCGATGCCCTGCGCCGCTTGCGCCTTGAGGGCACCTTCCTCGAGGTGGAAGAGCTGTTTGCCCTGCGTCGTTCGCTCGCCACCATTGCCGACCTTGTGCGCTTCTTCAACCCGCGCACCGAAGAGGGTCGCAAGGTCTACCCCCTGCTGCAACAACGCACCTTGGCGGTGGTGACCTTCCCCGACCTGATTAATCGCATAGACCGCATCCTGACCCCCACGGGCGAGATGCGCGACAATGCCAGCCCCGCATTGGCTGACATACGCCGCCAGCTGCAACAAACCGTGAGCAGCATCTCGCGCCTGCTCAACAGCATACTCCGCTCGGCGCAGAGCGAAGGCTTCGTCGAGAAAGACGTGACCCCCACGCTGCGCGACGGTCGCCTGGTGATACCCGTTGCGCCTGCCAACAAGCGCAAGATACGCGGCATCGTGCACGACGAGTCCGCCACGGGCAAGACCCTCTACATCGAACCCGCCGAGGTGGTCGATGCCAACAACCGCATCCGCGAGTTGGAGGGCGAGGAGCGCCAAGAAATCATACGCATCTTGACCGAGGTGGCTGCGGCGATACGCCCCTTGCTGCCCGACTTGGCTGCCGCCTACGACTTCCTCGGCGAAATCGACTTCATCCGCGCCAAGGCGAAGTTCGCGCTGCGCATCGAGGCTTCAGTGCCCACGCTCAATGCCGCCGCCCACGTCACCGACTGGGTGCAAGCCTACCACCCGCTGTTGGCACTGCGCTTCCGCGCCGAGCATAAGGCTGAGGCACTCGTGCCGCTCGACATCAAGCTCGACGACGAGGGGCAGCGCATCATCCTCATCTCGGGTCCGAATGCCGGCGGCAAGTCGGTCTGCCTCGAGACGCTCGGCTTGTTGCAATATATGTTGCAATGCGGCTTGCCCATACCGGTGCGACAAAACTCGGTGTGCACCCTCTATGACAACATCTTCATCGACATCGGCGACGAACAGAGCATCGAAAACGACCTTTCGACCTACTCGTCGCACCTCACCAACATGAAGTTCTTTGTGCGCAATGCGGGTCGTCGCACCCTGCTGCTCATCGACGAGTTCGGCAGCGGCACCGAGCCGCAAATCGGTGGTGCCATAGCCCAAGCCCTGCTTGCCAAGTTTAACGATGCCGGGGCGCATGGAGTCATCACTACCCACTTCCCCAACCTGAAGCAGTTTGCCGAAGAGACTCCCGGCATTGTCAACGGTGCGATGCTCTACGACCGCCACGAGATGCGCCCCCTCTTCAAACTCGAGACGGGGCGACCGGGCAGCTCGTTCGCCATTGAGATAGCCCACAAGATAGGCTTGCCCACCGAGGTGATTGATGAGGCAAAACGCATCGTAGGCTCCGACTACGTCAACATGGATAAGTATCTGCAAGACGTGATGCGCGACAAGCGCTATTGGGAGCAGAAACGACAGAAGATACACGCCCAGGAAAAACGCCTCGAAGAGCAGAGCGCCGCGCTCGAAAAGCAGCTCGCCGAGGTGAAGGCAAAACGACAAGAGCTGTTGCAAGCCGCCCGCGACGAGGCGGCAAAGCTGCTGCGCGAGTCGAACGCCAAGATTGAGCACACCATACGCAGCATCAAAGAGGCGCAGGCCGAGAAGGAGGCAACGCGCTCCATACGCGCCGAGCTGACCGCCTTCCGCGACAGCCTCACCGCCGCCCCCGAACCCGCCCCCGCGCCCAAGGGCAAGAAGAAGGCGCGCACCGCAGCCACCCCGGCACCCCCGCAGCAGCCGACCCCCGTCGAGACCTTTAAGGCGGGCGACCGCGTGCGCCTCAAGGGGCAGCTGACCCCCGGCGAGGTGATCAGCACCAACGGCAAGGAGTGTGTGGTGGCATTTGGCATGATTAAGAGCACCGTCACCGCCGACCGTCTGGAGCGCGTCAGCAAGTCGCAGCTCAAGAAGGAGCAACAACAGTCTAACCTGTTGGGCGGCACCCGTTCGCCCGCCGTGAGCGACGAGATACGCGAGCGCCGACTGCACTTCAAGCAAGAGATTGACGTGCGCGGCATGCGCGGCGAGGAGGCACTGATGGCTGTGACCTATTATATGGACGATGCCATCTTGCTCGGCATCGGCGAAGTGCGCATCTTGCACGGCACGGGCACCGGTGCCTTGCGCCAGCTCATCAGGCAATATCTTGCCACCGTGCCCGGTGTGCGTTCTTATCACGACGAGCACGTGCAGTTCGGCGGAGCCGGCATCACGGTGGTGGAACTGGAGTGATTTGCGCGTCAACCCCTGCGCGGTGAGTGAATGTAACAACAAAAAAAGAGGGAGTATCATCACGAACCCCCTCTCTTTTACTTTTGTTAGCTCATAGCTAAACAGAAAGTTGAATTAAATCACTCTGTGTTTTTCACGTGCTCACTTCGTATTAGAAATGTATATCTTTCCAAGTTCCGTAAGCGGTTTAAGGTTAATCTGTATTATGGTTGTGGTATTTAAGGTGCTGCAAAGGTAGGGGTAAAGCCCTCCACGTGCAAATATTTTTATATGTTCTACAACACACCAACCGATTGTTCAGGTAAATTTTCTTCATTATTTGTATAAAAAAGACATTGATAACCCGATGATTAGCTCGAAAATTTAAAGCTTTCAACTTAGTTTCGATAAAATGGGTTAACTTTGTCGCCAAGATAAAAAACAACACATATCATGAGTGTAGCAGACTTTTTAAATTCAAACCACGAGACGGCGTTCTCGTTTGAGGTGCTGCCCCCGGTGAAGGGTCACGGCATTGAGCAGATCTATCAGGTGGTTGACCGCTTGCGCGAGTTCAACCCCGCCTACATCAATATCACCACCCATCGCATGGAGACCATCTATCGCGAGACGCAGCCGGGTGTATTCACCAAGTTTGAAGAGTGTCACCGCCCGGGCACGGTGGCTATAGCCGCCGCGCTCAAAGCCAAATATGGCATCCCCACCGTGCCGCACCTGATTTGCAGCGGCTTCTCGGCGCAGGAGTTAGAGTCGGAGCTGATTGACCTGTCGTTTATCGGCATCACCGACCTCATTGTGCTGCGTGGCGACAAGGCGAAAGAAGACCCCCGCTTCACCCCCACGCCCGGCGGCTTCAGCCATGCCGAAGAGCTGTGTCGCATGGTGAACTCTTTCAACAGCGGCAAGTTGCTGAGCGGTGCCGAGCACGACATGGTGCGTGTGCCGTTCACCTACGGTGTGGCGGGCTACCCCGAGAAGCACGAAGAGGCGATGAACCCCACCACCGATGTAGAGATGTTGCGCCGCAAGGTGGAGGCGGGTGCCAAATATGTGGTGACGCAGATGTTCTTCGACAATGCCAAATATTTCGCCTTTGTAGATCGTTGCCGCGAGGCGGGCATCACGGTGCCCATCGTGCCCGGCATCAAGCCCCTTGCCACGCTGAACCACTGCTGCTTCTTGCCCAAGACGTTCCACATCGACTTCCCCGAGCCGTTGGCTGCCGAGCTTTCGAAGTGTAAGAACAACGACGAGGTGAAGGCTGTGGGCTTGGAATGGGCCATTGCGCAGTCGCGCGAGCTGAAGGCTGCCGGTGTGCCGAGCATCCACTTTTACTCGATGAATACCGCCACGTTGATAGAAAAAATAGCAAAAGCGGTCTATTAATACACATTTTTTAGCGTGCAAAGGTAGTTGAATGAAAATTTCAACTACCTTTGCGCTCGGTTAGGAGCCTTAACTATGTTGCGTCATTACTGAAGCTCTGTTTTTGCGTTCACACATAACTCTAATTATCATATACACTAATTTGTAACATTATGAAAAAGAACTTCTTGTTCAAAGCGTTGACACTCATGCTCGGCATGGTGATGTGTCTTTCTGTCACCGCTTGTAGCGACGACGATGATGATGACGATAGCATCATTTCAACTAATTCCGTTGTGGCTGTGTCTGCCAGCTACACCGTGCTTCTCAGTGAGGACTATTATAACATGTGGGACGTTGTTGTGACCTACGACGATGGCGATGGCACTCAGTCAGAAACCATCACTTCCGCTTGGGAGAAGGTGGTGACGTTTACCAACCCGCTCGCCTTGCCTGAGTCACTCTCGTTGAAGGTTGTTGCCAACCCGAAGGCTTCTGTTGTGGTAGACACCACGAAGATTTACACCCTCAGCTATGACTATGCTGTGGTTGCAGCCGGTGTTACCCTTTCGGGCAGTACCCCCGTGCTTGGCGCGGAT
>CAZBWT010000090.1:0-8603 GCA_964495625.1 uncultured Prevotellaceae bacterium | reverse complement strand
AGGAGTTCTATTCTCCGCTGAAGGATGCTGATCCCTATCTTCGCTTTTGTTTTATTACGGGTGTTACGAAATTCTCACAGTTGAGTATCTTTAGTACCATCAACAATCTTCGGAATATTTCGATGTTGACTCCGTTTGCCGCAATTTGTGGCATCACGGAGACGGAGCTGCATCAGGCGCTTGGCGCGGGTGTGGCAGCGTTGAGTCAGACGATGGAATGTTCTATTGAGGCATGTTTCGCCAAGTTGAAAGAGCTATATGACGGCTATCATTTTGTGCGAAATTCAGAAGATATTTACAATCCGTTCAGTCTGCTCCGAGCTTTAGACGACAAAGAATTGCAATTCTATTGGTTCTCAACGGGCACACCGACGTTCCTGATTCAATCGCTTCAGCATTTTCAGGTAGACCCGATGGAGATTGACGGCGTGACTGCCGCTTCGTCGCAGTTCGATGTACCGACCGAGGCAATGGACTCTGCCATCCCTTTGCTCTATCAGAGTGGCTATCTGACCATCAAGGGGTATCACTCTGACGTGGATGAATACGTGCTCGGCTTCCCGAATAAGGAGGTGCGTGTGGGCTTGTCAGAGTGTTTGCTTCCCGCTGTCAGCGGTGTGAATTCCGGGTCGTGGAATGGCATACAGCGCGCCTTCTGCCGCTCGCTGTTGAATTCGGACCTCGAGGGCGCACTTGTGCAGCTACGTTCGTATTTTGCCGGCATACCTTATTTGGAGGGAGGCAAAAAGTTTCTCGATAAAGCTGCGACGGCAGAATGGTATTACGGCAACATCTTCTACTTGCTCTTCTCTTTCATGAACCGTTCTATCCACACCGAGGTGAAGTCTGCATTGGGGCGTGCCGATATGGTGATGTACACAAGTCACACAATTTATGTCTTTGAGTTTAAAGTGAACCATTCGGCAGACGAGGCTTTGAAGCAGATTGACGAGAAAGGCTATATGGTGCCCTTTGAGGCTGACGGACGGAAATTAGTGAAGTGTGGTGTGGAGTTCTCGTCGAAGCTGCGCACGCTGAAGGAATGGAAGGTGGTGCAAGTGGATTGTTCACGCTGAAGCGCAAATTGATAAGATAAATCGCCGCGCTATGCCTACTCGCAACGAGTGGCATAGCGCGGCGGTGCGTTTAGCGGTGTTCAAACCTGTGGCCGATGCAGCGCCAATCGATGAGATGCCACAAGGCATCGAGGTATTCGGCGCGGCGGTTCTGGTAGTCGAGGTAATAGGCATGTTCCCAACAGTCGATGCAGAGCAGTGGGGTATGACCCTCGCGCAGGGGTGTGTCGCCGTCTTTGAAGTTGTCGATATGCAGCTGCCCGTAGGCATCGACAAAGAGCCACGTCCAGCCCGAGCCAAAGAGGTTGACGGCATGTTCGAGCATGAGGTGCTGAAAGTGGTCGATGGAACCAAAGGCATGGCGCAGGGCATGCCCCAATGCCGACTCCGGCTCCAAGGGGGCGGGGTGCGGCGAGAGCTGCGTGAAGAAATGCGCGTGGTTGTAGGCTTGCCCCGCATTGTTGAGCAGCGGACCGGTGGGAGCCTCGCGGATGATCTGCTCAAACGGCGCGTCAGCCCATTGCGTCTCGGCAGCGATGCGCGATGTGTTGTCGACGTAGGCGCGGTAGTGTTTGTCGTAGTGATGCTCCATGGTGGAGCGACCGATGTGTGGAGCAAGGGCATCGAGCGCGTAGGGCAGCATGACCATGCCGCGGGTGTGTTGCGTCTTCATAGGCGTTGGGTGTGAATGGTTTATCTTCACCCATAACGCAAGCAGGGCAAGGTTTGTTCGACCTTGCCCTGCTGTCTTTTCGCGACCTTGCTTTCGCCAGAGGCTTCACTCATTGTTTTCGCTTGAGGTTTCGCTTGGAGCTTCGCTTGTTGTTTCACCCGATGCTTCGTTTGAAGCTTCGCCCGGCTTGTCGGCAGCCGTGATGACCTGCCCGTGGCGTTGCACATGTTCAAACAACGCTTTGTAGAAGCCCGTGTGGCTCAGTGTGGCGCTGTCGCCCAAGATCACTAACTTCATGCGCGCACGGGTGATAGCCACGTTCATGCGGCGCAGGTCGCCCAAGAAACCGATGCGTCCCTCGTCGTTGCCGCGCACCATGCTGATGAAGATCACGTCGCGCTCTTGCCCCTGGAAGCCATCGACCGTGTTGACCGTGATGGCTTTGCGCAAGGGGCGCAGGGCTGCACACTCCGCCACCTTGCGGCGCAGCAGTTGCACTTGCGACTTATAGGGCGAGATGATGCCGAAGTCGGTGCGTTCTGCCAACAGACGCTCCATGCCCGCCTTCTGAACGTAGGCGCAGAGCGACAAGATGAGCAGTTCCGCTTCGGCTGTGTTGAGGCGGCTGAGGGTGTAGTCGTTTTGCTCTTCTTCGAAGCCGAGGCGCGAGGTGTCGATCCACACCAAGGGGTACTCCATGGGCAACACGGTGCGTTGTGCCACCTCGGGTGCGGCAGTGAGCCGTCCGCCATAGAAACGCTGTGAGGGGAAGGTCATGATGTCGCGATGCATGCGATATTGTACGGTGAGGAGCTGCACACACGTGGGCTTGTGGGTTGCCACATGCTCCATCAGCGTGCGCCCCAAGCCGGCACGCTCCGCCTCACGCGACTTGATGGTGGGAGGCAGCTGCCTGTGATCGCCGGCGAAGATGACGCGGTCTGCCTTCATGATGGCTGCCCAGCAGGCTGCCTCGAAGGCTTGTGCCGCCTCGTCGATGAAGAGTGTGGTGAAGTGCTTGCGCTCTAACACCTTGGCGGCAGAACCTATCAGGGTGCATGCCACGACGCGCGTCGTGGCGAAGAGGGCGGCATCAATGCGTATCTCTAACTCGGTGGCACGTCCGCGCAGGCGGGCTATCTGGTTGTCGCGGTTGCGTCGTTCGGTGGCGGAGAGGTGCGAGCCCGCTGCGTAGAGGCGACGCAGTTCGCGGCGGATGCTCCACAGTTCGGTGTAGTCGGGGTGCGACTCATAGCGCCGTTCGTAGGTGGCGGAGAGCAGTGCGTCGCTGACGCGCATGGGGTTGCCCACGCGCAGCACACTGATGCCGCGCACCAACAGCTGTTCGCTAATCCAGTCCACCGCCGCATTGCTCTGGGCGCACACCAACACCTGCTCTTCGCGGCGCAGCGTCTCGCCGATGGCTTCCACCAATGTGGTGGTCTTGCCGGTGCCCGGAGGTCCGTGCACGATGGCTACCTGCCTGGCGGTGAGCACCTTTTGCACGGCAGCCTCTTGCGAGACATTGAGCCACGGCATGCGCACGGGCATCTCGGTGCGGAACTCGGGTTCACCGACCCCAATCAGCACCTTGCGCAGGCGCAGCAACTTGGCATCGTCGGTGTCGGTGACGTGGCGGATGGCATCGCGCATCACGCGAAACGAGGTGGCATCGAAGGCAAGTTGTATGCCTAACAGTCCGCGGTTGGCGTAGTCGCGCAGCAGCTCCACGGCTTGCACTCCGGGCACGGTGACTTGCAGCCTGTTCACTTCGGCACGACTCACCTGGCAGGCATACGGCAAGAAGCGAGGCACACCCGCGCCGCCGCCTTCGTCGCTGCCATGGGCGGTGTGGAAGAAGCTCACCGGGCGACCCGGCTCGAACTCGTGGTCGGTCTGAGCTGCGTCAGTCTCCGCCTCGCCCTCGGCAGGGTCGGGCGAGATGACCTCCACCACCAACTGGTCGAGGGCATTATAGAAGGAGCGCCCCACCAACAGCGGGTAGCGGCACTTGCCCTGGCGTATGCGTCGGGCGATGCCTGCCCGGCGGCAGAGCTCTTCATATTCTTCTTTCTCGTAGTTAAACTCGAGCTGAAGCAGTTGCTCTTGCTGCTGCAAGTGTCGCAACTCGCTCGGGTGTGGTTTTGTCGCGTTCACAATAGATGTAGTGGGCTTAAATAATAGGGGATGGGCTTAGTTAGAAAAGTCGATGCTGACACCCCACTCAAAGCGGCGAGGCATGAGCGGGTAGTAGGGCTCGATGAAGGTGTCGGAGGTGAATGCTCCGTCAAGCATGTTATACATCATCACAAAGAAGCGTATCTTCTTGAGGCGGCAGTTGACGTAGGCATTCGCCACGGGGTAGTTGCCGCATTTGATGTCTTGTTGCGCGCAGAACTGCTGTGTGGCTGGCTGGTAGTTGGGCGCGTAGTAGCGGGTGAAGTAGTAGCCGCTCACGCCTAACTGTGTGCGCAGTGTGTGGGCAATGATGAAGCTCAGATAGAGGTCGGAGCGCACCGAGAGTTGCGGCAGGGCGAGCACCGACTCTTCGGTGGTGGACTGAAAGAGCACGGCATTATCCCAGTGCAGGATGCCCAACTTGAGGCGCTGCTCCGCTTCGATGCTGAAGATGTCGAGCTGACGGCTGTATTGCTGCGGCAGTCCCTCAGCATTGAAGTAGTGGAAGTTGTTGATGTGCTCAATGCCCGCACTGACGCGGGTGCCCGAGCGGGGGTAGCTGACGGCTCCCTGCAGGCGCAGACGCTGCTCGCGGTCGAAGTCGTTGCTCCAGCGGAAGTGGTTGCTGAAGTAGTGGTCCATCAGGTAGCTGACGCGGCTGTTGCTGAATAACCCCTCGGCGGTGATGACCAAGCTGTCGCTCTTGCCTAAGGGGATGGTGGTGCCTAAAGAGCCGTCGAGCCGCACGTCGCCCACCTTGTCGCCCGACAGGCAGGTGCGTCCCGTCACGTCGAAGGTGAGCGCCGACGAGAGGTGACGGCTCAACTGTCCGCCCACCCACACGTTGTGTGAGGTGTGTTTGCGGTCGATGTAGCTGAGGTCGAGCGTATCCACCAAGTTGGTGTATTGCTGATATTCGTAGCCAATGAAGGCTGAGACACCGAACTGCGACCACTTGTTGAAGCCTTCGTTGAGGCGCAAACCGGCATAGGTGGTGAAGCTGCGATAGGCAGTGGTGTCGGCAGTGATGGCGCTGTTGATGTAGTCGTTGGCAAAAAATGGGGTGTCGTTGTCTTGCGCCCCGGCATCCATGCGGAAGCGGCGCTCATAATTGTTCACGTCGATGGTGTGGAAGATGGTGCTTACGGGCACAAACACGTCCATCTCGGTGGTGTCGTCAACCTGCTCGGTGCGATAGAAGCCCATGTCGTAGGAGTGGGTGAAGTGCAGGTTGTGGTGGTCGGTGGCATTCCATGTGTCGATGAGGTTGGTGGCAATGTTGCTCGCCTCGGTGAAGTTGCTGTTATATTTTTCGGGGCGGAGCACGTAGTCGCGGTCGGTGACACCGCCATTCTCTTGGTTGCCATAATAAGAAACGTTGGCTGAGAGGTATGCCTTATATTTCTCGCCCGTATAATATAAATATGAGAGCCACTTGAGCGGCTTGGTGCCCTGCGATTGGTAGTCGCCGCGCGCATAAACGTAGTCGAGCGAGGTGCCGATGCCCGCGCGTGCCGACATGTTGCCCGCAAAGTCGAGGGTGAAGTGGTCGTTGGCACGGAGCCCCGAGCCTGAGGTGGTATAGCTGGCGTTGGTGAAGGGAATGTGTGTGTTGAAGTAGCGCTGTTGCCCCGCCGGGCAGGCGAACAGCCCATAGGCATCGGCAAAGATGAAGTCCGAGCCTTCGGGGCGACTGAAGTAGGCTTCAGACTGGTGCGGCGACCATAGGTTGCCGGTGTAGTTCAGGCAGAGCGACTTAGCTTCCATCACCTCGCGGCTGTTGAGGTTGATAAACGAGGTGTCGGGCAGGGCAGGGCGTTCCACACCGGTGATGGGATCGAGCGTCCAGCAAAAGCGTTGGTCGGGAATGTCTATGCAGGGATCGTCCTCGGGGTCGCTGCTTGTGGCGGATGAACCCGCACTGCCGTTGGTCGTGGCAGAGCGTTGTTGTGCGTAGCCTGTGGCGGTGGTCAACGTTAACACCATCAGTGCGGGCAGGAATGTACTTTTCATGGCGGCAAAGTTACGCTTTGCCACGCAATATGCAAACTTTTAGACGGGCTTTTCACAGTTGCCCGCCTCTGTGTTAAAGTGCCCGCCGTGTGTTCACTTGTGGCATGATAGTGCACTTTATGCCTTCTTTTTCACATAGTTTGGTGTCAAAACTATATCTTTTGCGTTAATAAACATTAAGTGGATAAGATTTCTTTAGAATCGTTGGTTAAGTATAATAGTAATTGTGTTAATTTTGCCGTGATTAGTTAAATGCCTTAGTCCCGATAGGTGGTAAGGTGAAAATCAAACAATCTTAATATAAGGGGTGTTAGATTTGACGAAAACTGAGCGTGATTTAAGAAACTAACTTAAAAGAGCGAGCGGAGTGATAATTAGTCGTTACGTGAAATAATGTTGACGATGTCTTTTTAGTCTGAAACGGAAATTAGAGAGTGACACACTGTTTTGATGCATATTGCTCAATACACATAAAGCAACATCCCACCGGATACTGAGTTATTAATTATGAGAAAACGGACAATCCTGCTTTTGGCAATTATCTTGGCTGCCACTTTTGTTGGTTTGCTGGTTGAGCAGTTTATCTATCTCAACGAGATGGTATCCATGCGCCGTGAGCAGTTCGATGAGTCGGTGAAGCGAAGCCTCTTCCGCGTGTCGAAGCAACTTGAGCGCGACGAGACGCGTCGCTACCTCGAGGAATATTTCGACGACGACCAACTGGAGCAGCTCGAGTCGCTTGCCAACGAAGACGTGGAGTATGGCTCGCTGTTTCACTCCGAGGCCACCTTCTCGTTTAAGGGTCCCGACGGCTCAGTGTCAACCTTCTCGTTTCACGACGGTGCGGTGAGTGATAGCTCGGCAAGTATGCTGCCATTCACCCTCTCGCCCAAGCACGGCAACAATGCCATCAACAATCGCTCGAAGGCGATACAAGACATGATGCGCAGCCAGTTCCGCTATCAGCGCGACTTGATGGACGAGGTCATCTTCCGCATGCTCTATCAATCGTCGCGTGAGCCGCTTCTGCAGCGCCTCGACTTGAAGCGTCTCGACAAGATATTGCAAGAGGAGCTGCTCAACAGCGGGCTGGATCTGAACTACGAATATAGCATCATCGACGGCGACGGAAGTACCTCTTATCGCACGCGCAACTTCTCGCACGAGCAGGCGGCAAAAGCCACTTCCTATTTGCAAGTGCTCTTCCCCAACACGCTCAGCACACGCCCCGGCTATATGGAGATTTACTTCCCGCAGCGCGGTCGTCTCTTGCTCAACAGTGGGCTGCGCTTCATGGTGCCCTCGTTCGCCTTCACCTTCATCATGCTCATCTTGTTCTTGCTCATCATCATCATCGCCGTGCGTCAGAAGAAGCTCGCCGAGATGAAGAATGATTTCATCAACAACATGACGCACGAGTTTAAGACCCCCATCAGCACCATTTCGCTCGCTTCGCAGATGCTCAACGACCCCGAGGTGGGCAAGAGTCCGGCGGTGTTGCAACACATCTCGGGCGTGATAGGCGACGAAACCAAGCGCCTGCGCTTCCAGGTGGAGAAAGTGCTGCAAATGTCGATGTTCGACCGCCAGAAAGCGAACCTCAAGTTGCAAGATATGAGCGTGAATGCCCTGGTGCAAGGGGTCATCAACACCTTCCGCCTCAAAGTGGAGAAGGCGGGTGGCAGCATTGAGGCGCACCTTGATGCCGAAGACGATATCTGCATGATAGACGAGATGCACTTCACCAACGTGGTGTTTAACCTGATGGATAATGCCTATAAGTATGCACGCGAGGAGGAGCCTCTGCACCTCATCGTCAGCACCCGCACCGAGGGTAAGTCACTGCAACTCTCCATTGCCGACAACGGCATCGGCATCAAGCGCGAACACCTCAAGAAGATCTTCGACAAGTTCTATCGCGTGCCCACCGGCAACCTGCACAATGTGAAGGGCTTCGGACTTGGCTTGGCGTATGTGATGAAGATTGTGCGCGACCATAAGGGCGAGATTATGGCTGAGAGTGAATATGGTCATGGCACCACGTTCATCATCACCATTCCGCTGATGGAGCAATAGAACGTAGAATTATAAAGAAATACATGCTAAAATAACCTCAATACTTTCTGTTTTATGACATCGAACAATGAAAAACTTCGCATCCTGCTTTGTGAGGACGACGAAAACTTAGGAATGTTGCTGCGCGAATACGTGCAGGCAAAAGGATTCCTCTGCGATCTGTTTAACGATGGCGACGCAGGCTACAAGGCCTATATGAAGGGTCGCTATGATTTCTGCATCCTCGACGTGATGATGCCCAAGAAGGACGGCTTCACCATGGCTCAGGAGATCCGCGCGCTCAACTCGGATATCCCCATCATCTTCCTCACCGCCAAGTCGCTCAAAGAGGATATCTTAGAGGGCTTTAAGATTGGTGGCGACGACTACATCACCAAGCCTTTCTCGATGGAAGAGCTGCTCTTCCGTATCGAAGCCATCTTGCGCCGCGTGAAGGGCAAGAAGGGCAAAGATGTGATTGCCTACAAGCTCGGTGAGTTCACCTTCGACACACAGAAGCAGGTGCTCAGCATTGGTGAGAAGGCCACGAAGCTGACCACGAAGGAGAGCGACCTCTTGGGGCTGCTCTGCGCACACGCCAACGACAT
>CAZBWT010000089.1:0-8611 GCA_964495625.1 uncultured Prevotellaceae bacterium | reverse complement strand
AGGAGCAGCAGACCAACAACCTGCCCATCCTCTTCGACGACCAGTTGGACGGCGGCATCTATCGCGTCAGCGCTCAGATGTGCCAGGACGTGGTGAAGGAATATACGTCGGTGGTGGGCGAGCAGGGCGAAGATGCTCCTGCCAACACCACGGCTGAGTCGCCGCGCACCTATCATGCCGCCTTCTATGCCGGCTCGAGCGACGCTATGTCTACGGCTTTGTCGATGGGCTATGTGTGGAAGTATCTCGGTTCTACCACCGAAGATAAGAAGCGCACCACCACTTATTATGATCCGAACTTCATCATCTACCGCATGGCGGATATCTATTTGATGAAGGCTGAGGCTTTGTTGTTGGTTGACGGCACCGAGCCGACAGCCGAACACAAACTCGAGGCTGTGAAGATGATTAACCGCATCCGCGAACGCGCCGGCTTGGAAGACAACATCGCCGCCGGCATGTATGACGACCCCGACGATTTGGAGGGCGCACTCGAGGAGGTGGATATCTACTCGCAGGAGGAGCTGCTCCAGAAGGTGCTCGACGAGCGTAAGATTGAGTTCTTGGGCGAGGGCAAGATTTGGTATGACTTCCTCCGCATGGGACGCAGCAACAACAATCGCTATAAGTCTGCCTTCCTGGTCGATGAGGTGACTAAGTATAACACCCAGGCGAGCGAGTCGTGGTTGCGTTCGGTGTTGAACAGCGACAATGCCCTCTTCTTGCCCATCATGAGCACGGAGATTGACCGCAACCCGTTGTTAGTGCAGAATCCTTATTATAAGTGATAATTAAAACATCTGCAGTGTTCTCTCGCAGGAACCTGCCTTACACAGTCAATACTACATTGTATATATGAGAACTATGAATCATAACCCGCTTCAGCACGGGAAGTCGCTGCGCAGCACTCTCCCCGCTACGTTGGCACTGAGCCTTTGCCTCTGTGGCGTTACGGCGTGTGACGATCCGTTCGACGGCGACACGTTCGTGACTCCTACCGACCTCGAGGAGGAGATGTCGTGCACCTCGGTGCTCGAAAAGCACGAAGAGGACTTCTCCCTCTGGCTGGAACTGCTGAACTATGCTGATTATTATAACGGACTGAAGGATGCCGACGCTACGGCTACGGTGTTCGCGCCGACCAACCGGGCGATGCAAGCCTTTTTGGAGTGGTGCGGCGTTAGCTCGGTGCAAGAGTTAGATAAGCAGTATGCCATCTATGTGGTGCAAAACCACATCATCAATGGTGTGAAGATTGGTAGCGAGACGTTTGTCAACACTGCCGTCGATGGCACTGCCTTCCCCAACAAGAGCCTCTTCTTGAGCGACCTGATACCCACGTTCGGTCATCAGATCACCGATGTGGACGACGCTTTGCGTGACACCACGGTGCTCGATGCCGAGACGATTTATTTGAACAACCAAGCTGCCGTGCAGCCGCGTGACAGTGGCGGTGTGAACTTCATCGAGGCAAGCAACGCCATGATCTATTATCTCGACGACGTGATTCACCCGCTCAGCGAGACGATGATTGATAAGCTCGAGGAGCAGGGCGAGTATGAGATCTTTGCCGCTGCCGCTCGTGACTGCGGCTACGATAAGGTGGTCGAGAAGGTGCGCGACACGATTCGCGTGGCAGGCGGTGGCTACACCGTGCGCACGTATAACTACACGTGCTTCGCGCCTTGCGACGAGGCTTTCAAGCAGGAAGGTATCAACAGTCTTGCCGACTTGAAGAGCCGCGTGGGTAGTGGCGATGCCCTCTATAATTATGTGGCTTATCACTTCTTGGATCGCCGCGTGACGAAGGATGAGTTCTTCAGCTTCGACTCTGACGACCAGACGTTGATTTACGACACCAACCTTACGTCGGAGGTGGTGACTTGCGAGAACGAACAGAACGGCGAGACGCTGACCCCGGTCATCAACGAGAAGGCGCACGTGTTGCGCAGCAACATCGAGGCTCGCAATGGTTTGATTCACAAGATTGACTATTATCTGCCCGTTTGGCAGCCCGATCCGGTGGAGGTGAAGTGGGACTTGTGTAACTCGTCAGACATCATCTCGTTTGTCAATGCCTATGGCGCAGATAAGGGTTATGGCGACTTGTTCTCGACGGCTCTTAATAATAAGGAGTATCAGGTGGACCTCTCGACCAACTACCGCGACGGTAATTACGGCGATTTGACTTCGTTTACCTATAAGGCTAATACGGCAAAGGCTTCGTATAGTAACTACCGACCCGTGGGCTTCAAGAAGTGTAAGTACACCTCGTCGAAGGATAAGACTTCCAATGCTTATGACGCTTATATGAACAACCTTTTGGTGCTTAACTTGGGTTATGCCGGCTGGATTCAGTTCACCACACCCACCATCATCAAGGGTCGGTATAAGGTGACGTTGCACTACGCTTCGGAGGTGTCTATGAAGAGCTTCCACAGCGCAGGTTCGCTCACGAAGTTCGAGATCGACCCGGGCGAGGAGGGTGCTCCCGCTGCTGTCAACAAATATATCTTTAAGGGTCTGCCCACAAGCTCGTACACTTATGGCAGCGCTGACATCGAGATTTATGACGCAGTAGACTTCGAGACTTCGCGCACGCATACCCTGAAGGGTACGATGCTCGACATCAATGCTAAGACCAACGGTTCCTATCACCAGTTGTGGGACTACATCCTCTTTACCCCCATCGAGTGATAACCCTATAACTCTGTAAAAACATCTTCTTATGAGAAATCTGAAATATACGTTCCCCTTGGCATTACTGTTGGGCGCAGGCGGTTGGGCTGTGACGGCTACCTCCTGCTCTGACGAGTGGGATGACCACTACGATGCCTCGGAACTCACATCGACGCAGAGTGTCGAAGTGTATAAAGGTTCGGCTTGGAGCTTCTTGAAGAGCCAGTCTAATCTCTCTATGATCACCGGGGCGTTGACGGCTCGCCAAGGTCTGCTCGACGGCGATGCCTGCACGGTGATTGTCTGCCCCGACGAATCGTTGGCACAGCAGTCGGCTGTCCAGGTGTCTGATTCAAGCTTCATCGCCAACTCGGTGAGCGATGTGGCTGTGGCTCCTTCGTCACTCACCGATGGTCGCGGCATCTACATGCAGAGCGGCAAGAACCTCTGGGTGTCGGTGGCTCAAGATGGCACCGTGGCACTCAACGAGGTGCCTGTGACCCGCACCGTGAAGACCGATAACGGTTATATCTATTATGTGGCTTCACCTATTGCCGTGCAGCCTTCGGTTTATGCTTATCTGCAAAGTTTGGGCGACGATTACTCGCTGTTTAAAGAGTATGTCGCCTTGTTCGAGGAGCAGTATTTCGACGCTACTGCCAGCACCCCGGCAGGTGTGGACGAGATGGGTAACACCGTCTATTCCGACTCGGTGATCGAGACGCGCAACACGCTGATGGATCGCTACACTTCGGAGGGCATCGCCCAGTGGAATATGCGTTCCGAGAGCTTCCAGTCTACGATGTTCATTCCCAACAATACGTTGTTGAAGCATGCTTATGAGTCGGCGCTCGACAGCATCCCCTATTGGATGAACCGCGCCGCTACGGCTGCCGACAGCTTGAAGTTTAAGAAGTGGATTGTTGCGTCGTGCTTCGTGGATCGCCGCTTGACTGCCGACGAGGTGGCTCCGACTGCCGAAGGTCAGTTTGAGTGTGTGGGTGGTTACATCCAGGAGATTGACGAGACGCTCGACAAGGAGACCTACACCGAGTATGATGCCGCCCAGTGGAAGCCTTCGGTGCAGAAGGTGAACACCGACGGCGTGGACCTCAGCAACGGTGTGGCTTATTATTTGACGGACTATAAGATACCGAACCACATTGTGATTTGGCGTGTGAAGTCGAAGTTCTATCAGGTTTGGTCAGCCCTCACCGCTGCTCAGCAGGGTTGGGACGCTACGGCTAAGCAACCCCTTGAGGGCGGCTACTTCCGTTGGAACCACTGGTCTGAACCTCTTGTGGTGAACGACGCTCAGGGCAACTTCGAGTTGTCGTCTACGCTGCCCACGATGTATTATCACGTGCTCACGGCTATCCCCGATGCCGAAGCTTTGGCAGACAGTCTGCCGTGCTCGGTGGAGTATGATGGTTTGATGTATAACTCCGACGATAAGAAGTTCGGCTTGTCTGAGGTGCACTTGCCCGCAGGTGAGTATTATCTGCGCATGGGCTTTAAGCACTCGTTGCGCTACTCTATCAGCATCTACTTCGCCGACGGCGACGAGACGATTACTGAAGCCAATCGCTTGGTGGAGGATATGAGCCTCATCGCCACGGGTTCGAACTTCCACTTCGACCGTGGTGGTGCCATGGAGGGTCTGGACTTCTATGGTTCGGAGTCGGTGGGCTACCCCGAGTACTTCGACTGGCGCTTCTGGTATGAGCAAGACCCTGTGACCTATCAGAAGGCTTCGGCTTATGATACCGACGGTTATCAGGTGGCTATCGTCACGCTTAAGAAGCCGGGTAACTTTAAGATTAAGATCGAGTCGAACGACGATGCCGAGCTCTTCTCGACCGGCACGGGCGACCGCTCTAAGAATAACGTTCTGCAGCTGATGATGTATCATTGGTGCTTGCGCCCGACGACGAATAATTATTAATCTCTATTGAGCTTCTACAACCTATGAAGAATATATCATCTATTGCCATTACCACTATGCTCGTCGCTCAGCCCGCTGCGTTTGCAGCTCAGGCTGCGACGACAGCACCGGTTGCCGGTAACGCCGCCGAGGCTGCGGCAGACTCTACGCAGGCAGTTAGCTCTGAGGCTCGCACCCTTTCGGGTCGCATCCTTTCAACCGACGGCACTCCCATTGAAGGTGTCATCGTGTCGGTGCCCGGTCGTGGCGTATCGACCACCACTGATGCCGACGGTCGCTATTCGTTGAAGACGAAGGCTACGCAGGGAACGTTGAAGGTGGCTTCTGCCGATTATTATGGTCATGAATATCCGCTCGACGAGAAGGTGATCCCGCAGACTATCGTGTTGGTGCCTACCACCGAGCGCGCTTTTAGCGGCGCAGTGGTCACACCGAACGGTCAGCAAGATCGCGATGCCGCCGGTGCTATTATCGAGACGCTGTATAAGAAGGATATGAAAGCCTCCAACTCTGCCGACTTAGCTTGGCAGGACGGTGTTGCCGGTTTGCAAGTGACGCGCAAGAGCGGCATGCCGGGCGAGGGTGGCTACTACAACATCCGCGGTCTGCACACGCTGCATGCCGACAACACTCCGCTCATCGTCATCAACGGTGTGCCGTTCATCACCAACACTTCGGTGTCGGATGTCATCAATGCTTATTCGCGCGACGCTCTGTTTGGCTATAATGCCAACGACATCCGCAGCATTTCGGTGCTGAAGGGTGCCGATGCCGCCATGTATGGTTCGCTCGGCTCGAACGGTGTCATCCTTATCGAGACGGAACAGGCCAACAGCGATAACCTCGACACGAAGATTTCGTTCACCGGCAACTATGGGGTTAACTTCCGCCAGGATGCTATCCCTACGCTCGGCACGTCGGATTTCCGTTCTTACTTGATGAGCCTCGGGCAGACGCGTTACAGCTCCCTTTCGGAGATGCAGGCTGACTATCCCTTCCTCAAGAGTGGCACAAACTACTATAGCTATCTGTTTAACAACAACACCGACTGGGTGGACCTCATCGGTCGCAACTCTTTCGTCACGGACAATGTGGTGCGCGTGGAAGGTGGTGATGAAGTGGCTAAGTATAACATCTCTTTCGGCTACAGCTCTGAGGCGGGTACGCTCGAAAATACTAAGTCCGATCGCTACCACACCTCCATCAACTCTAACATTATGGTGAGCCGCCAGGTGGATATCTTCACTTCGGTGAACTTGGCTTACTTGAGCAGCGACCTGAATGAGACGGGTATGAGCACTGAGACCAATCCGATCTTGGCTGCCTACCATGCCATGCCGATTCTCTCGCCTTATGAGAAGCTCGACGATGGTGGCATCATCAATCGCTACGCTAAGTATAACTCGTGGAACACGAACTCTAATCCGACCTACGATTATGACAACGTGAGCAACCCGCTCGCCATTGTCAACACGGTGGAGGCTACCGACAAGGTGTATGATGCCAACATCCGTTTGGGTCTGAACTGGCGTCCCACGGCTCAGTGGACTTTCACCGGTTTGGTGAACCTCTATTATAACTACACTGAGGAGTATCTCTTTACCCCCGGTGTGACCGACGAGGCTATCTTGCCGCAGCTCTATGGCACGGGCGAGAACTACGTGAGCATGGGCGTGATTCGCCAGAATGCTTACTACTTCAACTTCAACGCTGCTTATAAGAATGTGTGGAATGGTGTTCACGCACTCGATGCTTATGCGGGTGTACGCTTCTTGAACCGCGACTACGAGTATGATGTGTCGAGCGGTTATAACACCGCCAACGACTACTACAAGACGTTGTCGAAGACTTCTGACGAGTGGAACATCTTTGGTAACAACGAGGAGTGGCGCTTCTTGAGCTATTATCTGCACGGCGACTACACCTACAACCACCTGTTGAAGGCTTCGGTCGGCTTGACGGTGGATGGCTCGTCTGCTTCGGGTGCCGACGCTACACGTTTCGGCTTCTTCCCCTCGGCAAGTCTCACCTATATGGCTGCCAACAGCGAGTGGGTGCCCGAGTCTATCAGCCGCTTCAACATCACCGGCGAGGTGAGCTTGACGGGTAACAGCCGCTTCTCTTCAAACTACGCCAAGAACTACTACACCAGCAATAACCTCTTCAACATGGGCACCATCGTTCGCGCCGGTTTGCCCAATACGAAGTTGGAGTGGGAGAAGAAGCTTCAGTATGACCTCGGTGTGGACCTCGGCTTGCTGCAGAACCGCATCAACTTGCGCGTCAATGCTTTCTATGCCGATGCCTACGACTTGTTGCTCGACCGCGACATCTCTGCCGTCTATGGTAGCTCTGCCGCTTACTACGACAACACCGCCGAGATTTCGACGCGTGGCTTGGAGGTGAGCGCCCGCTTTAACCCCATTCATAACCGCACTTGGGATTGGGTTGTCACGGCTGATGCCGCTTGGAGCCGCAGCAAGGTGGAAGATTTGGGTCCGCAGAGCCAATACATCCAGACCTATACTGCCTACAACAGCGACGACGCTCAGACCCTCTTGAAGGTGGGCAGCAAGCCCTATGAGTTCTATGGCTTGCAGACCGCCGGTGTTTACAGCACCTCGGCTGAGGCTAAGGAGTCTAACTTAGTCAACACTTACGGCACCGCTTATGAGGCTGGTGATGTCATCTTTATCGACCAGAATAACGACGGTGTGATTAACGATGACGACCGTGTGTCGCTCGGCACTGCTGCCCCCGATGTCTACGGTTCGTTTGGCACTTCGCTCCGCTATAAAAAGTGGACGCTCTCAGCCGACTTCGGCTACTCAATCGGCAACAAGGCTTACAACGCTACGCGCCGCCAGACCGAGTCGATGGATAAGTTCTACAACCAGTCCACCTCGGTGCTCAATCGCTGGCAGGTGGAAGGTCAGCAGACGAACATGCCGCGCGCCGCTTATGGCGACCCCTCGGGCAACAACCTCTTCTCTGACCGCTGGATTGAGGATGCCTCGTTCTTGAAGCTCCGCAACTTGCAGCTCGCTTATGCGTTCGACAAGAGTCAGCTGAAGTTCTGCTCGGGCACGGTCTATGTGGCTGCTGAAAATCTCTTCACCCTGACTGACTATTTGGGCGGCGACCCTGAGTTCTCGTATTCTTATGCCGAGGCTCTCCGCGGTTTCGACTACGCTAAGGTCACTTCGCCCACGACGGTCAAGATTGGTGTGCAGCTCAACTTCTAATCTGAAAGGTATAGCAAAAGCAATCACTGACAAAACAATAATATTAGCAGCCTCCCCCCGCTTGGCGGGGAGCTGCTTCAAAAGATAAAGTCTATGAAAAAGACCTTCCATTATATCGCCATCGTGTGTGCCGCCTTTGCTGCACTCACTTCGTGCGACGATTTCTTTGAGACTAATCCGGATAATGTGCTCAACAACGATGACTACATCAGCCGCGAAAGCGAGATGTATCGTGGCTACTTGGGCATCATCACCCGCATGCAAGAGGTGGGCGACCAGTCTATCTGGCTCACCGACACTCGCTGCGATTACCTTGAGACGACGGGCAACGCTCCGGTGGCACTGCAGACCATCGGCAACTATGGCGCTACCAACGGCAATGAGTATGCCGACCCGACGGGCTACTACAACGTCATCGTTTCGTGCAACGACTTCATCACCAAGATGGATGAGTTCTATACCGACGTAAACGGCGCGATGAGCGATAGTGCCAAGGTGCACTTCCCCCGCCTCATCAGCTCTACGTTGCGCCTTAAGGTGTGGGCTTATTATATGTTGGGCAGAATCTATGGCGAGGCTTATTGGTATGACAGCAACCTCACCGACCTCACCGACCTTAGCAACACCGATGTGTTTGAACACCTCGACATGAAGGGCATCTGCGACAAGGCAATAGACCTGCTCGACAATGGCATCGACTTGGCGGGCATGCACATCCCTGCCGACCTTGAGATGGATTGGA
>CAZBWT010000088.1:6810-8663 GCA_964495625.1 uncultured Prevotellaceae bacterium | reverse complement strand
CTGAAGTTCGTCAATGAGGTACATCCATAAAAGGCACTACTGTTAATCGTCGTCACCGCCTCAGAGAGCTTAACATCTTGCAGATTAGTATTTCCGGAGAACAGACTTGAAGGAATCTCCGTCAGCCCCGTGAGCGCAGACATATCCAACCTCTTCATCGGCACACGAGAGTCGCCGGAGCCTAAGAGGGTGCTGAGCGAACGGTCACCAAGGTCGCCGGTAATTTGCAGCGTGGTGAGGTTCTGGCACTCCGTGAAGGCTTCATAAAGCTGATCGTAGAGTTCGGCATCGGTGCTATTTGCATAGAGAGAGAGGTTGAGCACATAGGGGTCTGTCAGGTCGAGCGAAGCATCTTCAGTGCCCTCCAAGTGCTGATCCACCCACGAGATGACCTTCACGCTGCCGATATAGACACGGTCGTCGCTGAGGGTCAAGTCGAACTTATAGCTCTTGCCTGCCTCCAACACGGGGATGCCCACCACATCCATGGCGGTGGAGTAATCGCCATTGGGAGAAGTCAGCGTCAGCGAGACGAACTTCTCATTGGCGGCAACTTCGGCATTCGGAGTGATGATGGCGGTGGTCGTCTCGTTGGCGATGTCCTTGGCGAGGGTCAGCACACCGTTGTAGGGAGTTACACTACGCGGCTCACCCTCGGTGGAGAGCGTGGCAATGTAGTCGTCCGTCATGCCCGTATTGTCTAACGCATAATTGATCCGAACCTTAGAGGCGGGAGAATTAACTCTGACAGCCACCCGGTAGCCCTCGAACTTGGGATCGTAGTTACCAATAGAGAAATTGACCTGCGACATGCGGCGCTGCAACGTGAAGGTCACGTCGTTATAATCGCTCGCGCCGAGTTTGGAGCCGAGGCGCGACACAGTGCCCACAAAAGTGGCATAGTCGGCAACGGCGGTGCCGTCGCTCTGATC
Source organism: uncultured Prevotellaceae bacterium (assembly GCA_964495625.1). Classification (GTDB taxonomy): domain Bacteria; phylum Bacteroidota; class Bacteroidia; order Bacteroidales; family UBA3663; genus Liminaster. The sequence goes on along the minus strand of CAZBWT010000088.1, from coordinate 7,731 downwards.
GGTGGTCAGGGTGAACTCTTGGGCAGTAGAGAGGTCGCTGCTGAGCTCGGTGGCAGCCGGAGAGCAGGCATAAATCAAGATGTTGTTTTCTTTGGTCGCAGCCCAGGTGACAAAATCAGAACCCGTGGGGGCAAGCGTGCCGTTGGCATCGGTGCTCTGATAGTTGTAATAAGTGGAGCCGTCGCGCGAAATCCGCACCGTGGTACCCTCCGCCAAAGCGGTGGCGGCGGTGGTGGCTCGCGTGGCGAGCGACTCCACCCCGGCGGTGAAGTGCACCGCTAAGTCGCTCTCGGGGTAGATGCTCTCAGCGTCGTCGCTGTTGGAGCATGCGGCACAGAGCAGCGTTGTGGCGGCAAGCAAGGTGATGTATTTTCGTTTCATCGGTAATTGCACGTTAATGTGTTGATGATGAGGTTAGATTTAATAGGTGGCAAGCTTGTTGTTGTTGTCGTCGGTGCCGTCAACCCACTCGTCCACCGTGATGCCCGTGCCGTTAACGCTGGAGGCTCCCACCTTCACCTTGAGGGTGTAGCTGTAGCCTGCCTCATAGTTCATAGCGGTGTGGGTGTAGGCATATTTGTCGCCATTGATGGTCAACGAGATCTTCAACGACTGCTCACCGGGGTAGATGTAGATGGGCTGTGTGATGATCTTGCCGTCGTGGACGTTAGAGGCGGCAACGTTGTTCACGTTGTCATAGTCCAAAGTGGCAGGGATGTCCACCTCTTCGAGGGTTGTGAACTTACCTTCGGTCAGACTGAAGTAGCCCTTGCCCCCTGCGTTCAAGACAGAGACAGCTGTGAGGGGAACGGTTTCCTCAGTGACAGCTTCGCTATAGCTGTTGTTATAGAGCACGTTACCAATCTCCACCTCCACCTTAAACTGCGCGAGCATGTGGGCAAAGGTGAGGTTCAAGGCTCC
>CAZBWT010000088.1:0-6710 GCA_964495625.1 uncultured Prevotellaceae bacterium | reverse complement strand
GTGGACTTCGACTGCCAATGATATTCTTCGCCGTTGCTCGGCTGCCAGTTGTTGCTGCCATCGTTCTTGAAGATGATGTTCTCATATCGGAAGTCTGAATTGCCGTCGATGGGCTCAAGGAAGAGGGCGAAGTCGTTGCCGGTATATGCTTCGGTGGCATCGGCGCGCGTGGTGCGTGTGGGGGTCACCCGGGTGGTGACGCGTATCACGTTGTCGGCGGGGTAATTGCTCGGAGCAGCGTCGTCGGCATCATTGCTGCAGCCCGTGAAGGTGACGAGGGCGGCGAGCGTTATGGGGAAAAGGTATTTATTCATAATGCTGAATGTGGTTAATGAGTTGAAATCCGTGGTTATTTGAGACTTGCCTCAATATCGGCGGTGAGGGTGGCACCTTCTTGCCAGTCGGTAACGTCCACCGAAGCTACGTCGATGGCATCATTGATGGCCTTGAGGCGGAAGGTGTAGCTCACGCCACTCTCCAGTGTGGGTTGACCCAACACGAGCATAGGGGTACCCACCTCGGCACCGGCGGCGTTGACGGCTTGCAGTTCGATGAAAGCCACAGCCGCATCGGCAGTGCCCGGAGTGAGGATGGCGGTGGCGTAAGTCTTGCCCTCGTCGGTGAGACCGCTCTGCGGGGTGACGCGCACCAACTTGCCGTTGCCCTCGATGGTGGCGGTGCCGTTGGCGTAGTCGGCAGTGACGGCTGACGAAGGCGAATAGAACGTCATGCGGAAGGTGCAGTCAGCATACTTCTCGTCTTGCTCGCTGATGATGACCTTAACCTGCGAGAGGCGGTGGAGCAACGTGAACGATGCATTGTTGAAGGTGGAAGCATAAGCGTCGGTGGTGGTGCGAGACACCGTGCCGGCAAACGTGGCGAAGTCCGCCGGGGTGATGCCGTCGCTCTGGTCGGTGGGCAGGGTGAAGGCATTGGCGGTGGTACCCTCGGTGACGGGGATGTAAGCCAAGATGCTCACCGAGCGCTCTGTGATGGAGGTCCAGTGGATGAAGTCCGACGTTTCGGGCGTGAGGTTGCCCTCGGCATCGCTGAGGTAGGTGTAGTAGTCGGAGCCCGCGTTGCGCGTGATGCCGACAGCGGTACCCTCGGCGAGCAGGTCGCCGGTGTTGGTCAGCTCAGCACGCGTCTGCGACGCGCCGAGCGACACGTTGAAGTGCACCGCCAAGGCATCGTCGGCATAGGCGGGTGCGTCGTCATCGCTGTTGGAGCAGGCTGTGAAGAGCAGGATGCCGGCGGCGATATAATAGATGGTTGTTTTCATTGGGGATGGTTGTTATTATTATAATATATGTGTATCGACGGATATTTCGGTCTGAAAGACACGAGTGTTTATGTCTGAAAGACACGGGGGGTGTGGCGACGCTTAGCCGCGAGAGGTTATAAAGCCTCGCCGCCGCTGATGGTCTCACCCTCCTCCCAGTTGCTGATAGAGACATCGTTCAGCTCGATCTTGTCGCGACCCACAATGAGGTTCACCGTGGTGATCTTGCCTGCCTGCAGCGAGATGGGACCGTTGTTGGTGTAGGTGAAGGTCTGACCGTCTATGACGATGCGAATCACGCGGAAGGTGCTCTGCGGCACCATGATAGAAGAATACTGAAGGCTGCTGTCGAGCGCAACGAGCGGGTATTCCGACACCTCGCCCTGAGCCGTGACGGCGGGGGTGGCAAGATAGTCGATGGTGGCATGGGTGGCTGCGGTGACGCTGACCTCGGTGACCTCGGGGAGGTTGCCGTTCCACTGGTTGCGGTAGTCGAGGTTCACCACCACCTTAGCCATGGCGTGGTTGAAGACCAAAGCCACGGGGTTCTGCTCGGCGGTGAGCCCCACAAGGTTGGTGGCAATGAGGAGGTCGTTGGCGGCTACGTCGGGCGTTTGCAGCTCGAAGCCATCGGCGGTGAAGTCGGTGACGGTGCGGGCGGGATAGATGCCGAGGAAGTAGTGACGCGTAACCATGTCGGTCCAGAGCATCTGCGGCGAGGAAACCCACGTGCCGTTGGTGAGGGTGTTCTCCGTGCCGTTGATGATGAGTTCGCCCACCGCCGTGGCATCGCCCTTCCAGGCGTAGACGCTGAGCACATCACCCTCGGTGAAATACTCCGAGCCGTTGTCGTCGGAGGCGACACGGGTTGCGGTGTGGTTGATGGAGGTGTTCAGACTGATGGCTCGTGGACTCTCGTCGTTGCCGTCAGAGCATGCAACAACGGTGGCTGCAGCAAGAATGGCAGCGCCTAAAAACTGTTTTTTCATGACGTTTTGTATTTTTTGTTCGTTTGTAATTGTTTGATATTTCAGAGGTTGATTACATCAGAAGGTATTCTTTATTTCTTGTCGATGCTGGCAAAGGTTTTTCAATAGGTTGATGACAGACGCAAATCTAAGATTTCCAAAATTTTACTTAAGGCTAACACTTAGATGTGGCAAATTTACAAATTATTGCGAAGCTCGTCTACCCCCCCCGAGAAATTTCAGTTATTTAACATTAGAAACAGCATTTAATATATTATTTAATAGCAAAGTGCTTGCGTTTTGATGAAACGGTTAAAATAATGACGCAATTTCAGCTCCACTTCGCCCTAAAATCCCCCTCTTTTGCGCGCCGACTGCCACCCGCAACGTGAGCGATGACCGCCGGGCACCGGTTTCCGCCGGCATCGCCGAGAGCGGAGCGCACCGAACGCGCTGCGCAGTGCCCCCGCAAGGGTGTCGGAGGTCGGCTTTTTTGCCTCGCGCTCCGACACAGTGGCGGGCGGAGGGGAGCGACCGTCCGGCGGGCATCACCTGCCCGGCGGGCGTTGAGCTTCGGGCAACCGCCGCCTCTCTCCCACCCGGTGCGTGCCCGCCGCCGCACAAAAGTTTGGCTCAAAAGTCATACTGTAGCACCGTGCGCAGCGCCCCGCTGCCAACACCTGCCATGAGGGCGGAGCGCGCCGAAGATATTTCTTAAAAGAGCAGCAAAAACGGCGCGAAAATTTAAAAACAAGCCGCGAAATGCAAATTTAATGTGAAACAATCTTAAAACACAGCGGGCTGCTATTGCATATTGAAAAATACATATTATATTTGCATGATATTTTTGCGCAATTTCATCACAAATAGTGAAAAATGAGACAGATCAAGATCACTCAAAACATTACTCGGCGTACCGAGGAGTCGATTGAATCCTACCTGACCGCCATCTCGAAAGAACAGATGGTCACCCCCGAAGAGGAGGTGGAATTGGCTCAGAAAATTCATCATGGAGACCAGGCTGCACTCGACAAGTTAGTGCGTGCCAACCTCCGTTTCGTGGTTTCAGTAGCGAAGTTATATCAGAATCAAGGTCTGAGTCTTTCCGACCTTATCTCTGAAGGCAACGTAGGTCTTGTAAAGGCTGCTGAGAAATTCGATGAGACTCGAGGATTCAAATTCATCTCTTACGCCGTGTGGTGGATCCGCCAATCAATCATGCAGGCGCTGAGCGAACAGGCCCGCATGGTGAGACTGCCGGGCAATCAGAACAACTTGATTCGTCAGATTCGCGTCATTCAGAATCGTTATGAGCAGGAATTGAACCGTCCCGCCACGATTGAGGAAATCGCCGAAGAGTTGGAAGTGCTGCCGGAGAAGATCCGCGAGACTATGGCTGCCAACAACCGCGGCGTTTCGCTCGACTCTCCGTTGCAAGACGATGAAGACGGCACCCTGCTCGACATCACGCCTGACACCAAGCTCGACAGCACCGACGCAACCCTCAACAACGAGTCGTTGCACATCGAACTCGAAAACTTGCTGCGCAGCATGCTGAAGGAACGCGAAGCCTTGATCATCAAGGAGACGTTCGGCATTGATTGCCCCGAGAAGTCGCAAGAAGAAGTTAGCCAGGAGTTAGGACTGACCCGCGAGCGCGTAAGACAGATTCGTGAACGCGCACTGCTGAAGATACGCAAGAGTCCCAACGCCAAGTTGCTCCTCGCCTACCTCTGATTGAGCCGAGATTTAGCTCGCTTTGTGAAAACCGCCCGTATGAAAGTGACCGACTTTATGCCCGGAATGAACGCTGCGAGTATGAAGCTTACAGTATGAAAAAATCACCTGCGGTCGCTCAAGCACACGTTTCGTGCTTGGGCGACCGTTTTTTTATTGCTTTTTTGGCAGGTGGTGGACGTAATTGATAATTTTTCGCTACATTTGCGCATCTATGGAATTTAGGTTAACATCACCTTACAGCCCCATGGGCGACCAACCGGAAGCCATCAGGCAGTTGGTGCGCGGCGTGGAAAACCACGAGCCGGCACAAACGCTGCTCGGTGTGACAGGCTCCGGCAAGACGTTCACCATGGCAAACGTCATTGCCCAAACGGGGCGACCCACCTTGATCTTGAGCCACAACAAAACGTTAGCAGCGCAGCTCTATGGCGAGATGAAGGCTTTCTTCCCCCACAACGCGGTGGAGTATTTTGTGTCTTATTATGACTATTACCAGCCCGAGGCGTATCTGCCCAGCACCGACACATATATTGAAAAAGATTTGGCTATCAATGCCGAACTGGACCAGTTGCGTCTCGCCACAACCAACGCGCTGCTTTCCGGCAGACGCGACGTGGTGGTGGTGAGCAGTGTGTCGTGCCTCTATGGCATCGGCAACCCCGAGGACTTCCACGCCAACACCATACAGCTGCACGTGGGCGACACGCTGAGTCGCGACGTGTTGCTGCGCGCCTTGGTGGACGCACAGTATGCGCGCAACGAGGTGGCACTGCAGCGCGGCAACTTCCGCGTGAAGGGCGACACGGTGGATGTGTTTTTGGCTTCGACCGACGCGCTGCTCCGCATCTCGTTTTGGGGCGACGAAGTGGAGTCTATCGAGACCTTGGACGTGATGACCGGTCACTGCCTGGCGCGCTATGATGAATACATCATCACCCCCGCCAACATTTTCGTGACGACCCGTGAGCGCATCAATCGCGCCATCGACGAGATAGCCCTCGACCTTGGCAAACAGGTGGCTTATTTCGAGTCGGAGGGCAAAGAGGTGGAGGCGGCGCGCCTCAAAGAGCGCGTCACCTACGACATGGAGATGATTAAGGAGGTGGGACACTGCAGTGGCATTGAGAACTATAGCCGTTATTTTGACGGCAGACTGCCGGGGTCGCGCCCATTCTGTTTGTTAGACTACTTTCCGGACGACTTCTTGGTCATCATTGACGAGAGCCACGTGACCCTGCCGCAGATTCACGCCATGAGCGGCGGCGACTTCAAGCGCAAGCAAAACTTGGTGGACTACGGCTTCCGCCTCCCCTCTGCCATAGACAACCGCCCGCTGAAGTTCGAGGAGTTTGAAGCCCTGACCCCGCAGGTGATTTATGTGAGTGCCACGCCTGCCGACTATGAGTTGCGGCGTTGCGAAGGGGTGGTGGCTGAGCAGGTGATTCGCCCCACCGGTCTGTTGGACCCCACGATAGAGATTCACCCCTGCATCAACCAGATTGACGACTTGATGGAGGAGATTCAAAAGACCATTGAGCAGGGCGAACGCACCCTTGTGACGACGCTGACCAAGCGCATGGCCGAGGAATTGGATGCTTATCTGCAAGACAACGGCATACGGTCCACCTACGTGCACAGCGACGTGGACACCTTAGACCGCGTGCGCATCATGGACGAGCTGCGTGACGGCACCTTCGACGTGCTGATTGGCGTGAACCTGCTGCGCGAGGGCTTGGATTTGCCCGAGGTGTCGTTGGTGGCTATTTTGGATGCCGACAAGGAGGGCTTCTTGCGCAACGAGCGTTCGCTGACGCAGACCGCCGGTCGCGCCGCGCGCAACGTGCACGGCAGGGTGATTATGTATGCCGACAAGGTGACCGACAGCATGCAGCGCACCATCGACGAGACGGCTCGCCGCCGCATGAAGCAGATGCGATATAATGAGGAGCATCACATCACCCCGACGCAGATTGCCAAGCCGCGCAAGTCGGCTCTCAACACCGAGGTGCTGCGCGACTATGCCACCGAGGTCACCGCTAAGTCTGCCGTCGCCGCGGGCAGCGTGGTGGCATCCGCCAAGGTGGACTATGAGAGCATTCCGCAACTCAAAGCCGAGGTGGAGGCTGCCAAAGAGCGTATGTTGCAAGCTGCCAAAGAGTTGGACTTCATTGAGGCGGCTCAGCAGCGCGACTATATGTTGTCGCTCACCGAGCGTATTGAACGGCTCGAGAAGCAACAGCAGTGAGGCACCCACAAGCAAGAAAACGAACCGGACGTGCCGACAGCGGCATGGACAAAATAAAAACGAATAACTAACACTAACTCAAAACATAATAACCTTATTATGAAAACTGACATCGAAATAGCTCGCGAGTGCAAACTTGAGCGCATCGAAAAGATTGCCGAGAAGGCAGGTATTAACCCCGAAGAGGTGTTCTGCTACGGTCACTACATTGCCAAAGTGCCGTTACACCTCATCAATGAGGAGAAGATGAAGCAGAGCAACTTGATCTTGGTGACCTCTATCAGCCCCACCAAGGCCGGCATCGGCAAGACCACCGTATCTATTGGCTTGACTTTAGGCTTGAACAAGATTGGCAAGAAGTCTGTGGTGGTGCTGCGCGAACCTTCGTTGGGTCCCTGCTTCGGCATGAAGGGCGGTGCTGCCGGCGGCGGCTACGCTCAGGTGCTCCCCATGGATAAAATCAACCTGCACTTCA
>CAZBWT010000087.1:6562-8685 GCA_964495625.1 uncultured Prevotellaceae bacterium | reverse complement strand
GCAGCCCGGCGGCAACATCGCTGGGGCTTCGGGTCAAGGCATAATCACCACTCCACCTCCGGTGGGGATAGTCACTTGCAGCGACTGCTTCTTGCTGAGGGTGCGTCGGCTGACGGCATGTTCGTCGGTCGGCGCATCTTCGCTGATGGGGGCATGGTCTTCATAAACCGTCACCTGCTGCTTCGCGCTGAACATAGGCAGCTGCAGCGTCAGCTTCAGCGGGGTGGACTCGGCATTGATGCCTGCCACATACCAGCGGTCGCCGGTGCGGCGCGCCATGACGAGATACTTGCCCGGGTAGCCATCGAGAAACATCACGTCGTCCCACGTGGTGGGCACCTGCTTCATAAACTCTATCGCCCAAGCCGGAGCATCGGTCAGATTGTTCGGGGCGAGCGCAAAGTTCTGCACCGGCGACTGAAAAAGGATGGCTGTGGCAAGCGCATACACATTGCCCGTGCGGCGCACCTTGCCGCGGCGGTTATCGGTTGAATAATGCCAGTTGAGTGCACTGCCGCCGAAATCCATATTGCCGATTGTTCCGCGCAGCACGGGGTGAATTGTGCCGCACTGAGCCTCGATGTCGCAATCGTGCTGTCCGAACGAAAGATTCTCACTGGCGCGCACCGCCTCGCATGCCACGAAATTGGGGAACATACGCTCCCAGCCGCGCGGAATGGTGCAACCGTGGAAGATGATCATCAGTCCGTGTGCATTAGCCTCAGCCAAGATATCCTCATACAACTGCATTGCCACCTGCTTATCGCCGCCAAAGAAGTCCACCTTCAACCCCTTCACGCCAATCTTTTGCAGCCAATCCATCTCCTCGCGTCGCGTCAGCAGGCGGTGCATCCGTCCGCGCGGACCCTGCGGAGCGTCATTCCAGTAGCCATTAGAATTATACCACAAAAAGACACCGATGCCCTTCGAGGCAGCATAGCTCACCAACTCCTCCACCTTCTCGCGTCCAATCTGAACGTCCCACAGTGCGTCAATCAAGATATACTCCCAACCCAACTCCGCAGCAAAGTCGATATACTCCTTCTGCTCGTTGAAGTTACAGCTCCGATCCATGCGGATAATCCAGCTCCACACCGAGCGGCCATACTTAAACTCCTGCGATGCCTCATAACGCGGTGTCACCAAATCCCACATCACCGTTGTCTCGGCAATCGGCTTCAGCGTCCTGCCCACCGTCACGGTGCGCCACGGCGTGCAGCCCGGCAACATCACGCCCGGGGCAGACTGACCTACACCGCCGAACTCCTCGGCGGGCGGATAAGCCACGGCATACGACCGGCTGCCGGTGCACTCCAGACGCGACGCACAATAACCGCCGTCCACATCCGTCTCGCTCACCATCACCCAGCCCTTGGTGCCGCAGCGGAACAGAGCCGGGAAGGTGTATCCCAACCCTTGTCCATTCGCGCCGAGCGTATCGTCGCAGGCATAAAACGTCTCATAACTCGGGGCGGACGCGCCGAACCCCGTGTTGGGCAACATCTGAGGGCACATAAACGAGGTGCTCCCTTCGGGCAGCGTGAAGCCGCTCGTCTCGTTGTTCACCAAGCAGTGCAGCTTGCCCTTTTGTGCGGCAATCACATAGCGAAAAGCCACATTATTATTATCCACGCGGAAGGTAACATCCCACACATGCTGTCCGGCGGCATTGGCAAAAGCATAAGTCACCTCGGTAGCCTCATAATTGATGTGGCTCTTCTTGGCGTTGCGCAGCGTATAGCAGTCTGTGATGCAGGTCGGGGTGGAAGCCTCTTGCAGCGACAGCCCCCGAGTGAAGTCGCCGATAGAAGTGTTCAGTCCCAAAGGTGAAGGGCAGAGCATGGTGTCAGCATCGAGCGTGATGCAATAAGTGGGCACACCGTCAGCCGTCAGCTGCAAGCTCACAGCCAAATGCCCGTCGGGCGAAGACACCGTGTTGTTGGCAAAAAGCGGCGCACCCAACAGCAGGGCGATGCCGGCAAGATATAACTGTTTCATGAGTAAAAGTGTATATAAGTTGATCGGTATTTCACTCCTCAGCCGAAGTGTCGAGCTGATTCCATGTCACGTCACGCACCACTAACCCCTCGACGTTCTTCGAGCGGTAGGTATATTTGCGCACG
>CAZBWT010000087.1:0-6462 GCA_964495625.1 uncultured Prevotellaceae bacterium | reverse complement strand
CGCAGTGCACATCCCTCATAAAGATGTGGGCAATCTGCGTCACCGTGTCCTTATAGGTTGGCACCAAATCCTTCCACTGATAGAGCACGTCCGTGTCAATCGCCATGGCAGCGCGAAAAGCCTGCGTGTTGGCTGCGATGCACGCTGCGTCGTCGGCTTCACCCTGAGCCTTTGCGCCGTAGTTGCGTATGTCGAAATCTTGATGCGGAAAGTGATAGATGGGTATGGCGGGCATGTCGAACGGAGCCGCCACGCGCAGACTGTCATAATCCGCCACGGTGAAACTGCATAACACCGAGGGTAATGTTGTGAGGCAACAAATGCCTAATAGAGCTTTAAACATCATCACTTGATTTATTATTGAAATTATTGAGATATTACGCAGAAGGTCACAGCCGTTTGGGCGGTGAAGTCGGTGGGGTAGGTAATCTCTAATCCGGCTGCGGTCTGTCGCCACTTCAGCCGGTGATTATAGCCCAATAGTGAGACGCGCTTGATGCGCTGCGGCTGAGGTGCGCCCCCATTAGACCCGTTAGCCCCTTGCGACAGCGACGCGCCGTTTTTTGCCAACGAGGTGATGACGAGCTTCTCGCCCCCTTGCGGCACCGTCATGCAGAAAGCATAAAGCGCGCCGTTCTTGCCCACCGTGAAGCGGAAGTCGTGGGTGGAGAAGGCAAAGTCGGCATGCTTGCGACGCAGACTCCCGCCGGGCAGGGTGCGCAACTTGCCGTCCACCACCTCGCCCTCGCCGAGTTTCAGCCAAGCCCGGCTGCCATACACAGCCTCGCCGTTCACCTCCATCCATCGCCCCACATCGAGCAACATCGCCTCACAAGCCTCGTCGAGTGACCCGTCCGGGCGGAAACAGATATTGATGGCGGCATTGCCGTCGCGCGCAATGGCTTCGATGATGAAGCGAATCATCATGCCCGCGTCATAGGTGAAGCCCGGCGCATAAAACCAGTCGCCCACGGGGGCTTCGCGTATCCAAGCCTGCGAGGCATTAATCGTGTCCGGAAAGTCGAACTCCGCCGTGTTCACCGTGCCGTTGGTAGGCTTGCGGAACTTCACGATGCTAAACGTGTTCACCTCGCCGCGCTGCTTCAGGGTGCGGTTATAATAATCCGCCATCACCGTGGGCATGGCATTGCAGCGGAAGCCCGTGCCCGTGCCTTCGCCCGTAAAAGGACCCTGCACCGTGCCGTCGGTATAAATAAAGTCAGGGTCATAATTCGCCACCACATCCATCATGCGCAGTGCCCATTGCGTGGCATACCAGCGCGCATACTCGGTGTGGCGACCAAAGATGCCCGAAGCCGGGGGCGACCAGGGCGAAGCTGCCTTCTCTGCCACCGTGGCATACTCGCGCAGATCCACCCCATACAGCAACCGTGGGTCATAACCCTCCCACCATTGCCCTGCGCCGTCGGCAGCGGTGAGGTGTCCGTCGTAAGGCACCCCGGCAAATTCGCCCACCGAGTCGCACCCGAAGGCTGTCTGCCACCACCACCACGTGTACTCATGGTGAAACGTCACCCCATAAAACATGCCGTGGCGGCGACAAGCATCCGCCCACTCGCGCAGCAGGTCGCGATGCGGACCGATATTCACCGAGTTCCAAGGCTGATAGCGCGAATTCCACAAATCGAAATTATCGTGGTGCACACCTTGTATCATCAAGAACCGCGCCCCCGCCTTGCTGTAAAGCTCCGTCAAGCGCTCGGGGTCGAGTTGCGAAGGATTCCAGTCGCGCAGCACCTCCTTATAGCCCACCTGCGAGGGGTGACCATAGCGGCGCAAGTGGTTCTGATAGGCGGTGTGTCCCTGCTTATACAGATTGCGCGCATACCAGTCGCCACTCTCGCCGGCAGCCTGCGGACCAAAGTGCACCCAGATGCCGAACTTAGCCTCGCGCAGCCACGCGGGTGTGCCGGGGTAGTTCTCTTCAATCGAAGCCCAGGTGGGGCGAAACGGACCGTCGGTGATGTCAATGTCGAGCTGCACCTCGCTGAAGGCACGGCTGTCACCCATCGGCACCGAGCCAACGGCAGCGGCTTCGGGCAAGGCGGGGAACGGGGGTAAAGAGTCGGGTAACTGAGCTGTGGCGGTAGCCGTCAATGCCACCCACAGCAAAGGGGTGAGTTGAGTCTTCATAGCATCGTGGGGTGTTAGGGTATTATTCGTTTATGTGTTTATCGCAGCGTGTTTTTTAGGGGGGAGAAGGTTGGGGAGGTGATATAGGGGTGCGCTGCCGCAGTGCGTTTCAACCGGGTGACGCACCCCTCAGGTGTATTAGGCGGTTAAGCCGAGGTCATTGAAACAAGATAGACGAGTCGCCGTAGCTCAAGAAGCGGAAGTCGTGACCCAGCGCGTAGCGATAAATCTTGCGCCACTCCGAGTCGGAGCTCATCGCCGTTTCGGGGCTGTCGACAAATGCCGACACCAACAGCAACAACGTGCTCTGCGGCATGTGGAAGTTCGTCACGATGGCGCGCACCACCCGATAGGGGAAGCCCGGAGCTATCAAAATCTGAGTGGCGGTGACGAGGCTCGGGGCATGGTGACGCTCAAGATAAGCCACAATCTGTTGCAGCGCCTCGACCGTGCTGAGGGTGTAGCTGCGGTCATACGGCTCCCATTGGTGCACCACCAAGTCGTCGGGATGCGCGTCGGGGTTCTCAGCCAACTTCACACCTATGTAGTAGAGGCTCTCCACCGTGCGCACCGAGGTCGTACCCACGGCGGCAATCAAGTTGTCGGTGGGCTTGCTCAGCTGGGCGATGAGGCGCTCAATCACGCGGCGCGGCACGTCGATAAACTCGGTGTGCATCTCGTGACCCTCAATGCGCTCGCTCTTCACCGGCTTAAAAGTGCCGGCACCCACGTGCAGCGTCAGTTCCTCTAAGTCCACGCCCTTGTCGCGCAGCGCGGTCAGCTCCTTGTCGGTGAAGTGCAGACCCGCAGTGGGGGCAGCCACCGAACCCTTGATGCGCGAATAGACGGTCTGATAGGTCGTCTTGTCGCTCTCCTCGGTGGCGCGGTTGAGGTAGGGCGGGATGGGCAGCTCGCCTATGGCATCGAGAATGTCGGCAAAGCGCACTCCCTGCGCCTCCCAGCTGAAGCGGATGCGCTGCGACGTGCCTTGCTGCGCCAGACGCTCGCAGCGAAGCTCCACCTCCTGCCCGTCCACCGTCACGGTCTGCGTCAAGGTGCCCTCTTTCCACTTCTTGGAGTTGCCCACCAGGCAGATCCACTCACACTCATGCTCGGCGGCGAAGTTCTGCGCATAGTCGCGCGGAGCCTCCGGCTCCAGACAGAACACCTCAATCAGGGCCCCCGTCTCTTTGTGGAAGTGCAGACGCGCCTGTATCACGCGCGTATTGTTAAACACCATCAGTGCGCCGGCGGGAATCAGCTCCGGCAGGTGGCAAAATCGGCTCTCGGCAATCTCGCCTTGGCGATAGATCAACAGCTTGCTTTGGTTGCGCTCTGCCAACGGATATTTGGCAATGCGCTCGTCAGGCAGCTCATAATTATAATCTTGAATCTCTATTTGTCGAGGATCAATCATAAGCGAACAAGAAAAAAGTTTATGCGTTGTTTATAAATTTCTTTGCAGATACTTGAAGAGCTTCTCATAGAGGTGGTTGCGAGTGTTGCCGCCTATGATGCTGTGATTGCGGTTGGTGTAGATAAACATGTCGAAGTCCTTGCCCTGCTGCACCCATTGCTCAGACAGCTCATAGGTGTTTTGCGGGTGCACGTTGTCGTCGGCAGAACCGTGCACCAACAGCACGCTGCCCTGCAGCTTGTCGCTGCGCTCCAACACCGACGAGGCCTTATAGCCGTCGGCATTCTCTTGCGGGGTGCGCATATAACGCTCAGAGTAGACCGTGTCATAAAACTTCCAGTCCGTCACCGGAGCCACAGCCATGCCCACCTTATAGACATCGTTGCCGCCGCACAGCGTCATCAGCGTATTGTATCCGCCAAAGCTCCAGCCCCAAATGGCGAGGCGATCCTTGTCAACATAGGGCAGTGTAGCCATATAGCGACCTGCCGAGAGCTGATCTTCCGACTCCTTCACGCCCAACTGACAGTAGGTCTGTCGCTGCCAGGCGGCACCGCGGGCACCCGTGCCGCGCGGGTCTACGCAAGCCACCACATAGCCCTCTTGGTTCAGATACTGCTCCCACCCGAACTTCCAGTTGTCGAGCACCTGCTGCGAGCCGGGACCGCTGTATTGCTCCATCAGCACGGGGTACTTCTTCTTTGCGTCGAAATTCTTCGGCTTCGTCAGGTAGCCGTGCAGTTTGTCGCCGCGTTCGGTGGTGAAGGTGAAGAACTCGCGGCGCGACATGCCCGCCTCCTTCACCCGGCGCTTCAGCTCGGCATTATCTTCGAGCACCTTCACCTGCTTCAGCCCGTTCACCAACTCAAGGGTGACGCGCGTGGGTGTATCCGCATCGCTATAGAAGTGCTGCATATAGATGAAGCCGCGGCTGAAGGTGGCGGCATGCGTACCGCGGCAGCCGGCACCGTCCTTGCCGCCGTTGAAGAGCGGAGTCATGCGCCCCGTGGCATCCACCTTATAGATGCCGCGCGTCAGTGGCGCAGCCACGTCGGCACCCTGACCGAGCCAAGCGGCTTGAATATAGGCGGTGCGCGTCTTGGGGTCGTAGCCATAAAGCTCGGTCACATCCCAGTTGCCGCGCGTCACCTGGCGCTGCAGCGTGCCCACCATGTTATAATAATACAGATGGCGGTAGCCGCTCTTCTCGCTCACAAAGGTGAAGCCGTCGGGATAGAACTGAATGCAGTCCATATTATCTTCGCCGATATACTGCTCATTCGTATCCTCAATAATCAGCTTACTCTCGCCGCTGTAAGGATTCACAAAATACATCTTAAAGTCTGCCTGATGGCGGTCGAAAGTCATCACCGCCAACTTCGTGGAGTCGGCAGTGAAGCGCACGCGGGGCACGTAACCCTCGGCGGGCACGGTGATGTTCATCTGTCGCGTCTTGCGGGTGTAGACCTCGTAGGTGTAAACTCCCACGGTGCTGTTCACCTCGCCTGCCACGGGGTACTTATAGGTGTAGTCCACGGGGTAAAGCTCGCAGTCGTCGTGCGTCGGCTCTGCGCCGCGATAAGTGGGCAGCGAATAAGAGCGCACCGGGGTCTCGTTGAACTTCAAGTAAGCCACCATCTTGCTGTCGGAGCTCCAGGTGATGGCGCTGTTCATGGCGAACTCCTCCTCATACACCCAGTCGGGGATGCCGTTCAGCACCTCGCCGCGCTTGCCGTCGGTGGTGAGGCGGCGCTCCGAGAGCTCAATCGTGGCGGTCATGATCTTGGTCAAATAGAGGTCGTTGTCGCGCACAAAAGCCACCTGTCTGCCGTCGGGAGCCAACGTGGCAGCCTGCACCTTACCCTCGGTGAGGCGCTTAAACTTGGGGCGACCGATGACGTAATAATAATAGTCTGCCTTAAACGAGCGGCGGTAGATATACTCCTCGTTGGCGCGCAGCAACAAACGTTGCTCATCGCGACTCAGCTCGTAGTCGGAGATGTGCAAATCTGAGATGTCTTCAGCCCCTTCTTCGGTGGTCACCTTATTCAGGTTGAGCAGCGTGTCGACCGCTGCGCCGTTGCTATATTGGTATTTTACGATGGAGCGACCGTCGTCTGACAGTGCCGTGTAATGTTTTCCGTCTGCCATCGAGCGGAAGGCGGGCACGCTCTTAGCGGCGAAGGCGCGAGCGTTGATATCCTTTAGGTCGATGGAGTTTGCCGATGCTGTCCCGGCTGCCGCAGCCGTCAGCAGAGCCACGGCAGAGATGATCGTCTGATTATGATTCATAGACTGTGCATATATTTATGCCGCAAAGGTAATAGATTTTTCGGTGTAGCGGTGGGGAATGGCGGGGAATTGTGCAGCGTCGCGTGGCGAATTTTAATTGGGTGTAAATAATATGCACGCGTTTATGCATGTTCTCGTGTCGAGAGGTTAATCAGCGAAACACTTCACGCCGAGACGGTCTTGAATGTTAGCGACACTTTTTAGCGAAAGGTTTTCGGTGCCCGACAGCAATTTGCTGACGTATTGCGGACTCACCCCCAACCTTTCGGCAAGATCGGCGCGTTTCAGCTCGTGCTCTTGCATATAGTCGATGAGTGCCAAGGCTATGCGGCGCGACCACCGCAGCCAAGATGCATTTTCGCGCCGCCATTGCGCTTGCTCCTCAAATTGTGAAGGGGCTACACTTTGGTGCGCTTCTAAAAATTTGATGGCATTACTTTTCATAATTATAGGTCGTTAGTTAGTTCAACAAAGCTGTCGCCGTCAAAGACTCCGTTCGCTTTGAGAAAGGCTTTACATTGGTTGAGTTTTGTTAGCTCAAGCATAGTATGTTCTCGCTCTTGCATAGTGCGGGTGAGCTTGATAGCTCCACCGGTGAC
>CAZBWT010000086.1:0-8860 GCA_964495625.1 uncultured Prevotellaceae bacterium | reverse complement strand
CTATAATATAGATTATGTAAAGGTACAGTCTGTTTTTTTCTTTACAGTACGAAGATAATAAATAAATAAAGATTAATCAATGCAACAAGGACAGAGCAGACCCCGAAAGATAAGCACTCGCGGCATTATCAGAGATTTACGATTAGACGAAAGCCATGTGTTTGACTGTGCGAAGCTGCGCTCTATCAAGACGACATGCTATGAGACGGCAGCCGCGCTTGACCGCAAGTATATCACATCTCTCGATCGTGACGCACGCACCTTTACGGTGACACGTGTCAAATAACCCTCGTGGCATTGACTAATTCACTACACATCCCCCATTCGATTAAAACATCATTAACACCACCTATTATGAAAACTAATCATCAAAACACAAACGCTATGATAGAAAGCATTTTCGAGATAGTCTTTATCGGGCTACTCTTATTGGCTGCCTTGGCAGTCATCATTACCGACATCATTTGTGGTGACTTCCGAGAGATTTTCTTTTGGGTATTTATGGCAGTTGCCATGACGGCAGCCATTAAGTTTCTTTACGACGACATTAAACATAACCGCTTATGAACTCTCTATCGACCCTGCGCATGGACTTCGGCGACCGCAACATCAGCTATGAAAAGTTCATGGATGATCTCGCCACGCGCATCGTCTCTTTAATTAAGGAGACGAAAGAAGACCCGCCCATCATCTCGCAACGCAAAGCGTTCACGATGTTTGGCAAATGTAACGTTTTGCGCTGGGAGAAGACCGGCAAGGTCACTGCCCGCCGTCGCCCAGGCAGAACGGAGTATAACACCGCCGAGCTGCGCAAGTGCCAAACCACGGTGCAAGACTACTTTTAATTCATTCGGCTTATTGATTTCCATATAGACAAGCACTTTGTGTACCCTCACTACTAAGAGTTTTAGGATTGGTATTACAGAAGAAATATTGTCAAGTGAATCGTATTTACAGGATGTATTTCTACAATCCTCCTGCATACGTCGTGAGACGCTCCGGCAGGGAATGGCGGGTATTCATCTGCGGCAAGATGCCTCGGTGAATTGAAAAAGCCGTTGAGGGTGGTTCGACTCCACCGCCCGCCACCACATTTAGTTGTTTTCGTAAATTGATTGTGTGTTTTTTCAGTGCCTTTCTTAATTGCCATTCAAATTCATTATTTGTTTACATGTGTTTCCGTCCGAGCATCGGTTGATTTGCTCGATGCTC
Organism: uncultured Prevotellaceae bacterium; assembly: GCA_964495625.1. GTDB lineage: Bacteria > Bacteroidota > Bacteroidia > Bacteroidales > UBA3663 > Liminaster. Next base: position 7,648 of record CAZBWT010000086.1, on the reverse strand, counting down.
GGACGTTTTTTATGGTACGTAGCAGGATGGCACAAGCTGATGGAGCGCTGATAGCACAACGAGCAACAAAGTGAACGAAAATCAACAAAGTGAACGATGCGAAATAAAGAAAAGCTGAGGAGACACCTCAGTTAGTAAAATAACTAACCTATTAATTAAACACAAAATGACGAAACATGAACTATCGCTGCGCATCACCGAACGGACGGGGATACAGTGCAGCCAGGTGCAACGAGTGCTCGATGCCTTCATTGTTGAGACGAGAGAGACGTTGGCACAACGTGAGAGCATCTTTTTGCGTGGCTTCGGCACACTGCGCACTGTGGTGCGCCAACCCAAGAAGGCGCGAGATATGCGCACCAATGCCACCATCAATGTGCCTGCCCGCCTGGCGGTGCAACTAAAACCATGTAAAGAATTTAAAAACATGCTGCCCCATGAAACTCTATGAATGTCAAGTGCGCTACAAGCACGACTCGAAGACAACACGTGAGCTTTATCTTGTGCATGCTCTAAGCTGCACCGAGGTTGAGGCGAAGATGCTTAAAGAGCTGCAACACTATAAAGGCTACGACATCAACGTGCTCTCGATTAAAGCTGCCAAGATTGAAGATGTGTTGAACGCAACGTCACGCGAGGTGAGCGACGACCTTTGGTATAAGGTGCAGGTCAGCGTGCAGTATGATCGTGACAAGCACGGCAATCCGAAACGGCGCAACGACTACTACATGGTCAAAGAGACCGACATGGATGCTGCCAAAGCGTGTGTCAAAGAGCTGCTGCGGGGCAGCATACAGCCGTGGCGGTTTGCCTCGGTTGCGGTGACCCGCGTAAAAGACGTAATAGGTCTGGAAGAGTGATGGCAGACAACAAGTACCATGCTAAGCCCTCGGGAGGGCGCGCATCGCGCAAGGAATATTACCGTGCCGTGCAGCTGCAACTCCTTGAGCGCCGGGGCATCATCAGTGATCTACGTGAGCAGGTGCGCTACGAGATAGTGCCTGCGCAGCGCGGTGCCGATGGGCGGCTGCTGGAAAGAGCCGTGTGCTATGTTGCCGATTTTGTCTACACCAATGTTGCCACGGGCGAGCAGGTGGTGGAAGATACAAAAGGATACCGAACGCAGGAATACATCATCAAACGCAAACTGATGCTTTTGCGCTACGGCATAAAGATTAGCGAAATCTAAAATACACACACAAATATGGCGCGTCCGAAGAAACAGGGTCTTGATTATTTCCCTTTCGACTGTGACTTTTTCCAAGATGAGAAAGTGGTTGCTATCGCCGGGGAATTTGGACTCAAAGGAGAGATTGCCATTGTTAAGCTGCTGTGTGCGGTATACCGCAACGGGTACTTCTATCAGTGGTCAGACATGGCAAAAGCTAAGCTTCTCCACGAGCTTCCGGGTGTTAATGCTGATCTGCTTGACCAAATTGTGTCGCGGTTGGTTAGATGGGGATTTTTTGACAAAGACCTGTTTGACTCGTCGAGCGTACTCACATCTCAAGGGATACAGAAGCGATATTTTGAAGCGGCAAAATACAGAAAGCTTGATGCTGATTTGCCCTATCTTTTGAGTTTCCCACGAATTAACCCCAATAAAACTACAGTTTCCCACGAATTAACCGGGGTTTCCCCCACATTTACTACACAAAGTAAAGTAAAAGAAATAAAAATATCACCTGACGGTGATACAAAAAGTGCGCCGTCGCCGCCGACGACGCAAGAGTTAAGTGAGCGATTAAACAGAGATGCCGAGCAGCTGAAATCTGATGTGGCATGGCAGGAGTCTGTGTGCCAAGTGCGACATGTGAGCAGAGACGATTTGACGATTTGGATAGACCGTTTTGTGGCGCATTGCCTATGCTGCGGAAAAGACCACAGCAACCTCGGAGATGTTAAGAGTCACTTCATGCAGTGGCTCGCCATACAACAGTCAAAAATTCCAAATGAACAACACGTTAGACCCGCAGTACAAGTACGACGCAGACGAATTGACGAGGTTGGCAGTAGCGCGGACGACTACAAGAAGTCTTTTTAGGCTTCCCATCACCGCCCGACAAGCCTACGACATCCTTTGGGCATTCTACAAGGCTGAGGTGCAGGCTCGCAACGTTTCGTTCGTAGGTGACCAATTCACCCACGACAACATCAAGAAGTTAGCCATACACCTCACAGATGCCCACAGCAACAAGTTCGGGGTGATGTTCAACGGTCTCTTCGGCAACGGCAAGACAACGCTGCTGCATGCCCTCGACGGCGCTATCAGCTATCTGAGCGACGCGGGGTTTATCGACAGCAGTTTCTTTTTCGACCGAACACCGGGGCTTGAGATACACAATGCCCGCGACATTGCCTACTGCGCCAAGAACAATTACGAAGCCTTCAAGCAGATACGCTCTCGTCGGCTCATTGCCATCGACGACATGGGCACGGAGCCTGCCGAGATTAGCGATTACGGAAACATCCGCAACCCGCTGCTCGAGCTGCTTGAATACCGCTACGACAAACAGTTAGCAACCATTATCACCACCAACCTCACACCGCCCAAGATTACCGAGGTATATTCCGAGCGGCTTGGCGACCGACTGCGTGAGATGATGGAGGTGATAGTGTTCGAGAACAGCACATCATACCGTCGATGACGGTGTGAAACAATAACTTAAACTTCAAAAATATGGAAGAACAAAAATTATACGAATGTAGAAACTCTGATGTCACGGAAAGGAAAATACAAATAGTAACATCATTAGAGCAAAGTAAGAAATTGCTCGACGCAGGAATCACTTCACCACATAAGGCCGGCATGACGTATGTGTATGGAGGAGAATTTAGAAGAGAATATGATTTGGCATATCGTTTGAGGCGCATGAAAGAAGATATTCCCGCTTGGACGCTTAGCGAATTGCTCGATTGCTTACCGCTTGAATATTCGCTTTGTAGTGCAGATGGAGGACTGTGCTTATTGATTATCCCAAACAATATTCCAGCTGTGTTCTATGGCACCGGAAGTTTGTTTGATGCGGTAATCCAGGCACTAATTTGGTGCGACAAACATGCCTACAAATTTAAAGACTAAGAGCTATGAAAAGATATAAGGTTCTATTTGCCGATTTGGACGGCACGCTGATCCGAACGAGGAGCGGTAAAACCTTCCCCGAAGGAATTTGGGACGTGGATTTTAAGATGGACGTGTTGGCGGCTATCAAGTCCCTTCAACCAGAATATGTGATTATCGTCACCAATCAAGGCGGAGTCGAAAAAGGATTTATGTCCGAAGACAAGCTTGAGACGAAGTTGAGGTACGTTGAAGAAGCCATCAATGAATACACGCATATCACTTGTGGCTATAGCTATTGTACGTCTAACGACCCGAGTAACCCACGAAGAAAGCCAAACGTCGGGATGCTTGAAGAATGGCGACCAACAATTATCCATTCATTCGATAAATCAGAGATGCTGATGATTGGAGATGCAAGCGGCAAGGAAGGTCAATTCTCTGATTCGGATAAGAAAACAGCCGAAACCTTCGGCATTGATTACATGGATGTCGAAGATTTTGTGTCAGAGAGTGGTAATTATGAATGAACAAGTTACCCATCACACCTCACCAACACCCGGCACCATGTTCGCAAATGGTTTATAAATCGAGGTGATAAATTGCGTTACGTGACACAGCCATGCCGATATAAATTGTCACGCACAATTAAGAAAGCCGCGACTAAGCCGAGTGGAGGTTTGTGGTGGAACCCCTCAACAAAACATAACCACAAAAACAACAAACAACATGGAAAGAGAAATTGGCGAGACCTTTAAGGTTGGCAGCGACACCTATGAGTGCTGTGCTGCCGAAGGCGAAAGCTGCAACGGTTGCGACTTCGTGAACTGTAACGGAAGCACTGAAAACTACGACCTATTCGGCTACTGTAGTGCACCATGGCGGAGCGATGAGAAGAACGTCATCTTTAGGCGCATCAGTCATGACGACACACTGCCGGAGCTTGAGCAGATAATCTTTTAGCACAAGATGAAAAGATAAAGAGGGCACTCGGTGCAAAAGGCTGATATTTGCCACTGCACTGTGTGCCCGAACTTAAAACCCATTACCGCAATGATGAAACCCTATATCGTGAAATCTTGCATCCTCACCGAGTATAACGGCGAGGAGTACACCGTTAACGGCATACGCCGCGAAGACGGCATGCCGTTGGTGTGTCGCAAGCCCAAACAGTTCGTTGAAGACGATATGATAGCGTTTTTCAACGACCTATGTGCGGGCAAACATTTATTTACAGGCATCAAACTAATCACAGAGAGCATAGATGGATCAAACTAAAACCATATTAGAAGGCATCGCCGACGTGGTGCGGCACATCACCGATGTGCTGCTTGGCGATAAATATTACTGTGTCGTGGTGGGCACACGAGGCTCGGAGCAATACTTCATCACCTCCGACATCTTCCCGTCGCGTGAGGCGGCAAAGCGTCGTCGTGACGAGTTGAGCAACAACAGCTCATACTACTACGTAGAGATGCACAGCTTTCGCAGCAAACGTTTAAAACTGAGACGGCGATGAGGTGGACGGCAAAGCTCAACCTCGCCATGCTCGAGGCAGCCCGCCGCCTGCTGCGGCTGGTGGGCATCCGCACCTATCGGGTTGTGGTAGACGGCACCGACAACTCCGTAACGCTCAGCAGCGAGCTGCTGCGTGACATCAGTGCGGGCGGTGCGGAAGATTTAGAGAGAGCCACCATCATCAGCTTCAAGGTCACCGACGGCAGCGACACCTATGGTTTTGCCGTCAATGCCCCCATCTCGGCGCAGTGCGGGTGCCTCTCGCGGCTGCAATACAACCCGCGCTACGGATGTGTAGGCTTCGAGTCGCTCAGCCCCACGGTGAACCGCATCCTCTACGACTACGGCATAGAGGAGCGCAAGGCGCAGCTGTGGGTGATGAGGCGGCGCATCCACAAGAGCGGTTGTGCTCCGATGGTCTACTACCAATACCTTCGCCCCAATGAATAGCAACAAGCCCATCCGCATCATCGGAGCCACGCGGCGCACCGGCATCTCGTTCTATGCTGATGGGCGCATAGACCTCTCGGCACACGCGGCGCGGCTGCTCGACATCCGTCCCGGCGATGCCATCAACATAGCCACCGACGGTGAGGAGTATTACCTCTTTGTGGCGGTTCATGCGCCCAAGGGCAGGCACCACGCACAGTGTCGTGCCACGGCGCGCAGCGGAGCACACTACCGTTTCAACTCAGTGCAGCTTGCGCGCGCCATGCTCGCCGTGTGTGGCGGCAAAGAATATGCCCACCTGCCGTTGGGTGACGTGACGACCGTGTGCGGCTACAAGGCGGTCGTAATCATAACACATCTCAACATCCAATAGTCAACATGAGCGAAATCAAAGACATCAAGTACAGCGGGGTCACCACCACACCGGACGACTATGAGAGTGCCGACGGCGACCTCTTTGTGGGCTACAACGTGCGGCAAGACAAAGGGTCGTTGACGGCATTGCCGTCGCCCAAGACATTAGGCACGTTCACCCTACGTCCGCAGACGGTTTACCTGCACAAGACCTCGTCGGGCACCAACTTCATTGTGCAGAACGGCGATGAGGACAACCACCGTGTGTGGTGGAGCAGCGGTGGCGCTGCCGGCACCTTTCCCACAGCCGTCAGTGCCACCACTGCCACTACGCTGAGTCAAGGCACCGTCGTCAGCAGCTTCGCCTCGGTGGGCAACACGCTGATAGCGCTGAGCGGCACCGCCATCCACTACTATCTGTGGAGCGACGGAGCCTACACCCTGCTTGGCGACCGTGTTCCCGACCTTGGCATCTCGTTCGGGCTGCGCGGCTATCCGCGCCTTTACACAGTGTCAGAGAGCAACGGCAGCACTTTCTATGTGGGCAAGTTCGTCAACCGACTCACCCTCACCGACGACGAGCGCACCACCGCCACCGATGCGGTGATGCCCTACCTCAACTCCTTTATAGCGTCGCAGACCACCAACAAGGGACGCTTCTGCTTCCCCTTCTTTGTGCGCTATGCGCTCCACCTCTATGACGGCAGCTTGGTTTGCCACTCCGCTCCGATACTGATGGTGCCCTCGACCGATGGACCCATGGTGCTGTGCAAGAAAGTCAACCAGGGCAGCAACAGCCATAAGTGGAGCTTCGACTGTGACATCATGCTCATAGCCGCCGCGCTCAACTACCAAGTGCTCAGTGAAGCGCAAATCACCGAGCTGCAACGGTGGAAAGACATTGTGAAGAGCGTAGACATTTACGTCTCGGCACCCATCTACACCTACGACCAGAGCGGCAAGGTGCGTGGCAGCAGCCGCGCAGGCATCAGCAGTAATAAGTTTGTCGGCTGTTTGGCAGCAACCGCCAACCGCGGCGACTCCACCACGGTCAGAGAGGGCAGCACGGTGGGCAACGTGACCTTCCCGTCAGACCTCTATGGAGAGTGGAGTTTCGACCAGATCTATGCCATGTATTTTGACGGCAATCGCAACGTGCCCACCGACTACCTGCTGCTGCCCTATAAGAGCGCGGGAACGAGCGGGCGCACGAGCACCCGCGACACCACCGCCTCCGTCTCTACTGAAGACGACAGCACCTACAACACGCTGCGCTCCACCTCGCTCTTCTATAAGGTGGTGACCATCTCCATCGACGACCTCACCACCACGCGCACCGACATTGACATTGCCGACGACTACCTGCAATCGCTCACCTCGCGCGACGCGATGACCGACGACTATCTCACCCACGACAAGCTCATGGCTACCACAGCCTACACCTACAACCAACGTCTCAACCTCTCGGGGGTGAGGCGCGAGTTATATGGAGGCTACGACCCCGCCTCGATGTTTTGCTACGTAACGGGGGGCATCAACTATGTTGAGGGTGACGACCACAAGATAACGGTCACCGCCAATCCGAAGCGCGAAGACATCAGCGTCTTTGTCTACATCCGTGAGCAGGGCGGCGAGTATGTGGTCAACAACATGGGCGAGTTAGGGCTGCCGTGGGGCTCTCAGTCCACATCGGTGGTGACAGTGAGCGGCACGACGACGAGCAGCCGCGCCGACACCACCGGCAACGATGGCGAGGAAGACTACACCACCCAAGGCGACACCAACACCACCGTTGCCGCCTCGAGCTACGACAGACGCTCGTGGGGCTGCTTCCTCTTTTACCCCAACAGCAATGCCTACAAGATGGTGCTGTATGACGGCGCTGCCGGCACCAAGCCCTACGAGGTGACGCTGCTGCCTCACGACTACCTAAATGGTGCCTATGCCTTGCTCCCCTTCAATACGCAGCGCATAGGGGCGGTTGATAACTTCGATAGTAACAATGCGGAGGGCGGTGTCATTGTGCCTGCGCTCAACAAGGTCTACACAAGCGTTGTGGGCAACCCCTTCTATTTCCCCGCCACGGGCATCGTGACCGTTGGCACGGGCGACATCATCACCATAGCCACCGCCACCAAGCCGCTCTCTGAGGGTCAGTTCGGTCAGTTCCCCCTCTATGCCATGACCACCGAAGGGGTGTGGGCATTGGCGGTGAGCGACGAGGGCACCGTGTCGGCACGCCACCCGGTGACGCGCGACGTGTGC
>CAZBWT010000085.1:2539-9097 GCA_964495625.1 uncultured Prevotellaceae bacterium | reverse complement strand
CTACTGAATAGATTTATCATTAACCCATGCAAAAAGAATTTATGAGCAACCCTTTGTTGCAACCTTTCACCACGCCACATCAGGCTGTACCCTTCAATGAGATACGTCTCGAACACTACCTCCCTGCATTTCGCCACGCCATAGCTCAAGCTGAAGAAGAAGAGCAACGCATTGCCACGCTCAATGCCCGTCCCACCTTTGCCAACACCATCGAGGCATTGGAGCACTCCGGCACCGAGCTTACGCGCGTCAGCAACATCTTCTTCAATCTGTTGGAGTGCCAAGGCACCGACGAGATGATGGAACTGTCGAACCAAGTGCAGCCCCTCATCTCCGATCATGCCAACCACACGATGATGAACGAGCCGCTCTTCCGCCGCGTCGAGGCGGTGTGGATGCAATATAACGACACCCCCGACGAGCTCTCCACCGAACAGCGCATGCTGCTCAACGAGACCTACCAAGGCTTTGTGCGCGGCGGAGCCAAGTTGAGCGGAGCCGCCCGCGACGAGTGGAAGACCGTCGCCGCCGAGTTAGACCGCCTCACGCTGCTCTTCGGGCAAAACGTGCTCAAAGCCACCCAGGACTTCGAACTTCTGCTCACTGACCCCGCGCAACTCGCCGGCTTACCGGACTTCGTCGTCGAGACACTCGCCGCCGATGCGCAGCGCAAAGACCTCAAAGGCTGGTTGCTCACGCTCAAAGCGCCGAGCTACCGTCCCTTCCTAACCTACTCCTCCGTGCGCCCCTTGCGCGAACAACTCTACCGTGCCTACGGCAGTCGCGCCGTGGTGGGCACCACCTACTCCAACGACCAAATCATCCGAGACATCACACGTCTGCGCCTGCGCAAGGCACAGCTCTTGGGCTACGACTCTTATGCCGACTATCGCCTCAAGCCCACCATGGCGGGCGACACCAAACACGTCAACGACCTTTTGCAACGCCTCTTAGCCGCCTACAAACCCGTGGCGGAACGAGAGATGGAAGAGCTTCGCCGATATGCGCGCCGCCTCGAGGGCGACGACTTCGTGCTGCAACCGTGGGACCTCTCCTACTACTCCAACCTCCTGAAAAAAGAGCAATACGATGTCAACGACGAGCTGCTGAAGCCCTACTTCCCCTTAGACAAAGCGGTGGCGGGTGTGTTTGGCTTGGCAGGCACGCTCTACGGACTCACCTTCACCGAGCGCACCGACCTGCCCCGCTACCACGACGAGGTGCACGTCTATGAGGTAACCAACGCCGAGGGCGAATACTTAGGCTTCTTCTACGCCGACTTCTTTGCCCGCGAAGGCAAACAGCAAGGGGCGTGGATGACCGCCTTCAAAGAGCAATGGATTGAAACCGACGGACACGACTCACGTCCGCACATCTCCATCGTCACCAACTTCACGCGCCCCACCGCCACTACCCCATCGCTGCTCACCTACGACGAAGTGCGCACGCTGCTCCACGAGTTCGGGCATGCCCTGCACGGACTCCTCACGCGCTGCACCTACGAGTCGCTCAGTGGCACCAACGTGCCGCGCGACTTTGTGGAACTCCCCTCGCAGTTCATGGAGAACTTCTTAGACCAGCGCGCCTTCCTCGACACCTTTGCCCGCCACTACCGCACCGGCGAAGCCATACCGCAAGAGCTCATCGACCGTCTGCTCAAGGCGCGCAACTTCCAGGCGGGCTATGCCTGCGTGCGTCAGCTCAGCTTCGGGTGTCTCGACATGGCGTACCACACCCTCACCGCCCCGCTGCCTGCCGATGAACCCTTGGCAGACTTCGAGGCAAAAGCCACGCTGCCCACACAGCTCTACACCCCTGTGGCAGGCACCATGATCAGCAACAGCTTCACCCACATCTTTGCCGGGGGATATGCCGCCGGCTACTACGGCTACAAGTGGGCGGAGGTGCTCGATGCCGATGCCTTCTCGCTCTTTGAGGAACAAGGCATCTTCAACCGCGACACCGCCGACAAGTTCCGCGCCCTGCTCGAAAGCGGACACAGCGAACGCCCCGAGGTGCTCTACCGCCGCTTCCGTGGGCGCGACCCGCAAATCGAGGCACTGATGCGCCGCGACGGAGTGGCGTGAATCATCAACCGACTAACTCATAATTATAAATATGCTGATAGCTTGTTTATACATCCTCATAGGCTTTGTGTTGCTCACCAAAGGCGGCGACTACCTCATTGAGGGAGCCGTAGCCGTAGCGCAGCGTGCCCGGCTCGATGCCATGGTCATCGGGCTTACGGTCGTAGCCTTCGGCACCTCTGCCCCTGAGCTCTTGGTGAGCATACAAGCGGCGCTGCAAGGCAGTTCGGGACTCGCCATAGGCAACGTTGTGGGGTCTAACATTGCCAACATCGCCTTGATACTCGGGGTGACTGCGGTGCTCGCCCCTGTGCGGGTGAAGCGCAGCACCCTCTCGGTGGATATGCCCTTCCTCTTGATCGTCTCCGTCTTGATGGCTTCGGCAGCCATGTCCGGCACCATACAGCGCTGGCACGGCGTGACGGGATTAGTCCTGTTGGTGCTCTTTGTCGGGTGGAAGCTACGCAGCACGCGCCACGCTGAAACCACGGGAGCAACGTCAGCAACCGCAGACAAAACAAACACATCTGCCACCCCCGCTCGGCAACTCAACGTGTGGGTAGCCTTGGCGATGATTGTCGCTGCATGTGCCGCCCTCACCTACGGCGCGGATCTGTTGGTTGATGGAGCCTCGGAGATAGCACGCCGCGTGGGGCAACACCTCTCCATCCCCACCGCCACCATGGAGCGCATCATCGGGCTGACCATCGTAGCCATCGGCACCAGCCTGCCCGAGCTCTTTGCCTCCTTCTCGGCAGCGCGTCGGGGCGAGACAGACATGGCGATAGGCAACGTCATCGGGTCCAACATCTTCAACATCTTGTGCGTGGTGAGTGCCTCTGCTGCCATCACCCCCATCGCCGACAGCGGAGCCGGTTTCCAGGTGGATTATGCCTGCATGATCGCCCTCACGGCACTGCTGTGGGTATTCCTCTACACGGGGCGCATCTTGTCGCGCGCTGAGGGCATCGTGTTGCTGCTGCTCTACGCTTCGTTCATCGGGGCTACACTCCTCTTCAAATAACGAGAGTCAACGCAAACAATATGACCACCCCACACGAACAAAAGCAACAGCTGCGTGCCGCCATGCGGCGGGAGCTACGCAGCCTCACCGCCGACCCGGCGTGGCGCGAAAGGGAATCGCAACAGCTCGCCCGGCGCGTGCTCGGCAGCCCGCTGTGGGCGGCAGCCCGCTGCGTGTTGCTCTTTGCCTCATTGCCTGACGAGCCGGACACCGCCGCCCTCATAGCCGAGGCATACCGCAGCGGGCGGCAAGTGGTGCTACCCCGCGTGGCGGGCGACGACTTAGAGCTCTGCCTCTACGCCCCGGGCATGCTCACCCGCGGAGCCTACGGCATCCTTGAGCCATCGCCGGAAGCCACCCTGCTCACCGCCCCGGGCGACATCGACTTAGCACTCATTCCCGGACTCGCCTTCACCCGCCAAGGCAGCCGCTTAGGGCGTGGCAAAGGCTACTACGACCGCCTCCTGCCCCGCCTCCGCTGCCCCGTCTACGGGCTTGCCTTTGCGCCGCAAGTGATGGCAGAACTCCCACTCGAACCCTGGGACCGCCCCATCGACGGAGTGATGTAAATACGTTATATCACCCTAAAAAAGACTATATTATAAGAGAAAGCAGATGCTTATTTGAACCTTTTCATTACATTTGCGCCGAGATATTGAGCCATTAAAACATTATGACGTTTACTTATTCAAAACGAATCCTGAAGTTATTTGACGACGGCAACAAAGCCGCTCAGCGATTGAACCACACCTGCATCGCACCGGAACACCTCATCATGGGCTTTACCTTCGGTTCGCTGAACCACATCCGCACCCTGTTGATTCACTTCGGAGTCAACATCGACCTCATGGAGATGCGTGCCGCCTATGCCATCTGCAACCGCTATCGCGACCACCAAGAGCCCACCGAAGGCGACACGTTCGCGGTGACGCTCATCACCAAGGGAGGCGACGAAGAGCAGCACACCTACCGCTTGTTGCAAGACACCGTAGACCTCATCGGCAAAGCCAACAGCGAGGCTGCGCAGTTAAACAGCCGTGAGGTATGCCCCGAGCACTTCCTGCTTGCCATGCTTGGCGATGCCCAAAGCTCCCTCTCGAAAATCTTAGCCCCCTATAACGTAGACTACGCCGCCATGCGCCAATATATGGAGCAGTCGCCCATTGCCGACGACGACAAGACCCCCGACGCTGCCCCCGAGGCACAGCAACAAGCCGTGCAGGCACAAGAGTCGGCAGCCGAGGCGAAAGAACTGCGCTCAGAAGGCAGCGGCTCCGTGCCTCCGCCCCCCGGTCGCAACCGCTATCATCACGACAGCGAAGACGACGAAGACGATGCCACCGACATCAACTTCCGCAACTTCTACACCCACGACGGCGACAACGGCGACGACGGCAACAAAAACTCCATGTTGGCGCGCTACTGCACCGACCTCACCGCTGCTGCCGAGCAAGGCTTGTTAGACCCCGTGGTGGGTCGCGAACGCGAGTTGGAGCAGGTCACGCAAACCCTGCTGCGCCGCAAGAAGAACAACCCCGTGCTCATTGGCGAACCCGGTGTGGGCAAGACCGCCGTTGTCGAAGCCCTCGCCATGCGCATCGTCAAGCACCAAGTCAGCTGGGCACTGCAGAAGAAGCGCATCTACACCCTCAGCTTAGCCGCCTTGGTGGCAGGCACAAAATACCGCGGCATGTTTGAAGAGCGCATCATGGGGCTTTTAGACGAAGTGCGACAGAACCCTGACGTGATCATCTTCATCGACGAGATACACACCTTGGTCGGCACCGGTGGAGCCGGAGGCACAGCCGATGCCGCCAACATCCTGAAGCCGGCATTGGCACGCGGCGAATTTCAGTGCATCGGAGCCACCACCTTCGACGAATATCGCAACTCCTTCGAGAAAGACGGAGCCTTGGAGCGCCGCTTCCAAAAGGTGACGGTCGATGCCCCCACGGCAGACGAGACGCTCACCATACTCCGCAACGTCAAAGAGCGCTACGAGCAGCACCACAACGTGCGCTACACCGATGCCGCCTTAGAGACCTGCGTCCGCATGACGGAGCGCTACATCTCCGACCGCAACTTCCCCGACAAAGCCATCGATGCCCTCGACGAGGCGGGAGCCCGCGCTCATGCCTTGGGTGAGGTCTACCCCGCCCGGCTTGCCGAGCTCGAAGAAGAGCTGCTGCGCCAAAAAGCCCTCAAAGAGAAAGCAGCCGAAGAGCAGAACTACACCGAGGCAGCCGCCCATCGCGATGCCCAGTGCAAGTTGGAACATCAGTGCGAAGTGCTGCGCCGCGAGTGGGATGCCCGCCGCGCCAACACCCCCACCCGCGTGGTCGATGCTGCCGACGTGGCACACGTCGTCTCGGTCATCAGCGGTGTGCCCGTCGAGAAAGCCATGGGGTCGGAAAGTGCCCGCCTCTTGCAACTCAAGGCGGAGTTAGACCGCGAAGTGATAGGACAAGGCGAAGCTGTGCAAAAAATCGTACGCGCCATACAGCGCAGCCGCGTGGGGCTCAGCGACCCCAACCGTCCGCTCGGTTCGTTCCTCTTTGTGGGTCCCACGGGTGTGGGCAAGACGCTGTTGGCGCGCACCTTGGCGCGTGAGATGTTCCTCAGCGAGTCGAGCTTCATTCGTCTGGATATGAGCGAATACTCCGAGCAATATGCCGTGTCGCGCATGGTGGGAGCTCCTCCCGGCTACGTCGGCTACGACAAGGGCGGACAGCTTGCCGAAGAGGTGCGTCGTCACCCCTACTCGGTGGTGCTGTTCGACGAGATTGAGAAGGCACACCCCTCGGTGTTCAACATGCTGCTTCAGATCTTAGACGACGGTCGCCTCACCGACAGCTTCGGGCGCACCGTCAACTTCAAGAACACCGTCATCATCATGACCAGCAACGTGGGCAGCCGCAAGCTCAAAGAGTTCGGCACCGGCATCGGCTTCAACGTCGCCTCGGAGCTGCGCCAAAAAGAACTCAGCGAGAACCTCATACAAAAAGAGGTGCGTCGCACCTTCTCGCCCGAGTTCCTGAACCGCATTGACGGTGTGGTGATGTTCAACCACCTGCAACGTGCCGACATTCGCACCATCGTCAACGTGGAGTTAGACAAAGCCCTAAAGCGCGTTCGCGACCTTGGTCTGACCATCACGGTGGACGACAGCGTGAAAGACTTCTTGGCAGACCGCGGCTACGACCCCGACCTCGGTGCACGTCCCCTGCGCCGCGCCATACAGACCTACATCGAAGACGAGATGTGCGACACGCTCTTGGAGCTGAGCTTGGCTGAGCACAAAGAAGCCTACACCGTCAGCGTGCAGATGGGCGAAGATAAACCCGTCATCACCTTCCGCTGCACGGCGGAAGCAGCTCCCGCTGATGCGGCGCAGCTGTAATGCCCCGCCGCCTGCATCAACATCACGTTTTCACCTAACGCAAACAA
>CAZBWT010000085.1:0-2439 GCA_964495625.1 uncultured Prevotellaceae bacterium | reverse complement strand
CTCTCCTATTGAAGTTACCTCTTCGGGCAAGTAGATTTCTTGCAGCGAAGAGCCATAGAATGAATAATTTCCTAACGACGTGCCGCCCCCGGTCACTTGGCTAATATCCAAATGGGTGGTGGGGTACGAAGAAGACATCATCATAGAATAATCCGTGCCGAAACCATTAAAGAAATCATAGCTCATGCCGGACTTCATAGCGCCCGTGACGCGAATCTTCTTGAAATAAGGCGCAAAGCTTTTCACAGCAGCCTTAACGGCGGCAAGATCTGCATAATCGTTGAGGTTGAGAGTGTACCAATCGTAGGTATTGGCATCATCGCCCACCACGTCGCTGTTCTCGGTCCAGTTGGTCACTTTCACCTCGTTGATGTAGATCACATCCTCCTCAATGGTCAGCTCATAGGTGTAGGTGTGTCCTGCCTCGATGGCGGGCATACCGTCAAAATACATCGGCGATCCCAAAGCTACACCCCCCTTATAGGGCTGAATCTCGATGAAACGGCGCTTGCCATCCGCCGAGCAAGGCACCACAATGGCTGTGGCGGTATTTGCTTGGGTGAAGTCCATCGCCGAACCGCCATACGGGGTGACGGCTATGGTGCTGCTCGTGTTCTGCACCGTCAGTGTGGCGGTGTAGGGGGTGTAGTAGCTCGCAGTGGTCGTGGCATCGGTGAGGTCGTCATCAGCATCGTCGGTCGAAGCCGTTGCGTTGCCATACGACACCGTGACATCGTTGCCGCACGAATAGATCTTCATGTCGAATACGCAGCCGTCATATTTATAAGTGCCGTCGGCAGAGGTGCCGTTGCCCCCCTGCTTGATGATGACGTTCACCTTAGCCAAGCGGTGACTGAGGCGGAAGGTGACGGCATTAGCGTCGTCACCCACCGTGCGGCGCTGCACGGTGCCGGCAAAGGTGAGGTAGTCGGCAGCGGTGAGCAAGGTGCTTGTGCTTTGGTTGGCGGACATGGTGAACTTCACTGCCGACCCTTCGGGCGAGCAGGCATAGAGTTCCTTCTCGGTGACAGACGACTTCTTCCAACGCAAGAAGGAGTTGCCCACCGGCTCCAAGTCGCCTTCGCCGTTACGCACGGTGTAGGCAATATAGCCCGACCCTGAGCTTTCCGACAAGCTCACCGTGGCACCCTCAGGCAGCGCTGTGGCATCTGAAGCCACAGCGCGAGTGGCGCGATCCACCTCCACCGCAATGTGCATCGCTTGTGCATCGTCGGCATAGGTCAGCACCTCTTCGGTAGCGTCGGAGCAGGCGGCACAAAGCAGGGTGAAGGTGAAGGGTATGATAAGTTTCTTATTCATGGTGAGGCTTCGTTTTAGAACGTTGTCAACTCGTCTTTCACATCAACCTCGGTCCAGGGGCTGATGCTGACACCCACCGGTGCGATGCCGGACTCACCGACTTTCACCTTGAGGGTGTAGCTCTTGCCTGCCTCATATTTGTAGGCTGTGTGGTTGTAGACATAATCTGCGCCATTAACGGTGAGGAACACCGTGATGGCTTGCGTCTGGGCGGCACTCTCGTCGGCGAACTGGTCGCCGGGAGCCATATAGACGGTCTCGGTGGTGTATTTGCCGTCGGCAGTGCGTGAACCCTGCACGATGGTGGCATTGTCGGCATTGGGTACGATTTCGCAAGAGTTGAGCACGGTCAGTTTGCCGGTCTTAACCCCAATCACGCCCACACCGTTGGGATTGACGAATGAAACGGAGGTGACGGGGCACGTCTCGAAGTCGTCGCCATAGAGGGCGTTACCTATCTCCACCTCGATGGTGAACTGACAGAACTTGTGGTCGAAGGTGATGGGCAGCGACTTGCTCTCGTCCAACAAGGTGTTGGGTGTTCCGCTGCCGCTCGTCCACAAGAGGTCGATGTTGCTCTTCGAGAGGTCGTAGAAAATCTGGTTGGAAGCGTTGTCCAACTGACGATAATAAGTATCGTAGTAATCATCATAATAGTAGTAACTATCTGAACCGCTGCTACTTCCGTTCGAAATATATGTGTTCGAGAAGCTTACTTCTACCGTGTTCGAGCCTGCAGCCGGAGCGTAGGCATAATATTCGTAGTTGGTCGAGGCAGACTGCCAGTGGCGTTCCACACCGTCCTTCGGGCCCCACTTACCGGCGGTCTTGGTGTACCACACGTTGTTGTAGGTGAAGTCGTTGGTGACACCCGAGGGGCTGACGTAGAGGGCGAAGTTCTCGCCTTCGTAGCCGGAGGTGGTGGAGGCGACATCACCGTCAGCACGGGTGAGGGCAGAGTTAGAGACGCGGGTGGTGACACGTATCACATTGTCATCGGGGTAGTTGCTTACTACCGTTTCTTCGTCGTCTGAAGAGTTGCAGCTCGTCATCGCCATTGCGGCAATCACGGCAAGTGTCATAATCTTTTTCATAGGTGTATGTTTTTTTGTTATTGTT
>CAZBWT010000084.1:0-9394 GCA_964495625.1 uncultured Prevotellaceae bacterium | reverse complement strand
AGTGCCCACCTTATAGCCCGGCACGTCGCTCACCACATGCTTCACACCGGTGAGGGTGCGCGTGGTGAGGTTGAACTGGCGGAGCATAATCTGGTCGAGCGTATAGTCGTTGTCAGAAGTCTCATCGCTGAGCCAGAGATACGGACCGCCGGGGGTCACGTCGTCGTAGGCAGAGCCGAAGATGGCGAGGTTCTCGGTGGTAGAGATGTTAGAAAGCAGCGACTGCGGCACGCCATTGCGGTCCACAAAGAGGATGCTGTTCCAGCTGCCCACCCAGAAACCGTCGCGGTTGGGGTCATACGTACAGTGAGTGATGACGAGCGACGACTGGTCGGCAATCTCGATGGTGCGCACCACGCGACGATTGTCGAAGTCGAGTTGGAAGAGGCGGTTCGAGTAATCACTACCGTAGAAGTAACGACCGTCGAAGGTGAGGTCATACATCATATAATACATCTCGGGGATGGAGAACTGCTCGATGAAGTTACCCTCACGGTCGTACTTCCAGAACACACCAAGATAATAATAAGATGACGAAGTGGTGTAATAATATTCACCGTCGAAGACCACAGACGACTGAAGGTCGCCCGAAGCGTCGAACGAACGCTGCACGCTGTACAAGCCCGAGGCATCGCCCGAACCTGCGGTGAGGCGGCGCGGCATGTGCCAGGTGAGCAGACCGTCGCCGGTGTTGCTGATGGTGAAGCTCTGCGTCAAAGTGTCTTCAACAGCCATATCGGCAGTGAGACTCTGAGCCGAAAGAGCTACGCGGGGCTGAGACACGTGCACGCTGAAGTTGTTGGCGGCACCGCTCTCGATGTTGATTGTATCAGCCAAGACGTTGTAGTCGTCCTCGGTGATGTCGATGGCATACTTGCCCACCTCCACCTTAGGCAGAGAGATAAGACCCTGAGCATCGGTCGTGTCGTTGATGACGGCACCGTGGTCAGCCGTGAGGCGCACGGGGCAGCCTGCCAAGGGACCCTCGGCAGTGTTGACAGCCACAGTGGCTGAAGTCCACTCGGGGTTCCAGATCTTGATGTCGTCAACATACCAATAGTTGATGTAGTAAGCTGAGGCACCGTGAGCACGGAAACGCACCTTAAAGACGTTGCCCGTCAAGACATCAGCCAAGGGGAACTGGAAGACGGTCCAATCGAAGGCACCGCCCTCGTTGGTGAAGGTGTGCACCTCTTGCCACGTTGCACCGTCGTCACACGTCGTTTCGACCGAGAGGTAGTCCACCGTCACAAGACGTGTGTGGCGCAACTTCAGTTCAAAGCGCAGATAGGTAGTGGCGGGGTTGAGCGTATGCAACTCGGCAGTGACGAGCGACTGGTCATAGTCTTCGAGAGCCGAATAAGCATAGGTAGCGGCGGGGTCCACCAAACCATATTCATAATAGTCAATCTTCCAACGGTTGTCGCCGGCAGAGTCAGCCGGAGTGCTCCACTTGTCTTCGGCAAGTGTCCACTTGATGAAGTCATCTTCAAACGGCAACAAGTGGATGTCTTCCACCTCAACCGTAAGAGGCTCAGAAACGGCACTTTCGGTGCCATCTTGATAGAGTGCCGAAACGGCATACTCATAGTTGCGATATTCGCTCACCGTGTCAGTGTAGCGCACCTCGGTGACAGGCTCGGCATTGACCTTCACACCGTCGCGATAGACGTTGAAGCCGACCAGCGGATTGCGGTTTGAAGCACTGCGCATCGAGGCAGAGCCGGGGCGCAAAGCCGGGGCATTGGGACGCACGGCATTGGTGCCCACAAAGAGGTCGTCGAGCAAGAACATGAAGGCATCGTCCGACACACAGTTCACACACACATAGCGTGCCTCCTGCGGAATGTCAACCTCCACCAAAGTCCACTCGGCGGGAATCTCGAGATAAGGCTCGGGAGTGACAAAGGTGAAGTCGGAGGGGTTCTTGCCTGTGGTGGAGTAACCCACGCGCACGCGCTCCAAGTTGAACGACTCGCGATAAGAGCGGCAGCGGAAGCTAACCTTGAAGTCGCGGTCGAAGTCGAGGGCGGGCGAGATGAGGTAGTCGTTGTTCTGACCGTCGATGGCGCAGAAGTCAACGAGCATCTTGTTGCCCGAGAAAGGCTTATAGAAGGGGTAATCTGCCACCGAGGGCGAAGTCTTCGAGGGGTTCATCACGATGAACGCCATCTTCGAGCCCATGTTCTTAAAGGTGCATGCCGTCCAGGTGTAGGTGTCGCGATTATCCACGTCCAGATAGGTCCATCCCACGCTACCCGACGAGTTGACGGCGAAATCTTCATGATCTTCAAAGTCGTCAAAATAACCGTCGAGGGCTTCGGGGGTGTTCCATGCGAGCGACACCTGTTGGTCATCCACTTCAGTTGAGCGCAGACCATAGGGGATGCCGTCATCGGCACCCGACAAGCTCATCAGGGGGTATTGCGTAGCCACCGACTTCGCCTTAGCGAACTGAGCGGCTACCTGAGCGGGCAACTGCACCTTCTCGAGGTCGGTCTGCTCGGTCTGTGTGGTGGCATAGACCACACCGGCAGCCACCACGGGCAGTGCCAACAGATAGGTTGATATCTTTTTATGATTCATTGTTGTCTTGTTGCGGGTGGCGGCAGCCTTTTGCTGAGTCAGCCACCACCCTATTGGTTTTATCTTTTACTTCACGATCACTTTAGTCTTGATGGTGCGGTCTGCACCGTCGATGCCAATGAGCACCGGACCCTTCACCGAAGCGGGGAAGAGCACCGTCTCGCGGCGTGCCGTGCCCTCGTAGAGCAGCGAACCGGCAGCGTTGAAGAGCGAGATGTGTTCGCCCTGCTTCAAACCGCTGATGGCGATGTGCTCACCGCGCTGCATAACGCTCACGCCTGCCTCGGCAGCCGTGATGGCATTGATGCCGGTGGTGGTGTCGTCTTTGCCCGTGGCGGTGTAGTAGGCATACTCAGACTCGTCATAGAAGAAGAAGCCGTCGCCGGCAGCAACCCACACAACATAAGTGCCGTTAGTGAACTCATCGGCTGTGACGGGCACAATAGAGATGGCATTGGTGCTGACACGACCGGCTGAAAGATCTTCGAGCACCTTGCCGTCGTTGTAGGTGAGGGTGAGATATTTGATGCGTCCGTTGCGACCCTGGTGGTCGAAGGTGAAGCGCAGCTTGCGATAGCCCATGCCTGCCACGTAGCCCGTCCAGTCGCATTCCTGACCGTCGGTGTCATATTCCGAGCAAGAGAGCTTCGGACCGATTTGGAACCAGTCGTTGCCGTCCACCGAACCCTCGACGCGCAGCGTAGAGGTGCCGATGGGGCCCGAGGTGGTAAGCATAAACTTGAGGTCTTGCAATGAGTCGGGCAACATCTCAAGCTCTACCACACCGCTACCCTTAAAGAAGATAGAACCCACCGCCAAGTCGATGTTGCCCTGAGCCTTCTCAAACAGCTCGATGGGGGCGAACTCGGTGACGGTGTTCGTCTCGTCGGTCTGACGACCGAAGTAGAGGTAATAATACTCAGCGCTGTCTACCGGAGTCCACTCCACGTCGAGCGTCTGACCGTCTTTCGACTCAAACTTCGTGATGGTCGGGGTCTGGAGCTTGTCGGTGATGGCCATATCCCACAGCCAGATGTTGTTTTGCATCTTCTCGGAGCAAGCACGGAAGGCAAGATAGATGTCGCGACCGGCGAACTCGCTGAGGTCCGTTTCTTCGTAGACCTGCGTGTAGACATTGTCGGCAAACGAATAACGCTTATAGAGGTAGAAGTCTTCGATGTTGCTGGTGCGAGTCGAAACGTAAATCTCGAGGTTTTCGATGCAGCTCAAGTCGGTCACGGCGCGACAGAAGGTGAGCACACCGTGGGTGGGGATGTGGAAGCGACGCTTGCTGATGACCCAGTCGTCGGCATCGTTCCAATAGTTGAAGTCGTAGACCAAAGCCTGATAGCTGTCGTCAAACTCCCATGTGGTGCCGTCGGCATTGTTATCCACAATCTCCCAGCAGTCGGGTTCACCGTCGGTCCACGACGTGAAGTCGGTGTGGAACTTGGGGTAGACCGTGGGGCACTCGGTGCGAATCAAGATGGGCGAACCATAGACCACAGTGCCGTCAGCCAACACCATATAAGCCTTCACGTTGTAGCGCATGCCTGCGGTGAAGCCGTCGACGCGCACTGAGGGAGTGTTGCTCACGGGCACCGTCACGTGGTCGTCGGCCACGGTGGGTTCCTTCTCGCTGCTCCAGCAGAAGCCCATCTCCTTCACCTCGCCCTGAGCCTGCACAAGCTCGGCAGCGAGCACCACAGAGGTGTCGCGAATCTCGGTGGGCACCAAAGTGCGAATCACGTTCCACTGCGAGGTGCCGCCCTTCACCTGGAAGTAGATCAAGCTGTCTTGCTCCAAGATGTTGGTGATGGGCATATTGATGGGGTCCTCGTTCCAGTTGAGCGCGCTCGGCGAAGAGGTGTCGGTGAACGACGTGTTGCCGCTGCGACCCGGATAGGTGTCGCCGTTGCGTGAATTGGTGTCGTCGATGCCGTCGGCGGGCACAATGTAGAGACAGCGGTGCGAAGCGTTGTTGTTCGGACCGTTAGCCTTCCACAGAGCCTGCTTGTCAGCCGTATAGTCATAGTGGGTGATAATCATGCCGTGCGCGGGGATGTACGTATCCCATCCGCTCTGCTGACGGTTTTCAAACAAGAACCACTCATAGCCCGTGGTGTCCTGGCTCTCGGGCTGAGCGTTGATGTAGCGAGCCTTGTTGGTGCGGATGTTGGGCAAGGTAACATCTTCGGCACCCTGCAGGGCCACGATGTCTTCGCCCTCTTTAGCCCAACCGAGCTGCAAACGCTCAAAGGCCATCAAGTAGGGAGGTGTGCGGCTGTCGTTGTTGTAGCTACCCGAGGCATAGAGGCTGTAGTCGCCCGGGTCGAGACCCAAACCGTCGGTATAATCGTCGGTGTCATACATATCTCTCAAACCGAGGATGTGACCAAACTCGTGGGTGAAGGTACCGATGCCGTCCATATCGCTGCCGCTCGAGCCAACCAACTCGGCAGAGCAAGAATAGTTGTTGATGTAGCGGCTGTCGATGCGGAACATCTCGTCGCCCATCGTGGCGCTGTGCGGCCACATATCGTCGTCGTTGCCCGACGAAGCTTCGCCATAGCCGGCGTAGATCACATACACGTTGTCAACATATCCGTCGCCATCGTTATCGAACTTCTTGAAGCTCATGGTGGGATTGGCAATCTTCGCCTTCTGCATCGCCTCCTTGATCATCGCCTTGGGGTTAACGTCGGCATCATAGTCGTCGTTGGCAGAATAATAAGCCTTGTCGTAGTTGAGAGTGTAGGGACCCACCACGGTGAAGTTGGGCACGAACTGCCCCATTGAGTTGTCGCGATAATAATCCTTCACCGAGCCGGTGCCACCGTTCACGCTGTAGCCCTGCTGGTTGAGCCAGAGGTCGAAGTCGTCGGCAGAGTGCTGAAACTCGAGGTCCTTAAAGCTGACCAACACCACCAAATATTCCGACTCAGTCACCTCGTCGGTGGCGGCGGCATCAGCTGCAGTGGCTGCATTGGCACCCGAGCG
Organism: uncultured Prevotellaceae bacterium; assembly: GCA_964495625.1. Taxonomy (GTDB): domain Bacteria; phylum Bacteroidota; class Bacteroidia; order Bacteroidales; family UBA3663; genus Liminaster. Next base: position 3,808 of record CAZBWT010000084.1, on the reverse strand, counting down.
GGCTGCGGCAGCCAAGGCGCGCTTGTAGGTGCGCGGAGCCACGATGCTGCGACCCAAAATCTGTTCGGGCATCAGCGGAGCGCGCAGTTTGAACTGCTGCTCGAGCATCTCGGCTTGCACCAAGCGGGCGGGGCGATAGGCTGCCAAGGCGGAGATTTCCGCCTCGGTGCGGTCGGCTGCGTCGCGCACCTGCAGGTCTGAGAGGATGCGGCTCTTGTTGGCTGCATCAAAGTCTACGTAGTGATAAAAACTGTCTTTGCCCTTGGCTATCATAAAGCCGTCGAGCGTGGTCGTGTAATGGAAATTCTCATCTCCATGAATCCGTGCCTTGAAGGTGGTGCCGTCAGGCTGTCTCAGCGTCACCGTCTTGCGATTGGCCTTGATGGCCCAAGCCGGCTGCGAGGCTGCCCACAGACCTCCCACGAGGAGCAGTGGCAGATACCATGCGTGATTCTTGCTCATAACTTGTAGTTGATGATAAAAAATAGTTGTATAATTGATTGTTTGTTTTGTTGTATGCTTCTTGGTGCCGTGCCTCGGGCATACGGGCTCGCGCGCGTAGGCAGTTGGCAACGTGTGTCAGTCATGGCATAGAGCGAGTGAAAAAAAAAATTCGGCGTGCGTGGACTCGCCCGGCGGAGCACCTCCCGGGGCAACCACACTTTAGTGTGACGAAGCTACGCACCGCAAGTTTAAGGAGTTTGCAACATTTTTTTAGATGTTGCAACAAAAAGGTGCATAACTTCGAGCGCAAAGGTACAAATAATCAGCGTATTTTAGGTTATGTTTAAGAAAAAAACTGCCCCTGCGGAAACTTTCGCGGGGGCAGTTAGATGTGTGAGTATCACTCAGTATGCTGTTACGTTGTGAACCCTTATGTTGTGAGCGGCGGTATTCATCACTTGATGATCACCTTGCGCGTCTCACCGTCGGCACAGATGATGTAGGTGCCGGGCTTAGAGGTGAAGCTCTCAGCGTTGACGCGACGACCGGCGAGGTCGAACACGCGCACAGCACCCTTGTTCTCGCCTGCAGCGATGCTGCTGATGGCGGTGGTGTTGTCTTCAGCCGTAGTCTTCACAGCCGAGCCGCTCAAAGTTACAACCAAGTTGCTTGCATAAGAGTTTTCGAACTTAATGTAGCAAACCGACTCACCTTCGAGTTCAATGTTGACGGTGCTGACAGCATAGTCGAGCGACTGATAGGTGTTGTAGTCGTAGTTCGTCATCGAGAAGTAAGAGCCGTTGGTGCCTGCCACAGCGTCTTCATAGCTCTTATAGATGTAACCGCTTGCCGAACCGGTCTCAGCGCCGGTGATGGTGAGGGTGCCGCTTGTCAACGTAGCCTTGACCCAAGTGGGCAGGATGCGTGAGGGTGTGGGCAATGTGTCTGCCACCTCGGGCTGCAAGGTGATGGCCTTGTCAACCGACTGACCTGCCTCATAGTCTGCAATAGTGATGGTGACAGTGGCATCAGGCTGCACGTTGGGCGAGATGATGTGGAGCAAATAGATGTCGCCCTCGTTGACGGGGAACTGAGCCGTAACCGTGCCATCGCCGTTGTAGGCGCGTGAGCTATAGCCACCCTGCTTCTTATATTCCACATAGTTGTCGTTGTCACAAGCCATGGTGCCGCCCAAAGTCAAGACACCGGCATTCTGCACGGTGTATGACAACCATACGTTCACCGTCTCATTGCCGAGCACGTACTCATCGCCGTCCATTGCGATGGGGTCGCTATCGGTTTCGCCCTGCACATATTCACGTTCGCTGATGACGAAGATCAAGTTCTCTGCCGTAGTGGCGATCTTGATGACGTAAGTTCTGCCTGCCACAGCGTCGATGACGTAAGCACCGTTCTCCATGGTGGCTGTGTAGTTGCTTGAATAGCTCGATGAACCCTGGGGGAAGGTGATGGTGGTGTTTTCAACATCGCTGGGCAACACGCTGAGCTTGCCGGTCAACGTAGCCGTGTAGGCATAATACTTAGTGCCTGCACCGGTGAGGATGTTGCCGCCCTCAACAGCCTCGAGGGGCTTGTCGTAGGTGTCGCCGGCTTCAATCTCGCTGAGCGTAGCGGTGAAGTTGATGGCCTGCTCCTCGTTGCTGACCCACATGAAGATGTAGCGTTTGCCGGCAGTGAGCGTCATGTTGACGTTGGCGGCATTTGCGCCATAGAATGAAGAGCCATAGTAAGAGTAAGACGTAGACTCATAGATGCAGAGGTATGATGATGAATTGCTGCACGTTGAGGTGAGATCCAAAATCATGTTGCCATTGTCGCTCGGCACGTCGATGGCATAGTAGTAAGTGCCCGAAGCCGACTTCAACGTCTGCGACTCACCCGAAGTGAGCACGATGGGGTTCTCCACACGGTCGCCAGCCTCAAACGGAGCTACCTCCATCTGGAAGGTCTGGTCGGCTGACGTAGCGTCGTTCTTCGTCACCTTCATATAGTAGGTGGTGCCCACACTCACCTCGCTGCGCAGAGCAAAGGTGCCTGCTGTAGACGAAGCCGTAGATGAATAGCCGTTGGCAGCATAGTAAGCGCTGTTGTAGAGCACAATGGTGCAACCTGCCAACTGAGCGTCGGTGCCCGAGATTACCAAGTTGCCTGCCTCGGTGGGAGTGAAGCTATACCAATATTCACCAAAGGCTGCGGGCAGCGTGTTGTCGCCCGAAGTCAACGGGAATGCATAGTCATAAGTAGAACCCAACGTGGGGTGAGTCAACTCCGAGGTCAACTTGGCAACTGCCGGAATGGTGAACGTGTAGGTCTTGCCTGCCACGACAGCCACTTTGGCAAGGTAGTTTGAACCCGAGCTGTTGTAGTCGAATGTGAAAGATGTGGTGGCAGTGCCGTCACTATATTGTGCGCCCGAAACGTAGCTCGATGACGCAAGAGACAAGACACCGTCTTCGGTGGCAGCATACTGCAAATAGCCGGCTTCAGCCGTAATCCACACCTCTGTGCCGGGCACAAGGGTGGCGGGAGCTTCTGCCGTAGCACTACCGTCGAAGTTGATTTCGGTGGCAGTGTAGGTGAATGAAACAGAGGGTGAATAGCTGCTGTAACGAGCACCTACGAGCACAGAACTGCCTGCACCCACGGGGTAAACATACGAGCCGTTAGAATACTGCGAATTAAGGCGTGAGCCTGAAGTGCTGAAGATGCCTAAGCTGGTGTTGTTGACCGAGAGGAGCACTCCGTGATTTTCTGTGTTGGTGTAGATCCAATACGTGTCGGAGGTGTTATCACCTTCCCACGTGTACTCGGCGCTTCCGCCCTCGAGTGTCAGCGGCGATTCGACCGTTTGGGCAATAGCCAACGTCGATACACCCGCCATGACAGCTAACAGTGTGTAGAATTTTTTCATCGGTTTATAAGTTTATTTATCAGTTAAAAGAGTTATTATCGTTAGTGATGCAGTGGCACACTCTCTTTTGCCTCGGCGGGGCTCTTGTTTCGCCCGCCCCGGGAGCTTCAGTGAGGGCTGTCCTGCGTCCGTCGTCGCAGAACGGTGGCAAATGTAGCTATTTTCATATTTTCACATTTTCACGAAGCACATTTTTCTTTTTATCTTAACTCTTATTTATAAATTTAGCAACTACTCGGCACATATCTAAAGATAATTTAAGAAATCAACCTCTGAATATTTGACAGCAAAACAGCCCGTCAACTGTCATTTTGCTACATTATAGCCTTTGGCATGGGCAGTGTGTCACCACACCTGCCCAATTATGGAAATGTTGATATAATGCAATAGATGGCATCACATCAGCTCCCCCACCACCGTCAGTATGCCGAA
>CAZBWT010000083.1:0-9425 GCA_964495625.1 uncultured Prevotellaceae bacterium | reverse complement strand
TTCAACTACCCGACGGCCGACTACGTCTTCCAGCCCGGCGACGCCAAGTATAAGGACGTCAACAACGATGGTAACATCAACGAGCAGGACGTCGTCTACCTCGGCAACGGTATGCCCCTCTTCACCGGTGGTTTCGGCCTCACGGCTAAGTGGAAGAATCTGTCACTGAACACCTTCTTCAACTTCCGCTACGGCAACGACATCGTCAACATCGCCAAGGCCAGCATGGAGTCTATGCGCGGCTACGGCAACCAGGCCCGCTCCGTCCTGCGCCGCTGGACGCACGAGTACACCGAGGAGCAGATTGCTAACGGCGAAGTGCCCTCGGGCCTCCTGCCGCGTGCCGTCTACGGTATCGGTTACAACTCTCTGGCCTCTTCTCGCTACGTAGAGGACGGTTCGTTCCTCCGTTTCAAGACGGCTACCCTCTCTTACACCTTCCCGAAGAAGTGGTATCAGGGCACGCCGCTCTCCGACGTACGCTGCTACTTCCAGATGTCGAACATCTACTGCTGGACCAGCTACACCGGCATGGACCCGGAGGTCAGCATCAGCAGCCCTACAGCTCCGGGCTACGATACGTCGAACACTCCGCGTCCGCGTGAGTACACACTCGGTATCAATGTGAAATTCTAATGATTCAAGAAAACAATGAAACGTACACATAATATCTTGACGGTAGCCCTGATGGGCAGTGCCTTGATGTTCGCTTCGTGCAACGATTGGTTGAGCTTGGACCCCGAGGACAGCGTGACGGCATCCAAATATTGGAAGACCGAATCTGATGTCTCGTCTGCCCTGACCGGCATTTATTGCTCGGTGCTCAACGCTTCGTCCAAGATGTACACCGACGGTGAGATTCGTGGCGACTATACCACTTATGGCTCCACCATCTACTCGCCTTATTACTCGATGTATAACGGTGACCTGACATCTTCAAACTCGTTGGTTAACTGGGTGACCTATTATACCGTCATCAACAACTGTAACCTCCTCCTCGAGAAGGCTGATGAGGCATTGGCTAACGATGCTTCATTCTCTGCCACTCAGTGCCTCAAGTATAAGGCTCAGGCCACGGTGATTCGTGCCATGATGTACTTCTATTTGCTTCGCACTTATAAGGATGTGCCTTATGTCACGACGGCTTATTATGACGATGCCGCCGAGCGTAATTGCGCTCCGACCGCTCAGCTCGACATCTTGAACGACCTGATTAAGCAGCTCGAGCAGGTGCAGCAAGAGGGCAACCTCGACTACACCTACAGCTTGACGAGCGTGGCTCAAAACAAGGGTCAGGTGACGATGTATGCCTTGAAGGCACTGTTGGCTGATATGTATCGCTGGCAGGGCGCTTTGACCGACGACATCGCTACGTCGCAAGCCGCCTACGCTCGCTGCGTGGAGCTTTGTGACGAGATTATCAACTGCGGTCAGTTCCGCCTCATCGACGTGCCGAAGACCGACGCTAAGGCTGCCGTGGGCTCTTATTTGGAGGATGCCACCACGCATGCCGACTCATGCTTCTATGTGCTCATTGACAATGCGGCTGCCGACTTCTTTAAGCAGGTCTATGTTGATGGCAACAGCGATGAGAGTATCTTCGAGTTGCAGGTTGACGATTATACGGCTACGCCTTACTTCACGATGTGTGGCTATAGCCTCAGAGCTTACTACGTGCCCAACTTTGCTCATATCCGCGACGACATCTTTGTTTCAACAACCAACGAGTGTGCGTCGGGTTCGGATGCTAATTATGAGGACGTGCGCTATCGCATGTGCGCACTGAATAGCCAGAACTGGAAGTATGCCGGTGCCGACCTTGAGGGCAATGTCTATGCCACTACGGCTTCTGAGTATAAGAAGAACATCATCGTCTATCGCTTGGCTGAAATCTATTTGATGAAGGCTGAGGCTTTGGTGCAGGAGGCTTTCTACCAGAACAAGGTGGGCGGCTCTGAAACTCAGAAGTATCTGTTGCAGGCCTACAAGGCTGTCTTTAAGGTGCGCGACCGTGCTGCTGCCGTCGAGGCTACCGACGTTTCGGTCGGCTCCGGCTCGTCGATGCAGGTGACCTATTGGGACCAGCTGCGCAACGACGAAGATTTCGAACTCACCGGCACGGCTACACTCTCGGCATTAGATTTGGAGCAGTTCGTGCTCGACGAACAGGGTCGCGAATTGGCTTTGGAGGGTCGCCGTTGGTTTGACGTGCTCCGCACGGCTGCCCGCAATAACTATGGCGCAGGCAACTGCACGGGCGGTTCGCTCAACTACTTGCTGAACATTGTGGTGAATGCTACCGCCATCGATAAGGTGACTTATCTGCGCAATGCCTACAAGAACCCGCTGCGTCACTATTTGCCCTATCCGGTCAACGATGTCCGCACCAACGATTTGCTCGATCAGAACCCGGTTTACGGTGACGAATAATTCAAACACATTTAAATCGCTAAGACAATGAAATGGAATAAAATATTTCGCAATGCCTTGTGGATGACAGCCGCCTCGCTGGTGATGGCTCCCGCCTTCACTGCGTGTGACGACTACATGGACGGCGATGACTGGGTCTCTGATTCGCAGTTGCAGCTCGATGAGTATATTGCCGAAGACCCCGATTTGAGCCTCTTCCACAGCCTTATTGAGCAGGCTGACGCTATCGGCATGGTGCACGCTTATGGCACCTACACGATGTTTGCCCCCACCAACGAGGCGGTAGAGACTTATTTCGGTGCCTCTGACGAGGGCTCGGCACTCTCTGCCATTCAAGCTCTGTCACAAGACTCGGCGCTCACCATGGTTAAGTATCACATGTTGAGCGATACGCTCTATACGACCGACTTCACCGACACGCGTATGTCGTGTGCCAATATGGATGTTGACTATTTGACCACGCGCTATCTTTATGACGAGTCGACGGGTGAGAACTATTATCTGATTAACAATAAGGCGCGCATCATCAATGCCGACCGCCGTGCCGGTAACGGCATCCTCCATGTGGTGGACTGCTTCTTGGCTCGACCTAAGTACACGGTGCGCGATGTGTTCGATCAGATTGATCAGTATGCCACCGACGGCAAGAGCTACTCCATCTGCAACAACTTGATGCAGGAGGTGCTGAAGAGCGATAAATACAGCATCAGTCTCGACTCTATCTTGAGCGGACAGAAGTATCTGACCTTCTTGGCTCAACCCGACTCGGTGATGGAGGCTGAAGGTCTCACCTCGGTCGATGCTTTGATTGAGGCACTGCAGGCTAATAACATCTCAAACTATTCTGAGGAACAGCTCTTGAGCAACTGGATTGGCTATCACTTCTTGAAGGGTCGTTACTTTAAGGGCGACATACAGGGTGCTAACTCCATCAACACTTGCACTTCGCTGGGCAAGGTGGTGACCGTCACTACCATTGACGAGGATATCTATTTGAACCGCTATGAGGACTTCGATGACCCCGGCATCCAGATGATTACCGACGGTGCGTTTGTTGACTTCATCTGCGGCAACGGCGTGGTGCAGTCGCTCAACGGTGAGCTCGAGATTATTGAGCGTGCCGCTACCCGCATCAACTGGGATATGGCAGACCAGCCGGAGATTCGTGCCTTGAAGGGCTATCGCAAGGCGGGTACGACGCAGTATTTCTACTCAACGCTGACGGCTGATGACGATGGCTATGTGCCCACCGACCTCTCGATGATGAGCTGGACGGGCAAGAACTCACCGACAGTGCTCTATGAGTGCGACTTCGTGCCGAAGCTCGGCGAGATGAACTTCGATGTGAAGTCGGAGTATGTCTACGGCGACTACCTCAACTTCCGTTTGGCTACGCACGTGATGCAGTATGTCGAGATCAAGACCCCGACACTCGTCACCGGCAAGTATAAGGTTTGGCTCCGCTATCGTGCCATGGGTACGTATGCCAACGGTCACGGCACCGTGCGCACTACGTTCATCCAGGATGGTGCTGAAGACCAGGTGTTCGGCACAGTGATCCTTTCGGAGTACGGCTCTTCAACTTCCAGTCGTGAAGATGACGAACAGCTCGCCGCCAAGGGTCGTCAGCAGCCGCAGGCCTATTACCCCAACCAGCACTATGTGACGGCTGTTTGCCTCGGCACCATCGACGTGCAGAGCGACGGCGTGCACACCTTGCGCTTGGATGCCACCGAGACCAACCAGGCGCTTGGTCAGAACTACGATATGTTGATGTTCATCCCGATTGACCTCGACCAGGTGTACCCTCGTGTCGCCGTCGATGGCTCCGACTCGCGCGTCTATAAGGTGGTGCTCGATGCTGATGGCAACCGCACGCTCGACCGCACAGTTTATTATGATGTGTCGGGCTTCAGCACCGCCTATCGCACACACGTCTTCCCCGAACAGTGTGGTGTTGTGGCAGGCACTTTGGATATTGGTATGTGTCCTTACTCTTGGTGCCCCAACCATGATGCGGCTAACTTCTCAACCGAAGAAGCTGAATAACCGTGATTAAAGTAAAATAAGCTATGAATATTATCCAAAAAAGTTTAGCTTCCCTCGCACTCATTGCAACTGCCCTCTTTTGCGGCAGTTGCAGTGACGACCGTTGGGATGATCAGGATGTGACCGGAACTCGCTCACAGACCCTTTGGGAGGTGATCTCAACGCGTTCCGAGCTCAGTGAATTTAAGACAATCCTGCAGGAGTCAGGCTATGATGCCTTGTTGCAATCATCGGGCACCTATACGGTGTTGGCTCCGGTCAACGAAGCTGTGAAGGCTCTCGATGCCGATGAGGAACCGGAGTCGGTTTCCGCCTCGCACATCGCCTTGTTTGAGTATAACAAAGCTGCCCTCGACACGATGAAGTATCTCACCATGTATAGCGGCAAGAAGGTTGTGCTCGACTCTATGCGCCTTGAAACTCAAGAGGTGGTCTGCCGCAATGGTATACTCCGTTTCGCTCACTATGCTACGGGCAATCAGCCGAACATTTATGAGGTGCTCGAGAGCTTGGCAGACCAATATAAGATGGCAAAGTTCATTCTCAGCCTTGGCGACTCGGTGATGGATATGAGCAAGAGCGTTCAGATTGGTCTCGACCCCACGACGAACCAGCCCATCTATGACACGGTGATGATGTTTACCAACCCGCTGTTCGACCGCGTGCCGCTCAATGACAATGACTCGTTGGTGTCGCTGGTGCTGCTCGACGATGAGTCGTTCGACGCACTGAGCGCCAAGTATTGGCCCTACCTCAAGCAGCACAATGGTCAGCACCGTGAGTCTACCTATGCCACTACCTTCAAGATTGACTCTGCCAAGACCACCGAGATGGCTAACCGTGAGGTGGTTTACGACATGACTTGCCAAATGGAGCACGCTGCGGCTCAAGACTACGTTTCGACCGCCGGTGTGCGTCTCAACATGACGAATGCCACGGTGAGCCGCACCATTTCTACGGCAAACGGCAGCATTCAGATTGCTTCAGGTGTGACGGTGCGTCTGCGCGACAACAAGATTAAGGATGTTTATGTGCAGGCTCAAGACTACTATGCTACGAATGAGAGCTACGTCTTCACGCGCGTGACACCGACCGCTATGGGCGGTTACGATGTCGTTCTCTGCGGTGTTGACACAATGCGTACTTACAAGGCATACTACGTAGCTGCCGACACGTTGGCTGACGGCTCGGTGGCTTATCATAAGACCGACTCCATCATCACTGTTTCGTCTTCGACAAACTACGGCTATTATGGCACTTCGTTCTCGAGCAATGGCTATCCGCAGCTGAATTATGCCAAGGGTGGCTCTTATTTGGCATACAAGGCTCCGTTGTTCTCTTGTCGCTACAACATCTTTTGGCGTAGTGTGGACGATCGCTCGGTGCACTGCAGACCTGACACGGCTTGTGTGGACTACGATAAGTATCTTGAGAACCCCAACTACCCCTGTGGCGGTGTGCTTCGCAACGTGCAGAAGCTCTATCTGTCGCAGCCCGGCGACGAGGAATTGGTCTACAACAGCGACCAGTCTGCCGGCGACTTCGTGTTGAATTACTCGCCTTGCAACCTCTATAACTCCACCTATAAGAACTATCGTTGCATGGCAGGTTACGACCCCGATGCAACCGACGACGAAGTGGGCAAGAAGGGCGGTTTCGCTCGCCTCGGCATCAATGCCGGTGTGGGTGTGGGCAACTCGCTCTACGAGACACCCCTCGTGTGGTGCCAGACGGCTACACCCGACCAATCGACCGTCTACTATAGCGGCATTGTGGGTGTAAGCACCAACACCAATTATAAGGTGAACGAGAAGACCGGCAAGCCTACGGCTGTGCCGAAGGATCAGTTCTGCTGCTACTATCAGGGTGATGCCACTGTGTTTGTAACGAACTCAGCCTTCAACCAAACGAACACCACCACACCGACTGCTGCAAAGGTGCAGCCTCACGGTTCGATTTATTTGGACTATATTCACTTCGTCCCCGTCATTGAAGGCGAAGACGAATAACCCTCCACAAAATTTAAGCTATGAAAAAGAGTTTTTTGATATTGCTTCTCGCCGGCACTGTCGGCATTACTGCAGCTTCTGCACAAGAGGTTAACAGCGGAGCCGCAACTGTCAAGTCGGTAGGAGGGGAAGAATTGGCGACGATACATGGCACCATCCTCTCTGATGCTACGGGTGAGCCGTTGGCAGGTGTTTCGATTTCGGTGGTTGGTCTGCCTTATTCGACCATGACCGACGAGACCGGAACCTTCTCGCTGCGCGTACCCGCCGACAAGGATTGTGAATTGAGCGTCAAGAGTCCGGCACAGGCTGGTGTAATCGTCTCGCTGCGCGGTCGCGACGAGGTGACGGTGCGCCTCATGGAGTCCGGCTATAAGACGATGACGAACCGCGAGGTGCTCACCCCGCTCGGCATGAAGGAGTCGTCACACGTCACTTCGGCGATGTCTACCGTTACAGCCGATAACTCCCTTTCGGTGAAGGGCTCGCCCGAGATGTTGCTGCAAGGCTCGGTGGCAGGTTTGGATGCTCAGTTCCGCACGGGAGCTGAGGCAGCCGGTGCCAACCTCATCTTGCGCGGCTATAATTCGCTCTATGCCACCAATCAGCCGTTGCTCGTCATTGACGGTATGGTCATCGAGAACCGTCAGTTCGGTCTCTCGCTCATCGAAGGTCAGATTTCTACCCCTCTCGGAAGTATTGACGTGAAAGATATCGACCAGATTACGGTGGTGAAGGATGCTACCTCTATCTATGGCGCTAAGGGTGCCAACGGTGCTATCTTGATTCAAACCAAGCGCACGGTGGACCTTGCTACGCATGTCGATGTCACCGCTTATTGGGGCTTGAATATGCAGCCTAAGAAGATACCTATGCTCAACGCTTCCGACTCGAAGCGTTACCTCAGCGAGGTGGCGCAGTCGTCCGGTTTGAGTTCGCAGCAGGTCAACAACCTCACGTGGGTCAACGCCTCGCTGCCGGCTCGCCAGCCCGACGGAACGTATGAGAATGCATCTTATTATAAGTATAACAACAACACCGATTGGCAGGACGAGATCTTCCAGACCGGTTTCAAGCAGCAGTATTCACTCAACGTTTCCGGTGGTGATGAGACCGCTGTCTATGGCGTGTCGATGGGCTTCCAGAATAAGGACGGTTTGATTGAAGGCACAGACTATCAGCGCTTCAATGCCCGACTCAATGCCGCCATCAAGTTCACCGATAAGATCCGCTTCAATGCCAACATGAGCTTTGTCTATGGCGAGAAGAATGTGGCAAACGAAGGGTCGTCGTCGGTGGTTAACCCGCTCTACACCGCTTTGGTGAAGGCTCCGTTTACCAGCCCTTACAGCATCAGCGAGACCAATATTGCCTCGCCCGCCTTCGAGGCTGTGGATGCACTCGGCGCTGCCAACCCCTCGGTGGTGGTTTCTGACCTGAAGAGCTTGGCTTCGTTCTATCGCTTCCTCGGCAGCTATGCCATCGACATTGACCTGGCTAAAGATTGGAAGCTGAACTCCACCTTCGGTCTCGACTTCAACAAGGAGCGCGAGGAGATTTTCTACCCGACTTCGGGCATCCCCTATGGCAACCTCTCGAACGCAGAGATTACCAACGAGCAGATGCACCGCGTGGAGCGTCTCTTCAACATCTACAACGACACTCATGTTAGCTACGCCAAGCAAATCGGTGTGACCGGCATTGACGCTACTGTAGGTCTGCACTACCTGCACTGCACGGCTGAAGATGACTACGGTCGCGGCTATAACTCAGCCAGCAACTACTATCAGACTTTGTCGTCGGGCGACGCTGCTCTCTATCAGAATGGTGGTGCCCTCGGCAACTGGAACTGGCTCGCCTTCTATGGCAATGTGGACTTCAACTTCTTGCAGCGTTACTTCATCCAGGGCACGGTGTCGTCTGACGCTTCTTCGCGCTATGGCGATAACATCAATCCGCTGCAGGTCTACTATGGTGTGAACTTGGCTTGGCTCATCTCTTCTGAGCAGTGGGGCAACAGCCTCAACGGCATCAACCACCTCAAGTTGCGCGCCGGTGCCAACACCTCGGGTAACGACGATATAGGCAACTACAACTCGAAGCAGTATTATTCGTCTACTTCGTTCCTTTCGAGCAACGGTCTTGTCTTGGGTGCTCTCAAGAACGAGGATCTTAAGCCCGAACGTGTGGCTAAGTGGAATCTTGGTCTCGACCTCTCTGCCTTCAACGAGCGTTTGAACTTGTCGGTTGACCTCTATAAGAGCACCACCAAGAATATGCTCATCTACTCTGGTGCTACCTCGTTCACCGGCTTTGCCAACTACATCAGCAATGGCGGCGAGATGGAGAACAGCGGCGTGGAGGTTGCCCTCTCGGGTCGTATCTTAAACAAGAAGAACTTCTCGTGGGATGTTGATGCCAACATGGCTCACAACCGCAACCGCATCACCAACCTTTCGAGCGGCGCGTTAGAGACTTCTATCGGCGATGGCACCGTCTTGACTCAGGTGGGCTCTGCCGCAGGCATCTTCTATGGCTACAAGACCAACGGTGTTTATTCCACTACGGCTGAGGCTGAGGCAGATGGTTTGTCAACGATGGTAGGCTCGGTGAAGACTCCGTTCGCCGCCGGCGACGTTCGCTTTGTGAACGTTGATGACAGCAACGATATCATCGACAGCAACGACCGCGTGCAGATTGGTGACCCCAACCCCGACATCTTCGGCGGTTTCACTTCGACGATGAAGAGCCACGGCTTCACCCTCACTGCTGCCTTCACTTATTCTGTCGGCAACGACATCTATAACTACACGCGCAGTCAGCTCGAGAGCATGTCTACCTATGCCAACCAGACTAAGGCAGTGCTTAACCGTTGGCGCACCGAGGGCGACATCACCTGCATGCCCCGCGCACAGTATGGCGACCCGATGGGCAACA
>CAZBWT010000082.1:0-9480 GCA_964495625.1 uncultured Prevotellaceae bacterium | reverse complement strand
ACAGGGTTATTAAAGGACCACTGCCGTTGGGTTTATTGGTTACTGTTTATTTTCAAAAGATTAATGTTGAATGGCGGGGACTGCTGCTTGATTATCATGGATTGCCTTTATGACTTCAGCCAAAAAGTTTCTATCTTATTCAGCTAACAGACAATGCCTTAAAACAGTCTGTAGGTGAGGCGATAGTTCAGACCGAACTTAATGGAGGTGACACCATAGCCGGGGATGTAGTAAGGCGATGCATACTTAGTGGCACCGTCGCTCAACAAGGGCTTGTAATACATATCCCACCCCATTGAGAAGCGTCGCCACACCTTCACCTGAATGCCGAAACCTAACTCCAACCAGTGTGCGTTGAACGTCTGGTCGTAGAGGTTCACCGGACCATACTTTTCCCAATAGCCGTCGGTGTAATACATATTGGTGATGTCGGCTGTGCTGTGCGAATAGCCATAGCGCAACACGACGAAGTAGAAGTAGTTCGGCTCTATGTCGTTATATTTCAGATTGAAAGCCACACCGGTTTTGAAGAAGGGAGACAAGGAAGTCTTGTAGCCCACCAAGTCGTCAGACACATCGTCACACTTGCCCACACCCACCGTCACCTCGGGCATAAAGCGGTGATGCAAATCGAGCTGCGCCGTAGCCTCATACGAGGCATAATTATTGCGGAAGACGCTCATCACCGGCTCAAAGAGGTTCACCGAGAGGTTGAGTCCATAGAACAGCGGGTAGCGATATTTCACCCCCTCGGGCAACTCGAGGCTAACGGGAGCCACCTCGGTCGCCTCGCTCTGTCCGCGGGGAATGGTGGCACCTTGCCCATAGGCTGCCGTGGTGGCAGCAGCGGCAAGCCACCCACAGCACCCCACACACTTGGCGAGCGTGCCAAGGCGCGGCGACTTAATATTCGATAAGAAGGTTGACAGCTGCCTCATTGGTGATGGTGGTTTGCTTCAAGTAGACATCTTGAATAAAATTATAGGTCGATGACGCATCTATCAGTTCGAAGCGCACCGAACATCCGCACTCCATGTCGATGAAGTAAGGATACGGCTCGTAAGTGAGCGTGAGCGTATCTTCGAGCTGCAGCGCCTCATTATCGGCGCGACCGTTAAACTGGATGCGAAGCCGAGTCTCGGTCGTATCCGGGTTGAGGATGATAGACAGCTCGGTGGGCGAACTCTCGCCACTAATCATCAGCGAGTCGCCGTCAGCGAAACGGTCTGAAAGCGCCCACACCGACACGCTCTGCAGCGTGGTTTGCGTCGTGGAACGCAGCTGCACGGTGCAGTAGCTCTCACGCGTCTCTTCGCAGCCATTCGAGCCACACGACGTGAGCACCGCGGCGGCAGTGATGCCGGCGGCGCACAGCAGCGTGCTTAGGGTCGAGAATCTATTCACTATATCTAATTAAGGGTTATGTCGAACTAATTTGGAATATGCCAATAACCACAAGGGTTATTAACGGATAATTACAGCGCGTATACTATGCCAATAATTATTAGGTTTATAGCGGATAACTACGGCGCGTATACCATGCCGATAATTACAGGGTGAGCATGGGGCACATTGCGCCGAGAACGAGGTTAAATCGTCTCAGACACATCATACTTATTACGCTCGGGCGCATTGCGCGACACCAATTCACCCACAAAGCCCGCCAAGAAGAACTGCGAGCCCAAAATCATGCAGGTCAGCGCGATGTAGAAATACGGCTGATCGGTAATCAGTGTGCCAACACAACCGTTAGCCAAGAGGTAGAGCTTGTGGCACCCGATGTAAATCACCGCCAAAAAGCCGATGATGAAGATGAACGAACCGATCAAGCCGAAGAAGTGCATCGGTTTCAGACCGAATTTATTCAAGAACCACAGCGTCATCAAGTCCAAGTAGCCATTCACGAAGCGATCCAAGCCGAACTTTGTCTTGCCGTACTTGCGCGCCTGGTGTTTCACCACCTTCTCGCCGATGCGCTTATAGCCGGCGTTCTTAGCCAAATAAGGGATGTAGCGGTGCATGTCGCCATACAGCTCGATGTGCTTCACGACCTCACCGCGATAGGCCTTCAGACCGCAGTTAAAGTCGTGCAAGTTGTGGATGCCCGATACGGCACGAGCCGTGGCATTGAACAACTTCGTAGGTATCGTCTTCGACAGCGGGTCGTAACGTTTCTTCTTCCAGCCGGAGACCACATCGTAGCCCTCTTCGGTAATCATGCGATAAAGCTCCGGAATCTCGTCGGGCGAGTCCTGCAAGTCGGCATCCATCGTGATCACCACATTGCCCTGAGCCATGCCGAAGCCCACGTGCAACGCCGGCGACTTGCCGTGGTTGCAGCGGAACGACATGCCGTGCATGTGGGGATACTGCTCGTGCAGCTGCTTGATGACCTGCCAGGAGTGGTCGGTCGAGCCGTCGTTGCAAAAGATTACTTCATAGCTAAAGCCGTTGGCCTGCATCACGCGGTCAATCCACGCAGCCAACTCCGGCAACGACTCTTCTTCATTATATAGCGGTACGATGACTGATATATCCATATCCATTCACTTATTATAAGTTTAACAAGGCATTAATTCAATTCAATTTATTGGGCAGCGTTGGGCATCTGCGGTGTGCCCTTGCTGCGCACTATCGGGGCGATGAAGAGCATCAAGAATATGCCGACCATCACATCTTGCGACAACATATTAACGGCAGCTTGAATGGCTGTAGGCACCGGCATGCTGCGATACAGCTCTAACGTCTGCCCCATCACCTCCTCGCCCGTCATGGTTTGCACCTGCTCGAGCATGAGCACCATCTGCTCCATCATCTCACGCAGGGTGTCAGGGAAAAGGAACTGATTGTAGACGTAGATGAAGAGCGCCTCGGGCAAGGCGGCAAACAGCATGACGCGCACGCCAAAACTCCAAGCTATCAAGCCCGGCATCCTGCCGTTAGGCAAAGCGTCGCGCAGTCGGCGCAATATCTTATAGAGGGCTATCGGCGTGACGATTTTCAAAATCATCGCCACCACACCCAACGATAGGTGTGACGCAATATGCACCGACAAACAATACTCCACCATAAAGAAAAGGCTCAACAAAAACGAAGCCTTCATCAAATATTGCGACACGTCTTGACGCGTCATGTTCTCTTTCAATGCTAACATATAATCGTAATTCGGGGGCAAAATTACGCTATTTCGGTCTAAAATCGAAATAATATGATTATATTTTCCAACAAACGCTTGCTAATTGAAAAATTATATCTACTTTTGCAGCCGGGTAAGTGCTACACGGCATGCTCCCTCTGAATCCCCCAGGGCTTGACCGCAGCAAGGGCGAGAGGTTGTAGCGGCGCGATGTAGAGAGCTTACCCTTTTTTTATGCTATAAAAAAATGCACCGTCACAATGGCGGTGCATTTTTCTTTTTCTATTATTCCGGTTTCTGCCCGAGCAGCACGCGGGCATTCTCCATGGCCTGCGGTGTCAACGACGCACCGCTCAACATGCGAGCCACCTCACGCACACGCTCCTCGTCGCCGAGACGTATGATGTGCGTCTGTGTGTCGGTCTCAGAGTCTTCCTTATATACCTTATAATGCGTGTCGCCCTGCCCCGCCACTTGCGGCAGGTGGGTGATGGTGATCACTTGCAGGTTTGCCGACATCTGTTTCATCACCTGCCCCATGCGGTCGGCAATATCGCCGCTCACACCGGTGTCTATCTCGTCGAAGATAATTGTCGGCAACGTCTTAGCCGACGAAATCAGAGCCTTCACCGACAACATCAAACGGCTAATCTCACCGCCCGAAGCTATCTCGCCCACCGCCTTCAGCGGCTGGTTTTTGTTGGCAGAGAAAAGGAAGGTGATGCGATCCGCCCCCGTGGGGGTGAAGTCGTCGGTGGCAGACACCTCCGCCTCGAAGCGCACATTGGGCATGCCTAAATATGACACCTTCTCGACCAAGGCCGCTTCTAACTCCTTTGCCGCCTTCTTGCGGGCGGCGGTCAGGGCGGCGGCACTCTTCTTGGTCTGCACCGTCAGCGCGCGTATGTTTTGTTCAATCTCGGCAATCTCGCCATCGCTGTTATCAATGTGTTGCAGACGGCGCTCCAACTCATCGCGATAGGCAATCAGCTCCTCCACACTATCTTTGCCGTGCTTCTTTTGCAGCGAGTAGAGCACGTCCAGGCGTTCAGCCACCTCCTCGCTGCGCGCAGGGTCGAAGTTCACCCGGTCGGCATGACCCTCCAACTCCTCGCCGATATCCTTCAGGTCGATGTAGTCCGACTCGATGCGGCGCGCCAACTCCTCCACGTCGGGATACATCTGGCTGACGCTTTCGGTGGTGTGCAGCGCCTGTCGCAGCGCGTCCACCACCCCCTGCCCCTCGCCGCCATGCAGCAGCTCGGTCACAGCGGTCAAACCGCTCTTAATCTCCTCAGCGTGGTTCAGCAGCTCTTGCTCCTGCTCCAACTCCTCCTGTTCGCCCTCCTTGAGGTTGGCATCCTCCAACTGTGCAAACTGATAGCGCATATAATCTGCCTCGTGGGCATTGCGCGTAGCCTCGTCTTGCAGTTGGCGCAGGCGGCGTTGCTCGGCAGTCAGCTCCTTATAGAGCGTCTTATACTGCCCCAACTCATAAGTGTCGTGCGCCAACGTGTCCACCACCTCTTGCTGAAAGGTGTCCTTGCCCAAGAGCAAGTTCTGGTGCTGCGAATGTATGTCAATCAGCGACTCGCCAAGCACCTTCAGCATGGTGAGCTGCACCGGTATGTCGTTGATGAAGGCGCGCGACTTGCCCGTGGCATACACTTCGCGGCGAATGATGGTGGCAGCGTCGTCATACTCTAAGTCGTTCTTCTCGAAAAAGCTGCGCAGCTGAAAGTTGCGAATGTCAAACGAAGCCTCAATGACGCACTTCGTCGTGCCGTTGCGCACCGCCTTGGCATCGGCTCTGCCGCCCAATATCAGCGACAGCGCACCCATGATAATCGACTTACCCGCACCCGTCTCGCCGGTGATCACCGTCAAGCCCTCGGTGAAGCGAATCTCCAAGTGTTCAATCAGGGCGTAATTATCTATAAATAAAGATTGCAGCATTAGTATTTGGTTCAGTATTTTGATTGTGTGAGGTTTTTAGCGTTGTGTCACTTCGCAGCCGCCTTCTTAATCTCGTTCAGCTTGTTGGTGTAAGAGGGATAGATGCCTTGCAGCGTCTCGAAGGCCTGGTTCTTGTCGGTCTGCGGAGCCTTAGAATAGATGTTGAGCAGCTCATCCATCTTCGCATCAATAAACATGGTGAGCAACACGCTCTGCGGACTCGCGCTCTTCACGTTCTTCAGCAGCGTGCAGGCAGCGCTCACCTGGCTGCGCCCCTTATCGACGCTCTGCGCCATGGCATCGAGCCCCTGGCGGTGGTAGGTGTACCACAGCTGTCGATAGTCCGCATTACTCTCAGCCAAGAGGTCGGTGATGATGGCATGGCGGTTCTTGCGGCTGTCAAAAGCCTTCCACCCCTTCGTGTCGGCAGTCTGCATCTGGCTCACAATGTTCTCCGCCTTGCGCAAGAAGGCTTCGCCCCCCTTGGGTGAGAAGCTGTCGAAGTCCAAGCCCAAAATCAGGTAGACGTAATAGGCAGTGACGGCTATCAGGTTATCGCTCAAGTCATACTCCGTAAACGTCAGCGTCTGCCCCTCGGTGTAGTTAAACTCCACCTCGGCATCTTTAAAGTTCAGCAGCGTGCTGCTATAGTTAGAGTTATAGACGGGGCGACGGCTCTGCACGGTCAGCGTGGCGCTATACTTGTCGGTCTCTGGTATGGAATTGATGACAAAAGCCATGGTGCACTGAATCTTCTCCACCTCGGCGAACTGCTTGTTGGTCCATGCCTGCTGGTTGATGAACTCGGTCAAGTCAGATTGCAGTGTGGTGAAACGCTCCTGGTAGGCAGCCTCTATCTGCTGCGCGTTGATGCTCACCGTGCAGTTCAGCTCCTGCCCCCATACAACCGGGGCTGTACACAACGTGCACAGCCCTGTTATGGTTAGTGTTTTGAACGTAAGAGCCATACTCTTGTCGTTTGGGGTATTTTATTTCTTGTTGATCTGTTCGAGTCTCATCTGCGCCAACACTCTTTTGGTGCCGAGCGGGAATTGACCGTTCAATATCCAGCTGAAGTAGCCCGGGTCGCTGCGCAGCACGTCGAGCACAGCTTCGCCCTTATGCTTGCCGAAGTTGAAGATCTCGACATTCTTGTCATTATAGACCATGTAGCCACAGGGATCCACATTGCGGTTCATCTGGCTGAAGTTGTGCAAGAACTCCACGTCGTTTTGCAAGTCGCCATACTTGTCGAGCTGTGCCTTCAGCACCTCATAGGTGGCACGCGTGTCGGCATCGGCGCTGTGCGCATCGTCGAGCGACTTGTGGCAATAAAACATATACGCAGCCGAAAGGGTGCGCTGCTCCTTCTTGTGGAAGATGTTTTGCACGTCCACAAAACGGCACTTGCTCAGGTCGAACTTCACCTCGGCGCGAATCATCTCCTCAACCAACAGCGGGATGTCGAAACGATTTGAGTTGAAACCGCCGAAGTCACATCCGGCAAAATCGTTGGCAATGGTCTGGGCTATCTCTTTAAAGGCGGGCTTGTCTGCCACCATCTCGTTGGTGATGTGGTGCACCGCCGTAGCCTGAGGCGGAATGGGCATGCCCGGGTTGACATAATAGTTACGTTCCGTCTCGGTGCCGTCCACCGTGATCTTCAAATAACTAATCTGCACTATGCGGTCGTTCACGACGCTCGTACCCGTGGTCTCGAGGTCGAAAAATACGATAGGTTTCTTAAGATTGAGTTGCATCTTGTCTTTCTGTAGGAACTAATTAAAAGTCAGCCAACATCATCGGCATCAACAAACACAACAAGTCTTCGCCTTCAGCGTTCTCAACCGGCACAATCAGACCGGCACGAGCCGGGTCGGCCAACTGAATCTCCACCTCGGTGGAGCTGATGTAGTTCAAAATTTCAATCAGGAAGTTCGAGCGGAAGCCAATCTGCATGGCGGCACCGTTGTAGTCACAACCAATCGACTCTTCTGCCGAAGTTGAGTAGTCGATATCTTGAGCCGTCACCACCATCTTATTCACGTCCAAAGCCAACTTCACCAAGCCCGTAGCGGGGTTAGAGAAGACCGACACGCGGCGCAAGATGTTGGTAAAGAGCTGACGGTCGATGACCAACTTGTTGGTGTTGTTCTTCGGGATGACCGATTCATACTTCGGATATCGACCCTCTATCAAGCGGCAAGAAATCTCGAAGTCGCCCACACTAATCTTAGCCAACTTATCGTCGAAATTAATCACCGCGTCACCCATCTCCTTGCTGATGATGCCCTTCAAGAGGTTGGCGGGCTTTTTGGGCAAGATGAAGGCTGCCTCGAAGCCCGGGGCAACCGTGTGGCTGCTGAGGCGCACCAACTTCTTAGAGTCGCTCGCCACAAACACGATGCTGTCTTGCTTGATGTCGAAGTAGATGCCGTTCATCACCGGGCGCAGCTCATCTTCGGCGGTGGCGAACAGTGTGCGCGAAATGCCGCCGAGCAACGTGGCGCTGGGCAACGTCAGCGAGCGAGCCTCATCCTTCAAGGGCTTGGCTGCCGGATATTCGGTGGCACTGTTGGCTATAAAGTTATACTTGCCGTTTTGGAAGTAGATAAAGATTTCAAGATTCTCATCGTTGATTTCGAACTTCAAAGGCTGCTGAGGCAATTCCTTCAGGGGCTCGAGCAACGTCTTAACCGGCACAACAAAAGAGCCACTGCCCTCCGTCTCGCTGATCTGCACAGAGGTCACCATTGTGGTGTCGCCGTCAGAGGCAGTCATGGTCAGTTTTCCCTCTTCAACATTAAACAAGAAGTTCTCTAAAATCGGCATCGTGTTCTTATTGTTAATCACACGACCGATGGCTTGCAAATGGCTCAGAATGTCCGAGCTAAGCACTACAAATTTCATGAGACCGAAATATTAGGTTTTCTGTTAAATCGTTTAATGGGACAAATGTAAGTAAATTATCAAACGCAACAAACATTTCTGTCAGATTTTTTTAGCAACAGCCCCAAAATGTATTCACGCGGTGCTTCAGGTCCGGCATAAGAAAAACGGTCCGACACGCTGAGTGTCGAACCGTCATTGACTTAAAAGCAGTACCCGAAGTGGGACTCGAACCCACACAGACTTAAGTCCACCAGTCCCTGAAACTGGCGCGTCTACCGATTCCGCCATCCGGGCTTGTTCTGTAGCATTTTTTACTGCTTCGTTGAACGTAGCGGAGAGTTATTCTCCGTTTTACGGCTGCAAATGTAGGGGTTCCGTTTGACATATCCAAACGATTGCAAAGATTTTTTACATTTTGCCGTCAAAAAGGTGCTTCTTGGTGGGGTTGTCAGAATGCCAACTCCATCTGAATGGTGTGCAACTCGCTCTGTTCTGAGGGCGAGTTCCCGGTCTCTGCGGCAAGAAGGTCTACACCATGTTCCTGCAAAGTCCTCTTGATTTGCATTGCCACATGATAGGCCAAGTTGACGGGCACAGCGTTGCCAATCATCTTGTAGCCGTAATTCACGTCGTCATATATAAAGACAAAATCGTCGGGGAAGCTCTGTATGCGCGCAACTTCTCGAACCGTCATGCGGCGATATAAATGTTCTTTGCCGGGCGCAAACTTCTGCAAATTAGCCTCCACCTTTATCATCTTCGGAGCCTGTGGATGCAACTGGCATTGACGACCGCTGGCTTGCACCGTAAACCCGGGTTCGTCCCAACCTCGCACACGGTTGCGCGACATAAATATGGGCGAAAACGCACCGGTGAAGTATTCATTGTTAGGCACCGCACATGCTGCCCCATTGGTGTGATTTTTGTCACGCGCCGGTATTGCGGTGTCTTGCAAATCCCATATTGCCTCACGCAGCGTGGGCTTATGTTCGAGTGGGGTTGGATATTGAAAATCTTTAATCTCTAAATCTTTTCTGAAACCAATATAGAACACACGGTCTCTATCTTCGGGCACATCAAAATCATTGGCGTTAAGCATCTTGAGGTTGACATCATAACCGGCTTCGTCAAAGAGTTTCATAAAACCGCTCACCGCAGCAGAATGGCGCTGAGCAAGCATGCCCGACACGTTTTCCGCCACAAAAAACAGCGGTTTCTTGTCTTTTAATATGCGTATGTATTCATAGAAAAGCTGACCGCGAGCATCCTCAATGCCCTTCAGCGAGCCGGCTTCGCTCCACGACTGGCAGGGCGGACCTCCTATGATGCCGGTGATGCCATCGGGGAAGCGGTCAGACGAGATTTTACGTATATCTCCCTCTATCAGTTCCACATCAGGGAAATTAGCTCTAAATGTAGGGCATATTTTAGCGTCATATTCATTAGCCACAAGCGTCTTAAAACCTGCATTGTGAAAGCCTTTATCCAGACCACCT
>CAZBWT010000081.1:0-9496 GCA_964495625.1 uncultured Prevotellaceae bacterium | reverse complement strand
AGCTCAATGGCGCGAAGCAGAGCCGCACGCGTGTGTGCGCCGCTGTTGAGTTGCTCTGCCATCTGCTGAGCGTTGAGGCGCATGCGGCGGTAGGCGGCAGCGTCGATGTGGGTCAGTGCCTCGTCGAGGTCTTCAAGAGCGTCGATGCAGATGCCCACCCCGTGCTCGCGTATGAAGGGGGCGAGGGCTGCGCGGCTCCAGATGATGACCGGCAAACCGCAGCGCAGATAGAGCGACGTTTTATGAGGATTGTTATACTGCAAATACTCGCCGAAGTTGCCCGAGCAGGTGCGGGTCGTCTCGCCGTCCCACACCAAGCCGAAGTGCCCCTGCGCCTCGGCTATGAGGTCGTCAGACTTCACGAAGCCCATGGGGCGGATGTGCTCCACACCCTGAGCCTTCGTCGGGTCGAAGCCGTTGCCATAGAGGTGGATGATGTAGTGATGCGCCAAGCTGCCGAACTGATAGAGGAAAGCGTTCTTGCGCAAGTTCAGAGCCCCGGCATAGAGCACGCTGTAGGTTTGAGGGTCGTTAGCTCCTAATTTCAGCGCTAACTCGGTGGCATGGGCACCGTCATAAGGCATGGTGCCGTTGGCAGTGCGCCCGGCAGCCTGCTCGAAAGCCTCCACCTCGGCGTGATGGCTGGGCGAGAGGTAGTCGAAGATGCCGAGGGCGGTGAGCTTGGCGCGGCAGCCGTGGTCGGCGAGCCAAGCCTGCATGCTCTCGTTGTGGGCAATCACCACGTCGGCATGATTGAGGCGCTTCATCTCCTGCTCCACGGTCAGAGCCTTGCGGCGAAAGCTGCCCAAGTCGTGAATGAGAGCCACCACCTTAGCCCCGCGCAGATGGGCGGTGTTGCAGATGTAGGTGAAATACTTCTTGAGCGGATATTGCACCACCAACACGTCGCCCCGGTGAATGCGCAGCGGACCCACCGCCACGCCGCACAGCGTGCGCAAAAAGGCGAGCACCGTGTTGTCGTAAGTTGTCTGCGCCAAGCCAACGTTTTTGAAGCCCATGTCTGCCATGATTGCCTCAATGTCGGTCTTCGCCTTGTTGCCGGCGCTCG
Organism: uncultured Prevotellaceae bacterium; assembly: GCA_964495625.1. Classification (GTDB taxonomy): domain Bacteria; phylum Bacteroidota; class Bacteroidia; order Bacteroidales; family UBA3663; genus Liminaster. The sequence goes on along the minus strand of CAZBWT010000081.1, from coordinate 8,427 downwards.
ATAGCCCCTTATAATTCCTTGAGATGTAACAATTCATAATGAAAGCCTTGTCTTTAAGACCGTGTGAAGGGAGGCTTCCTGACAGATACGACGAAAGCCCACCTTTACGACGGCGCAAAGGTAGGCTTTTTTAGCTGAATATGTGAACGATGTTTAAGAAAACGCCGCTTTGATGTAAAATAAAGTGTAGCTTGGTTGAAAAACTTCGCGGCTCATGCCCTGCGGGCAATCCCTGACAACGGTGCGTGCCCTGCGGGCAATCACCTGCAACAGCGTTGACCTTACACCATGCTGTTAATCACCTTCATCATGGCAGCGCCAATCTGCTCCTTGTCGAAGCGGTGGGCATAGTCGAGGCTGCGCTCCACCATGCGTTGTGCCGTCTCGGGGTGGCTCAGCACCTCATGGATGCAGTCTGCCAACCGGTCTTCGTCGTCGGGATCCACATAAAGGCAGTCCGGACCGCCCGCCTCCTCCAGACACGAGCCGGTGGCGGCCACGACGGGCACCTCCGAGCGGATAGCCTCGAGGATGGGGATGCCGAAGCCCTCGAAGCGCGAGGGGTAGACAAACACACTCGCCAGGCGATAGAATGCGGGCAGGTCGGCATAAGGCAACTTATGAAAGAAGAGCACCCGCTGCTCCAAGCCGTGCTCCGCCACATACTGCTTGACGCGCTCGGCATAGGCCGTGCTCTTGCCCACAGCCACCAAAGCCACGTCGGGCGGCAGCTGCTCTAATGCCTTCACCGCCAAGAGCAGGTTCTTGCGGTCCTCGATGCTGCCCACGCTCAGCACAAAGCGGCGGGGCAACTGATAGCGACGGCGCACCTCGTCGAGCCTCTCGGCGGCGATGGGCTGGCCGAACACGGGGTTGCAACCCTGGTAGACCACGCTGATCTTCTCTTCGGCAATGTGCCAAAACTGCATCAAATCACGCTTGGTCTGCTCACTAATCGCCACGATGTGGTCGGCGTTGAGGCACGAGCGGCGATACTTATAAGCATAAAGCAAACGGTCGAAGAAGGGGTAGTAGGAGGGGTAGCGCAAGAAGATGAGGTCATGCACCACCAACAAACTTTTCACCCCGCTGCGGCGAATGCTGAGGGGGAGCTCATTGCTCAAGCCCACGTAGACGTTGAGCGCGTCGCGGCGCAGGCGGCGGCAGATGCCCCACGTGCGCCACAGCGACGGGAAACGCTTGCCGAGCGCCGACTCGGGGTAGGTGATAGAGACGTTGGCACGAGCTAAAATAGGACTCAACTCCTCATTGTCACGGCGGTGAGGAGCATACAGAAGGCACTCCGGGCGGGAGGCATCATTCGATAAAACATCGAGCATGAATCGGCTGTAATTGCCAAGACCGGTGAAGTTTTGCACGGCGCGCTTGGCATCAAATCCAATTCTCATAAAAGTCGCAGTTAAAAATGTGAATTGCTAATGATAATCACTGAAGATAATCGCTAAAATTTGCGCAAAAGTACACAAAAAACTTCATAGCGCCATATTATGTGCTGATTTTTACATACTTTTGCGCGCTTAAGTGCACATATAAAAGATAAACACACACTTATCTTATATCATTAATCTTATATCAAGATAGAGATATCTTTATTGCAAGATCATTATAAAGACAGACAATATTATAGACAGATATTAATAAGTACGCTATGAACTTTTTAGATAGAAACGAATTCAACTTCGCCCCTTCAGAAGAGGTGGTAGACGCTTTGCGAAATTTTGATGTGAACAAACTGTGCTTCTACACCCGCATTTACGACCAGGGCAAGAAGAGCATCTTCTCGGTCTACCTCTCCGAACTCTATGGCATCGACGAGAGTCAGGTGCTGTTGGGCTACGGCGGCGAAGACATCTTGAAGCAGGCGGTGCACTACTTCCTCACCGAAGAGCCGGGCAAGAAGACGATGCTCATCCCCAAGTTTTCGTGGTGGTATTACAAGTCCATTGCCGACGAGGTGAAGGGCAACACCCTGCAATATCCCCTCTATGAAGAGGGCAACACCTTCCGCTACGACCTCGACGAGATGGTGCAGATGGTCTATCGCGAGCAGCCCAAGATCTTGTTGTTGGCATCGCCCAACAACCCCACGGGCAACGGCTTGACCCCCGAAGAGTTAGAGCAACTTTTGAAGCGCGTGCCTGCCGAGACCGTGGTGTTGGTCGACGAGGCTTATGCGTCGTTCGTTTCGGCTGATGCCTCCTACATCACCCGCTTAGTGAACCTCTATCCGAACCTCATCATCTCACGCACCCTCTCGAAGTTCTACGGCTTGCCGGGCTTGCGCATGGGCTTCGGCTTCATCAGCAAAGAGTTGGCACGCTTCTGCAAATACGGCAACAAATACTTAGGCTACAACCGCATCTCGGAAGACATAGCCATAGCCGCCCTTAAGAGCGATGCACACTATCGCCACATAGCTGAGCTGATGAACGAAAGTCGCGGCTGGTATGAGACGGAGATTGGTGCCCTGCCCGGCTTCAAGGTCTATAAGTCGGTGGCAAACTTCATCCTCATCAAATACCCCATCGAGCTGAAAGAGGCCTTGCAACATGCCTTTGCCGAAGAGGAGTATAAGGTGAAGTTCATGAACGAGCCGGACATCAACACCCACATCCGCGTCACGTTGGGTCGCCCCGAGCAGAACCGCATCGTCATCGACACCATCAAGCAGATTGCGGCGCAGCGATAACCCATCCTCACCCCCCCACAACATCTAACTTACCCCCTCCCTCAGATATGAAAGCCATCATCTTGGCCGCCGGCATCGCCTCGCGCCTGCGTCCGCTCACCAACGACATGCCCAAGTGCCTGCTCAGCATAGGCGAGCGCTGCCTCTTGCAGCGCAGCATGGATGCCCTGATAGCCGCGGGGCTGCGTCAGTTCGTCATCGTGACGGGCTACCGTCAGCAGCAGATCTGCGACTTCGTGGCGCAGCATTACCCCACCACTGACGTGACCTTTATCTACAACGACCGCTACGACGCCACCAACAACATCTACTCGCTGTGGCTCACCCGCCCCTATGTGGAGGGTCACGAGGCACTGTTGCTCGACAGCGACATCGTCTACGACCCGCAACTCGTGCAGCGCCTCTTGGCGTGCCCCGAGGGCGACGCGTTGGCGCTGAACAGCCACGACTTGGGCGACGAAGAGATGAAGGTGATCGCTGATGCCGCCGGTCGCGTCATCGAAATCAGCAAGACCTGCGCCATAGAGCGCGCCGTGGGCGAGTCCATCGGGGTGGAGAAGATGTCTGCCGCCTACACCACGGCACTCTTCGCCGAGCTGCGCACCATGATTGAGGTGGAGCACCAAGACAACATCTTCTATGAGCGCGCCTTCGAGCGACTCATCCCGCAGGGACACACCTTCTACACCCTCGACACCAGCGACCTCTTCTCCATTGAGCTCGACACGGTGAGCGACTTCGAGCAGGCGCAGCAACTCATCCCCGCCGAACTTTATTGATTCTTTCTTTTTGACCTTATGGCAAACTACGACATACGTCCGTTGCAACTGCGCATCTTGCGCAACCTTCAAGCCGTCGATAAGATGTGCCGCGAGCACGGCTTGCGTTACTACATCATGGCGGGCACCTTGCTCGGGGCGGTGCGTCACAAAGGCTTCATCCCGTGGGATGACGACCTCGACATTGGCATGCCGCGCCCCGACTACGAGCAGTTTATAGCCCACGCCCGCGAGTGGCTGCCGCAGCCCTACGAGTGGGTCTGCGCCGAAACCGATGCCACCTATCCGCTGCCTTTCGGCAAGGTGCAAGATGCCTCCACCACGCTCATCGAGCGCATGCACTTGCGCTATTTGGGTGGTGTCTATATTGATGTCTTCCCCCTCGACGGGGTGCCTGACGGCAACCTCCGTCGCCGCCTCCACTTCGGGCGCTATGAGTTCTATAAGCGTGTGCTCTATTTGGTGCACCGCGACCCCTACCGCCACGGCCACGGACCAAGTTCGTGGGTGCCGTTGCTCTGCCGCAAGCTCTTCACCGTGCAGGGCGTGCAACGCAGCATACGCCGTCTGCTGCTGAAGTACCCCTTCGAGCAGACACCCTACATCTGCGACTACGACGACGGCATGCGCGGCATCATGCCCCGCGCCGAGTTGGGCGAACCCACACCCATCGACTTTGAGGGCATCAGCGTGTGGGGCGTGCAGGAGCGCGACGCTTACCTCACGCGCAAATATGGCGACTACATGACACCGCCTGAGCAAAGCGGACAGCGCCAGCACAACTTCCACTATATGAACCTCGACAAGCCTTATCGGGAGTATCGCGAAGGGGAGGAGTGAAAAAATCTTTATCATCTTGACACACAGTGTGAATTAAACACTATCTTTGCCCCGCGTAGAGTGTTACGCTATCTGTCATTTCCTTGATCAATGCTCCCCTGCCATGTGGGGCGGGGTGATTGAAAAAATACCTTTAACATACCGATATGAACGTAAATGCAAAATACTTAACCTTGACCCTGCCGCTGCTGACATGCGCGGCGGGGTTAAGCTCGTGTTCCGACGACGACGACCCCACACCGGTTGCCGTGCCCGAAATCACGGTGATGTTCTCGCCCGGCGGTTTGGGCGACAGTGGTTACAACGACCTTATTATGCGCGGTGTGCAGCAGGTCTATCGCAATCGCGAAGATGTAGACATCAGCTGCTATTCGCCCACGTCTGCCGAAGAGGCTGCCGAACGCTTCGTCTATTGGCGCGAGCACGTCAAAGACGACGGCGTGCGTGAGCTCTATGTGTTGGCGGGCAGCGACTACGAAGACTTGGCGCAGGAGTACGTCAACTCCGCCACCGCGCTGCCCGAGGGCAAGGAGGTGCTGCTCTTCGAGAGCAACATCGAGGCCGCCGAGGCTCCCATCTCCACCTTCCGCATCTCCATGTACGGCGGGGCATACCTTGGCGGCAAGGCGGTGGCATACATGGGCTGCAAGTCGCCCGTCATCTTCCTGGCCAACCCGAGCGACCAGCCCATCCGCGTCTCTGCCTTGGGCTTCACCGCGGGCTACGGTGCCGAGGTGCCCATACTCTACTTGGCAGACGACTGGCACGGCTACACCATGCCTGACTCCACCTACCGCATCGTGGGGCAGCAGGTGGCGCAGCACGACTTCATCTTCGGCGTGGCGGGCGGCTCGAATGTGGGCATCTATCGCTACTTTCGCGAGTACCCCGCGGCGCAGACCTGGACGGCGGGCATGGACGTAGATCAGAGTGCCTTCTCCGACAAGATCATCGGCAGCTTGGTGAAGCACATCGACCGCCTCATTGTGGACTATCTGAACCTGTGGATTGACGGCGGCAGCTTCCCCAAACACACCGTCTACGGTCTGGAGAGCGGCTATGAAGACTGGGTGGTGGGCGCTGACTACGGCACCACGTTCGGCACATTCGTCGAAGACAATTTGCAAGAAGCTATTCAAAAGGAGGAGGATTATGAAGCTACACTATAACACCCTGTGGACGGTGTGCCTTGCGGCATGCATCGCCCTGATGTTCGGCGCGTGCAGCGACGACGATGATAACACCACCGCCACCCCGGCGGTGCAAACCGAGTGGGTCACCAAGACGGTGGCTGTGGTGCTGCCCATGGACGACGGACTCGATGCCCACTGGCATCGCACCCTCGAGCTGTGTGCCGAAAACCTGCGCAAGGCTTTCTCCGAGAGCCAAAAGGGCATCGACCTGCAGTTTGAGTGGTACGACGAGTTAGCCGCCGACATGCCCCAAACCGCCAAACGCCTGGCGGCGCGCAGCGATGTGGTGGCGGTGATTGGCGGTCTCAACTCCGCCATGGCGCAGACGTTGGCAAACACGCTGACCAAGGCGGACAAGCCGCTCTTCACCACGGCAACCTCCGAGGAGTTTGTGCGTGCCTATTCCTCAACCGGCACCGTGTGGGCCATGACGGAGACCGACATCACGCAGTGTGAGGTGCTGCTGTCACGCGCCATGTACTACGGTGCCAAGAGCGTGTCGCTCATTGCCGAGGGCGACCTGCCTTATGGCAAGACCTTTGTGGACTGGATCGGCTTCCAGGCTGAGGAGTTGGGCTTGGAGGTGAAAGATATCTGCAGCTACAGCGACGGCGACCCCGTCGAGGCGAGCAACGAGGCATTTGCCTCGGGGGCGGACTACATCATCTGCGTGCCGTCGTATGCTGCCGACCTCAAACTGATTGTCGAGGCGCGCAATGCCTATGTGGCTGCCCACGGGTCGGCTCCCGCCATGTTGGTGAGCGACAGTGGCTACGGCACCGATGTCTTGGCTGTGCTCGGCGGTTTGGCTGAGGGCATCGAGGGGGTGGCATACAGCGCCAACCCCGAGTCGGGCTTCGAGGTGAGCTATAACGTCTATTTCGACGACGACCTGACCTTGGGCGAGCCGCAGGTCTACGATGCCGCCATGCTGATTGGCTACGCTTGCTACAAGCAGGTGCTCAACCCCGCGCTCGACTTCACCACCGCCATGAGGCAGGTGGTGGATGGACGTGACTCGGGCTTCGGTTCGTGGATGGCGGGCAACATGCGCGAGGTGGTGCAGGCCTACGAATATGGCTATTCGCCCGACGTGAACGGTGCCTCCGGCTCGCTCAACTTCGACGCGAAGGTCTACACCAATGTGCTCTCAACCGTCTACAGTTGCTATAAGGTCTATAACGGGCGCTACATCATTGTCGATTACAACACGAGCGACGGCTCGAAGCGTTCGGGCGAGACCTTGGCGGGCTGGAACTGGAAGGCTTCGCAGATGCAGCAGACCGATACGTTGGCGGCTGAAATCAGCTACCCCGACCTGAAGGACCACTGGGCGCTGCTCGTTGCCGCTTCGTCGGGCTGGACCAACTATCGCCACCAGGCGGACGTGTTCAACATGTATCAGATTTTGAAGAACAACGGCTATGACGACGACCACATTGTGCTCATAGCCGAAGACGATATCGCCACCGACGAGAATAACCTCGACCCCGGTGTGGTGCGCGTCATCGAAGGGGGCGACAATGTGCACTACAACGTGAAGGTGGATTACCACACCGACGCGCTGCAACCTGCCGACATCGACTCGATTTTGTGTGGTGCCGCCAGCGACCGTCTGCCCGAGGTGATTCATGCCGACGGGGGTAGCAATGTGCTGATCTTCTGGAGCGGTCACGGCAAGCGCGGTCAGCTCTGTTGGCTCGACGACGACGAGGGCTTCTCTGCCGACCTTGCGCGCCGCACCTTCACCGACATGAGTCAGCGGCAGTGTTACCGCAAGGTGCTCTGCCTGATTGAGACGTGCTATAGCGGCAGTGTGATGCAAGAGGTGGTGGGCTTGCCCGGCATCTTGGCGCTCACGGCGGCTTCGCCCACCGAGACCTCAAAGGCGGATAATTACAGTTCCCGCCTCGGGGTGTGGATGAGCAATCGTTTCACCAGCACGTTGCACGACAACCTCACCACCAATGCCTCCATCTCGATGCGCGATCTCTATTATCGCCTCTTCCTCAACACGGTGGGTAGTCATGTGATGCTCTACAACGATGCTGCCTACGGCAACCTCTACACGGCTAATATGTCGGAGTTTGTGAGCGGCAAGTGACGCGCCGCCTTCCTCACCGCTTTTCCGCCCACCGGGGCTTGTTTTCTCGCCGCGGTTCGACGGTGTTGACGGTGCATCCTGCCGGCGGCTTTTCATGCCGCTCGTGTGCCGTTGTTGGGGCATCACGGCGCTCGCCGCGGGCGGCGCACGTGGTCTGACCCGCTCGCGGTGCACACCTCGGCGGTTACCTGCGCCGTTTGTGTTCTTTGCTTTATCCCCGCCTTGCTCTGCCCTCCATAGGGGCGGGGCGAGGCGGGGATTTTGTTTGCGTCTTTTGTCTCAGCTTTTCTTGCCGAGGGTGTTTCGTGGCTCGTCGCCCCCGTTGTGTGCGCTCAAAATTGTGCGTCGGCGAGGTGCGCCCCTCAGGTTGTTGGGGAATTTCGAGCCGCCATGTCGCAATATTCGCTACGGTTTTATGTCTATCTGTGGGATAATTTTGCAAATATTGCGTCTTTTGTGCCTGTTTTCAGGGGTGTTACTTTACAAAATAGCCACTTTGTAGTTAACAAACCTTAATAATCGGGGGGGGGTAATTTGAATGGGATATTTATCCGTATTTTCGCCAAGGTTTTTGGCGGAATGAAAGCATACGTCTACACATACCATGTACACAGTATACCCTTACACGCTGAAATATCATGAGAGCTATCTGTACATTCCGGAATATTACTTTAACTACTTAAATACCAAATTCTAAACAACCAAATTAAAAAACTAAACTCAATTAACATGAAAAAATTACTACTAACTATCGCTGCGGTGGTGGGCATGTTCGCCGCCGGCAGCGGGAATGCGTGGGCG
>CAZBWT010000080.1:5698-9531 GCA_964495625.1 uncultured Prevotellaceae bacterium | reverse complement strand
CTATGCAGACCATTTGGAGTTTAATCCTCGCCATATTAGGCATTGTCATGCAGGTGCTCATCTTCAATCGCCTCCACTTGTGGGGCGGCGTGGCATTTGTCTACCTCTATGCGCTCATCAAGATGCCCTCTGACACACCGCGTGTGTTGCAGATCATTTCAGGCTTCGTAGTGGGCTTCATCATTGACTGCTTTTGCAACACCCCGGGCATGCATGCCTTAGCGTGTGGCACCATGATGTGGATGCGCCTGCCCTTGTTGCACCTCTTTATCGCCTCTGACGACGTGAAGAGCGGCATGTTGGGCATGCGACAATTAGGCATGTCGGTCTTTGTGCGATATCTTTTAGCCACGGTCATCCTATTTTGCTTACTGCTTTACGTGATTGAGGCTTTCAGTTTGTTTCATTTCGGCATCATGTTGCTGAAGGTGGTGCTCAGCGTGGTGCTCACCTCGCTGCTCATCTTCATCTTAGAGGTCGCTAACAACAGCAAATAACCCATGCGGCATAATTTTGAACTCGAGAAGCGACGCTTCGCCTTCATTGGCATCATCGTTGCTATCGTCTTGATTTACACCACGCGCTTATTCTATTTGCAGGTTATCGACGAAGACCTCAAAGAGCAGGCGGCGCGCAATGCCCACCTGGTGCGCACCAAGTTCCCTGCGCGAGGCGAGATCTACGACCGCAACGGCAAGTTGCTCGTCTACAATCAGCCTGCCTACGACTTGGTGGTGACCATGCGTGAGGTGAAGAACATCGACACGCTCGACTTCTGCAAGACCATCAGCATCACGCGCGAAACCTTCGACCAGCGCATGGCGGAAATCAAAGACCGTCGTCGCAACCCCGGCTATTCCCCCTTCACACAGCAAGTCTTCGCCACCCAGCTCTCGGGCGAAGATTACGGACTGCTGCAAGAGAAGCTCTATAAATTCCCCTGCTTCGAGATACGTCCGCGCACCATACGCCAATACAAATATAAGATAGCGCCCCACGTGTTGGGCAACATTCGCGAAGTGTCGCCCGACGACATTGAGGCAGACGACTACTACCAGCAGGGTGACTACACCGGCGACCTCGGAGTGGAAAAAAGTTACGAGAAGTATCTGCGCGGTGTGAAAGGACAAGAGATACTGCTGCGCAACGCCCACGGCATCGTCAAAGGCAGCTACGAAGGCGGCAAGTTTGACTCAGAACCGGTGGCGGGCAAGAACCTCACCCTCACTATTGATGCCGACTTGCAGGCATACGCCGAGCAGTTGATGCACGACAAGATTGGTGCCGTGGTGGCGATACAGCCGCAGACGGGCGAGATACTCTGCATGGTGTCGAGTCCTACGTTCGACCCCACGCTCCTCGTGGGTCGCCAGCGCGGCAAGAACTACCGTGCCATGATGAACGACCCCTACAAGCCGCTCTACGACCGCAGCATCTCGGCAGCCTATCCCCCCGGCTCCACCTTCAAGCCCACGCAGGGGCTTATAGCCTTGCAAGAGAAAGTCATCACCCCTGCCACACCCTTTGCCTGCAACCATGGCTACCATGTGGGCGGCTTCAAGTTAGGTTGCCACGGGCATGCTTCGCCGCTGCCCCTCATACCCGCCATCGCCACTTCGTGCAACGCCTACTTCTGTGCAGCCTTCCGTGCGGTGGTAGACAACCGCAAGTACAAAGGTCTACAAGAGTCGTTTGAGGTGTGGAAGCAATACATGATCTCGATGGGTTACGGCTACAAACTCGGTGTAGACGTGCCCAACGAACGACGCGGATTCATTCCCAACGTGCAATACTACAACAAAGCCTTCCGCACCGACAAGTGGAAGTCGCTCAACATCGTCTCCATCTCGATCGGTCAGGGCGAGATTCTTGCCACACCGTTGCAGATTGCCAATTTGGCGAGCACCATCTCCAACCGCGGCTACTACTACATTCCCCACGTCATCAAGCAGATACAAGACGAGCCATCCATTCCCGACACCTTCTTGGTGCAGCACCACACTCTGGTTGATCGCGCCAACTACAACTACATTGTCGAGGGTATGCGTGCCGCCGTCACCGGGGGTACTTGCCGCATTGCCAACCTGCCCGGCATTGAGGTGTGTGGCAAGACCGGCACGGCGCAGAACCCCCACGGCAAAGACCACTCCGTCTTTATGGGCTTTGCGCCGATGAACGACCCGCAGATAGCCATCTGCGTCTATGTCGAAAATGCCGGCTTCGGAGCCACCTTTGGTGTGCCCATCGGCAGCCTGGTCATGGAGAAATACCTCACGGGTACGATTGCCGACAACCGCAAATACCTCGAAGACCGCATGCTCGAGTCTTCCACCCTTCAATACATGAACCTCCCGAAATAACCCCACAAGCAAATGCGCAGCACCAACTTCTTTCGCTCACTCGACTGGGCGACGATCATCATCTACGTCGTCATGGTGGTGGCGGGATGGTTCACCATCAATGCCGCCAGCTACAGCTTCGACGATGCCAGCATCTTCGACTTTGCGCGCCCCGCGGGCAAGCAGTTTGTGTGGATGATACTCGGCTTCATCTTGGCGGCAGCCATCTTGAGCTTAGACAAGAAGATTTTCACCACCTACGCTCCGGTGCTCTACTTTGCCATGTTGGGGCTGTTGGCCGTCACCATCTTCGTCGCGCCCGACATTAAAGGCTCCCACTCATGGCTCAAGATAGGCAGCTTCAGCATCCAGCCCGCAGAGTTCGGCAAGATTACCACCTCGCTGATGTTGGCATGGCTGTTCAACACCTACAACTTCAAGTTTCTGCAACCCTGGAACTTCATCAAAGCCTCGCTCATCATCCTCATCCCCGTGGGGCTTATCATAGCCCAGCGCGAGACCGGTTCTGCGCTCGTCTACTTCTCGCTCATCCTGCTCTTCTACCGCCAGGGCATGTCGGGCATGGTGCTCTTTGGGGGCATCACCGCCATTGCCATCTTCGTGCTTGGGTTGCGCTATAGCGTAGACCTCGCCACGGGTGAGCCATCGGCTATGGGGCAGAACATCGTCTGCACCCTGTTAGCCTACTTAGCCGCCGTACTCTTCCTCTGCTATGCCAAAAACCGCACCGCGTTTCGCGTGGCGCTCATCGTGCCCACAGTAGCCATCGTGGTGGTGCTGTTGGTTCATTGGCTCCTCCCTGAGGTCAACCTACCCTATCGTTGGGTGGCATGGGCGGTCTGTGCCTTCGATGCCGGCTATGCCATCTGGCTCTACCTGGTGCGCAAGCAGATACCCTACCTCGTCGTCACCCTCTTCACCGTGATTGGTGTCGGTTTCCTCTACAGCGTCAACTTTGCCTTCAACAAACTCGAAGACCACCAGCGCGTGCGCATCGAAGTGCTTTTAGGCATGAAAGACGACCTCAAGGGAGCCGGCTACAACGTCAACCAAGCCAAGATAGCCATCGGCTCGGGTGGATTCTTAGGCAAGGGCTACCTTGAGGGCACACAGACCAAACTCAGCTACGTGCCCGAACAAGAAACCGACTTCATCTTCTGCACGGTGGGCGAAGAAGAAGGCTTCGTTGGGTGCACCCTGTTGCTGCTGCTCTATGCCGTGCTCGTCACCCGACTGGTGCACTTAGCCGAGCGGCAACGCACCGTCTTTGCTCAGGTCTATGGCTACTGCGTCGCCTCCATCTTCATCTTCCACGTGCTGATCAACGTGGGCATGGTCATCGGTCTATGCCCCGTCATTGGCATCCCCTTACCCTTCTTCAGCTACGGAGGCTCCGGTCTCTGGTCCTTCACCATCCTGCTTTTCATCTTCTTAAAGCTCGATGCGTTGCGTGTAGAAAACTACTAAGTAAAG
>CAZBWT010000080.1:1989-5598 GCA_964495625.1 uncultured Prevotellaceae bacterium | reverse complement strand
ATGCGTTGCGTGTAGAAAACTACTAAGTAAAGCTTGATGCATAGCGCGTAGAAAACTACTAAGGCAACAGACCCATAACGAATTCATGCACAGCGATGAAATTCATACATACTGCCGACTGGCACCTTGGGCAGAACTTCTTTCAGCATAGTCGCGACGAAGAGTTCCGTCACTTCTTCAACAACCTCTTAAACACCATACGCTCCGAACGTCCCGATGCGTTGCTCGTGGCGGGCGACATCTTCGACAATGCTCTGCCCGGCGTTGAGGCGCAGCAATTCTACTACGACACCGTCGTCACCCTCCACGAAGCATGCCCCGACATGCACATCTTCATCATTGCCGGCAACCACGACAGTGCCTCGCGACTCGAAGCCCCCAACCGCTTGTGGAGTGCCCTCAACGTCACCGTTGTAGGCTCGTTGGCGAAGAGCGACGGTGAGCCCGACTACACCCGCCACATCTTTGCCGTGCAGCGTCAAGGCACCACCGTGGGCTATGTCGTAGCGGTGCCGCACACCTACTCGGGCAACCTGCCGCACACCGATGAGGGCGACGACAGCTACTCCGCGCGAGCCCGGCAACTCTTCACCCGCCTGCACAGCCGGGCGGCAGCCGTCAACCCCGATGTACCCATCGTGCTCATGGCGCATTTAGCCGCCGTTGCCAACACCGACAGCAGCGCGTGGAGCCAAGGGGTAGGGGGCAAAGACAGCTTCGACATCACCCCTGTGGCATCCCTCTACGACTACATCGCCTTAGGTCACATCCACAACCCCGCTCCCTTAAGCGGCTTGCCCAACGTGCGCTATGCCGGCGCGCCCATCCCCATCAGTTTCGACGAAACCTACCTCCATGGAGTCATCATCGGCGAGGTGACACGTGGCAGCGTGCAGCTGCTGCGTGAAGAATACGACACCCTGATGCCCGTGCTGCGCATCCCCGCCAAGCCCGCCGCGCCCGATGTCGTGGTCAAAGCCCTCCGCGACTTTCCCGCCGACCGTCGCGCCTACCTGCAAGCCAATGTGCTGCAAGAAGGCAGTCCCGCGCCCGACCTCAAAGAGCGCATCCGTCGGGCACTCGAAGGCAAACAAGCGCGATTTTGCGACATCAAATACACCTACCCCGAGCGTTCGGAGCAAGCGCAAGCCATCACCGTGCGCGACTTAAGCGAGCTGCGAGCCATCGACCCCCTTGACTTGGCAAAGGCATACTACAAAGAGAAAACCGACACCGACATGAGTGCCGAGCAAATAGAGCTCTTCAACCGCATCGTCGAAGAGGTGAAAACCGCCAAACCCTAACCCTGAGTCACCCCACATGAAAATTGTACACTTAAAGATAGAAAACCTTGCCTCCATCGTCGAGGCAGACATCGACTTTGAGCAAGGCGCACTCTCGGGCGAGCCCATCTACTTAATCTGCGGCGACACCGGGGCGGGCAAGACCACCCTGCTCGATGCCATCACCATAGCCCTCTACGACAAAGTGTCGCGCTACGGTGTGAATGCCGAACGCGCCGACCGCTTCGCCATGGATAGCGACAACCCCGACATTGCCGTCACCGACGTGCGCAACATCGTGCGCCGGGGTTGCGGCTATGCCTTAGCTGAGGTCACCTTCACCACCGACGACGGCAAACGCTACCGCGCCGTGTGGAGCATAGCCCGTGCCCGCCGCAAAGCCACCGGGCGATTTCAGGGCAAGGTGCGCGAACTGCACAACCTCACCGACCAAACCGTCATCGCCACCAACGCCCGCGAGTGTGATGAGGTGATACCCCGCGTCATAGGTCTTACCTACCAACAGTTCACCAAGACCGTACTTCTGCCCCAAAACCAGTTTGCCGAGTTCCTCCGGGCCTCACGGCGCGACAAGAGCGAGATACTCGAAAAGCTGGTCGGCAACGACATCTACACACTCATCTCGCAGCGCTTGCACGAACATGCCCTCAACGCCAAACGTGCCAAAGACGATGCCGAGATACGTCTGGGCACCGTGCAGCTGCTCACCGCTGACGAGCGTGACAACCTCACCGCCGAAAGCCGGGCATTAGCCGCCCGGCGGCAGCAAGCCTCCGAAGCCCTACAACTCTTAGAGCAGCAACTCAACCTGGTCAACCGAAGCCGCCAAGTGGCGCAGCAACGCGCCGAGGCGCAGCAAGAGTGGAGCGCTCGGCAGCGCGACCTTGTCAGCTTGAGCCGCTATGCCCGCCGCTTAGAGCAGCGCGGCAAAGACTTAGAACAGCAGGCTGAGCAATTAGCCCCCTATGCACCTTGGGTGGAATACCGCCAAACCATCATGTTGGGATTGGAGAATGCCACCACATGTCAGCAAAACATCAAAAAAGAAGAACAGACCGCCCAAACCAAGCGGCAGCAGCTGCCCGTGCTGCAACAAGACTGCCAAAAGATGCAAGAGTCCATGGCGCGCGGAGCTGAAGTCTGCAAAACCCTCGACGCGCAGCGTCTTGCGGCGCGCCAAGCCTTCGAAGCCCTTCACCGCGACGCACTGCTTCGCCAACAAGAAGAGCTCCATGCCCAACAAAAAGCCGTGGCAGAAGCCCAGCAACTCTTGCAGGCACGCGCGCAGCTTGCAGCCGCTGAGGCGGAAGTGCGCACCAACTGCCGGCAAATCGAGGCGACATTGAGTCAACTGCCCGAGCAGATACGTTTTGCCGAGCAGCGCAGTCAGCTCTGCGGTCAACAATACACCGATGCCGATCGCCTCTATCGCCAGCAGGCCAACACCATGACCGACTGGGCTCGCGCCTGCCGCGCGCAGCTTCGCCCCGGCGACCCGTGCCCCGTGTGTGGCAGCCGAGACCATCAGATCTCCACCGACGAGGTGTTGACCCAACTCATAGCCCGGGCTGAAAGCCTCCGAGCCGAGGCGCAACAACGGTGGACTGAGGCGAAAGGGCAGGAGGCAGCCCTGCGCAGCCGTCAAAGCGAACAACAGAAACTCTTGCAGCAAACCCGCAGCCAGCTCGCCCTTGCCACCGGGCGCTTGCAACAAACCGCCGACCGCCTGCTCGCCTTGCCCATAGCCGGCATCGCCACTGCCACTGCCGACACCTTGCAGCAAGCCCAACAAGACCTGCTCGCCGCCCAACAAGCCCTGAAGGTCAAGTTGCAGCAAGCCGACGATTGCGACCGTCAGTGGCGCGAAGCCGAGTCGCGCTACACCACTGCGATGCAGCAAGCCTCGGCGCTCGCCACACGTCATGCTGAAGCCGTGCGCCGCAAAGAACTCTTAGAGCAAGACCTGCAAAACTCGGCGCAACACTGTGCCGACCTTGCCCGGCAATATGAGCAACAGCTCACCGACCTCAATGCCTACTTCACCGACCCCGAATGGCGCGCTTCGTGGCTCTCGCAGCCACAGCTCTTCGTGCAGCACATCGAACAGCAGGTGCGTCGCTGCACCGAGCTGACCCAGGCTCGCGAACAATGGCAACTCGCCACCGCACAGCAGCGTCAGTGGCAAGCTGAGGCTGATGCCTACGCTGTCCGCCTCAGGCAGTTAGAGCCGCAGTGGGGCACAGCGCAAGCTGTCGAACCGGATTCGGAAGCCCCCGAAGAACACCCCGCGTCGCTCACCCCCGAC
>CAZBWT010000080.1:0-1889 GCA_964495625.1 uncultured Prevotellaceae bacterium | reverse complement strand
GAGACCCTGCAGCGTGAAGCTGCCGAACTCGCAGCCTCGCCCCAACTGCCTCCGGCAGAAGTCACCGCCGAGTCACTCTCCGAGCAGATAGCCGCCGCCCGTCCGCAGCTCAAAGAGGTAGAAGAAAAATACTATGCCACACGCGCCCAACTCACCAACGACGACGAGCGGCGCAAGTCGTGGAGCGAATTTGCCCGGCAGTTAGAAAAACTCAAAGCCGACTTCGAGCGGTGGAATAGCCTCGACGAAATCTTTGGCAGCAACGACGGCGACAAGTTCCGCAACGTGGCGCAGTCGTGGACCCTCCAGCTCCTCTTGGAGCAAACCAACCACATCCTCCACGCGCTCTGTCCGCGCTACGAGTTGCTCTGCCGCACCGGCAGCCTTGTCATCTTGGTGCGCGACCTTGCTGACGGCGGTGTGGAGCGCGTCGTCAACGGTGTGAGTGGCGGCGAGACCTTCATCTTGAGCCTCGCCCTCAGCCTTGCCTTGTCGCAGCTCAACGACAACGGCTTGCACATCGAGTCGCTCTTCATCGACGAAGGCTTCGGTTCCCTCTCCGAGGGCTACCTCGACAATGCCCTCAGCGTGCTCGAGCGGCTGCACAGTCACGGCGGAGGCAGACAGATAGGCATCATCAGCCACGTCTCAAAACTCCGCGAGCGCATCCCCGTGCACCTGTGCGTAGAGCGCACCGACAACTTCTCGAGCCACGTCGTGGTGCGCACCCCCTTCGACCGCTAACCGTGCCTCACTACAGCACCGAGCTGCCGAGCGCATCGCCCCCTTCGCCCCATCGGTGCGACATTTTTGTGCAAAACCTTTTGCAATTCAACAAAAAGACCTACATTTGCGCAATTATTAAAGAAATGTGCAATGAACAACACCCGATCTGAACTGATAGATGTGGCGCGTAGGCTCTTTGCTGCCAAAGGCTTTGACAACACGACCATGAACGATATCGCTGCGGCTTCAGACAAAGGTCGAAGGACGCTCTACACTTACTTTAAGAGTAAAGACGACATCTTCATGGCGGTCATCGAAACCGAGACCTCGCGCATCATCGAACGCATTGAAGAAATCTTGCCCAAAGACCTCCCCGCCGACGAGAAGTTGCGTCGCTACATCATTTGTCGTCTGGACCAAGTGAAAGAGACCGTGTTGCGCAACGGCTCGCTGCGTGCCGACTTCTTTCGCGACGTGCTCAAGTTGGAGCATGCCCGCCGTCGGTTGGACGTGCGCGAACTCACCATCTTGCGCACCATCTTGCAGCAAGGCATCGACGAAGGCACCTTCCGCATCGACAATGCCAGCGTGGTGGCGGTCACCATCCACTATGCCTTGCGCGGCATCGACTTGCCCAACATACGCGGGCAGTTCACCGACTTAGGGGTGCCCACCGTCAAGTTGCGCGACTGCATCTTCGAGATGGTCTTCCATGGCATACTGCGCTAAGTCTTCGCTGCGCCACCCCACCCGCGGTGAAACAAAGATACCCCTCAAAAAAACAAACATCTGATAACAAACATACTAAAACAATAAACTTAATATCTACCAATTATGAAATTACTTGAAGGTAAAGTAGCTTTGGTAACAGGTGCCGCACGCGGCATTGGCAAAGCCATCGCATTGAAGTTTGCTGCCGAAGGTGCAGACGTAGCATTCACCGACTTGGTGATTGACGAGAATGGTAAAGCCACCGAGGCTGAAATCGTGGCTTTGGGTGTGAAAGGCAAAGGCTATGCCTCAAACGCTGCCAGCTTCGAAGACACCGAGCGCGTCGTAGCCGAGGTGCACAAAGACTTTGGTCACATTGACATCTTGGTCAACAACGCCGGCATCACCAAAGACGGCTTGATGCTCCGCATGACCGAGGCTCAGTGGGACGC
>CAZBWT010000079.1:0-9537 GCA_964495625.1 uncultured Prevotellaceae bacterium | reverse complement strand
AGATGACGTAGTCGGCATCGAACTCGATACCCTTATTCTTCATGCCCGCATTGTTGATATAGGCAGCCGAAGCGAAACCGGTCGAAGTCGGAATGGCACGCGACTTCACAATCAGCTGATCGCTGGTCTTATAATACCACTCCAAGTGAGCATTCAAACGGTTCTCCCAAAAACCGAGGTCGATACCGACGTTGAATGACTTTGTCTTCTCCCACTTCAAGTTGGCGAGTTCAAGACCGCTCTGAGCCGTACCCTTGTTGCCCAAATAGGTGAAGCCATAAGTGTAGTAAGTGGCCTGTGAAGCGTAGTTGCCCAAGGCACGCGAGCTACCTGACTCACCGTAGCTGAAACGGAGAGAACCTTCAGAGAGCTTAATCTTCTCGCCCCACTCCTTCAGGAACTCCTCGTCGGAGAAGCGCCAACGACCTGACACAGAGGGGAACAATGCCCAGCGATTGCCATCGCCGAACTTCGATGAGCCCTCGTAGTTGCAAGCCAAGCCGAGGATGTAGCGATCTAAGAACGAATATTGCACCTGACCGATGAATGCCACCGAGCGCACCTCGTTGGAATAAGATGAGAGGTTGCTGCTGGTGCCTGCCACCAAACCGCCGTTCGACGGGTCGGTCAGCTCGGTGCTCGCCGTGTTGCTCACAGCCAAAGCCACACCCTTAGAGCGGGTGTCGGAAGTATTCACACCCAACATCATCTGCAACGAGTGATCTTCGCCCAAATTGGGGGTAAAGAACAACTTATTGTAGGTCTGGAAGGCAAACGACTCTTGGTCGCGGTCTTGAGCCACGTTGACGGAAGTTTCCGTCCAGGGGCGACCCGTAGCCGACTGAGGCACGAAGGCATTATCCTTATTGTTGAACACGTCGAAGCTGACATCCAACTGATAGCGGAACCAGTTCAAGGGGCGCCACTGCAAGCTCATGTTCGGCAAGATACGGTTAGCCTTCTGCGTGTAGAAACCGTCGTTGGCCATAGCCACGGGGTTGTAGGGGCTGGAATAAGCACCCGTCCAATAAGAGCCCGAAAGGTCGGCAGCCGGGGTGAAGTAGTTGTTGGTCAGTGTACCGGTCTCGTCGTAGGCATAGACACCCATATTCGGCGCACGGTTGAAGGCCTGACTGAGCACGTTCACCGAACTCTTCAGATAGGTCACGTAGTTACGATCGGTCACCGAGTAGTTGTAGGTCATTGAAGCCGAGAAGGTCAACTTTTCAGAGATGTTGTAGTCCAAGTTGACACGTGTCTGGAGGCGCTGATATGACTCACCGATGGTGGTACCGTCAGCATCATAATAGTTCAACGAGGCACGATACTTAGCCTTGGCAGAACCGCCCGAGATGGCGATGCTGTGATCCTGCGAATAACCCGTCTGAGTCACCTCATTATACCAGTTGGTGTTCTGACCGTAGTTGTAGTAGTTATAGAGGTTGTTGGCATCGTCGGCAAGCTCCTGATAAGTGCTGCCGTTGAAGACCTTACCTGCGTTAAACAGCTCATCCATGATCAAGGTCTTATACTCGTCACCCGAGAGCATCGGGATGCCGTCGCCCGGCGTAGAGATAGAACCCTTGAACGAATAAGAGATGGTGGGCTTAGATACCGCACCACGTTTGGTGGTAATCAACAATACACCATTGGCACCCTTCGAACCATAGATGGCGGTGGCGGCTGCATCCTTCAAGACGGTGATTTCCTTAATATCGTCCGGAGCGATGTTCAACATGGTGGCATAGTCATTCTCGTCGGCTGTCGAGAAGTCGAAGTCGTTCGAGATAGTCGTCTCGTAGGGGAAGCCGTCGAGCACAATCAAAGGTTCGGACGAACCGTTGATAGAGGTGGTACCACGGATACGGATAGACATACCTGAACCGGGGGCGCCGGAAGTGGCAACCATATCCACACCGGCCACACGACCCTGCAAGGCGTCCGTCACATCGGCGACGGCCAGGTCTTCGAGTTCGGTCATATCAATCTTCTTCGAGGCGGTGGTCATATCGCGCTCGTTGATGTTCATCATACCTGCGTTGGTCTTACGAGTGGCCTGAATCTCAACGCTCTTCAAGGCCACGGTCTCCTCCTTAAGGGTGATGTTGTAGACCGTGCGGTCTGAGGTAATCGGTACGGACTCCTTGCCGTAACCCGTAAATGAAACGACCAGCACGTCGCCCGGCTTGAGCATCTCCTGGAGGGAGAAGCTACCGTCGAAGTTGGACTGCATACCGCCTACGGTACGTCCGTCCTTATTCTGCCATACGACGCTGGCACCGTACATGGGCTCGTTGAATGTACCGTCCATGATGACGCCTCGGATCAGGACTTTCTGAGCCAAAGCGACACCGGAGCAGAGACACCAGAGGGCGAGCACCAGATATACACTGAATATCTTTTTCATCGTTATACTGATTTTTTGGTAAAACTAAAAACGGCTCGCTCACTCTTTCGACTGAATCTGATACAGCACGAAGCCGTTCAAGCTGTGAATGACGGCACGTTCCGCCATGACGTTGCTCTGACCCAACTCACGCACTACCATGTTGTCGAATCGTGTACCATCTAATTGGCTTGCATTAATAGCCTTGGCAGCCACATAGCTACCCGACTCATAGTCTCTGCCCAAGAAGCGCAACTTGTGCGTATCGCCCACCTTGTTGAGGCGCATTGTGAGTTTTGTGGTGCCTGACATAAAGTCTTCCCACACATCAGTCATAGGCTTATAGCTGGTTGATACGGGCCAACCCGACGAAATATCAACCAAAGCCGACGGAGCCGACCAAGCACCCGAGGTGTAGAGCGTGCTCAAACCGTCGTCAGGATAGATGTCGCCTGAAAGGAGGTAGACGTTCACGAGGTTAGCAGCCGTGTCGGCATAGTTTTCGGGGTAATTGGTAGCGTCGTTGTTGTGCAACTTCTGCAACTTTGCCATCTTTTCGGGGTCTAAGAAGTAGCCCTTATCGACAGCATATTGCAAAGCCTCGTCGGTCGGCACCAAAACGGTCCAGAAGCCTGAACCCATGGTCGGAGCCGTGGTTGCCTCCTTAGCCAAGTCCCACAAAGTCTTAAAGAGGGAATGCTTGGGGGACACCTGTGCCGAGTCGCAGCACAAATACCACTCCAAATATTGCACGGGGGAGTAGGTCGTCTCGCTGCTCAGATAACCAAGAGCAGCAAGGTTCTCATCTAACAGCGTGTAAACCTTACCGTTGTTATATCCGTCGTAGGTAGGATCTTCGATAGCAACCACCGAGTTGATCCAGTCGGGCGATTCGGTCTGCGGCATCACCGAGTAGCGATTATCATCTGAAGGGTCGGGGGTGGTGTTATACTTTGAGTCACCGCCGATGTTCAGGTTGTAGTTGCTCTGGATGGCGATGGCAGGCTTGCCCGACACCATACTGCCGATTGTTTTATAACGAATCAATTCACCCAAATAAGTGGTGGTGTAAGCCCAACCGCCATAAGCTCCTTCCAGCGGGTCGACCGTCAGGTCGAGGCGGTCGGTGGTGTCGCGCTCAATGTAGCTCATTCTTGCCATGGCATTCACATACGACGAAACATCAGCGTCGCCTCTATTTTTGAAGGCTGCGGCAACAGCATCATAATACAGACCATAGCGCGACTTAAGCATCTTATCACTTGCCAAAATCACCGTCAAGTCAACCTGATTATAGTTCGACAAGGGTGAAAGCAACATTGTTGAGTAGATGCTCGTACGGTAGGTGGAGGCATAAACCTGTTCCATCAAGCTGAAGCTCGGGTCGAGCAAGAAACGCGAACCCACACCTTCGAAGGCGGCTGTCTTGGGGAAGAAGTTGATGACGTGCACAGCGCCGTTCGAAGCCATGGCAGACTGCTCTACCACCGACGAGAAGTTGTTGCCCGAACGACCACCGTTGATAAACTCGTTAGAGCCAATCAGGTTCTGTGCGCTCTCGTAGTGCGAGGGCCAAACAATGCCGTTGGCAAACAGAGAATTCCAAACCTTGGGGAGCACCTCTTCTGAAAGGCTGTTGAAGGCAACGTCAATATCGCCCTTCTCACTTTCGTCGAGGTAAGCAAAGATACGGTTGTTCAGGTAGTCAGACATGGCCTGCTCATCGGGCACGAACAAGGTGGCACCGCTGTTGTAGGCATTGTCGCCTTCAACCGAACCGGAGTAACCCTCGTCGTTCAAATTGAAAGGCAGCGTGCCCGAATAGTCGCGCAACTTGAGGGAAGAGAGATCACGATTGGGATACATCTTCTCGAAGTAATGCGTCCAGTTAGCGTCTTCGCTGTAGCTCAAGAACTGATAGTTGCCGTCGCCCGTTTTGTGATAGAGCATCTTTTTGAGCGTAGACCACGCGCCACCCTTCACGTTGCTTGGCAGCGACGACTGCGACTCGTTGCCGTAGTCGATAATCATGCGGTCGAGGTTCTTGAGGGGCAACACCACTTTATCCATCAAGTGAATCACTCCGTTCTCACAATAGAGGTCACCCGAGCCGGACGACACCTCCTTGATTTGAGCGCCCAACACATTGCCGTAGTCCGACCAGACAGAGCCGTCAGACGTGGGATAGAATGCGTTGTAGTCATTTTCACTCAAAGCATTTTCCTTCCAATAAGTTTTGGTGAAGACGGGCAAGTAGCGGTAGTTATTCACCGGGCTTGCGATTGTGCCTTTCTTGTTGTTATAGACCCAAATGCTGTCGCCGTTCATGTAGTCGCGAGTCAGCACTTCGTAAGATGGCGTTTGGTGCTTGTAGGCGGCACCGCGCGTCCAGGTGTTGTAGCCGTCCAACGTGTTGCCCAAGCTGTCGCAGGGATAGGCGTTGTAGAGCATTGTGAACGACACGATTTCAGAAGCCATGTCAGCCGGAATGTCATCGACCGACTTGTAGCCGTAAGGATTGTCGGCAAAGAATGCCTCAAACGCCTCATCGGTTGGCACGAAGAACGTGTAACTACCAGATCCGGAGATCTGCTTGGAGTACAAAGTTTTACCCACTAATTGCAGGTAAGTTTTGCAATCACCTCGCTGTTCAAGAACGTTCCACGCGGGTGCTTCCATCCAACTGGGCCGCTCATAGTATTTGTCGAAGTCGCTGTCTTGGCAACTTGCAACCACCATGCAAAGCAGCGGAGTGGTCAAAAGACACGCTTTGAGGTTCGTTCTTCCTCTTCCGTGATTTTTCATGTGTGTGTTAATTGTGTTATTGTATTTGTTTTGAAATGTTGATCATTGGTGATGGTATGTATGCAGATTTCAAATCATGGTCGACTCGAGGTCTGCATGCCCCCATGGCATAAATCGGTGTAAAGGTAAATCTTAATATTTTGCCCTAAACAAATGCCCTATGGGCAAAGATAACATTTAAGAGAAAGCGGGAAATTTAACAGTTAATTGTTATATAATTAACATTGCAAACAACTATTAGAATTATTGACCTAAAATTGTGTTTCAGAGGCGGTCAAAAATGCGTTTTCCATTGCGCAAGTGGGGTATAATCAGGTTTGTGTTTTTCGTCAACTTTAAACCAAATATCTTTAATTTTGTAACATTTCACGGTGGAGCGGGTGTAGTTGTGGGGTGAATTTTAACCATTTAAGTCCGCATTATGCACGAACGATGTGGGCGGTGGTCGCCGCCCTCTTATTTTAGGGCATCTTGACGTGAGTAATGGGCGGCGAGCTCTTTTTGCAGTGCGCCCTCGAAGTGTGCAGCGGTCGGCGCGTTCATGTTTTTATCGGCATGATTAACGTCGTTGGTCGACGACATCCAAGCGGTCTCCGCCCACCACAATGGCGGGCAGTGGCGACCGCACGGCAAGCCCCTCTCCCACTGCGTTAGCACCCCCACTGCACCTCGCTTCGCAGGGCAACGATGTGGGTAGCCGTCGATTAAAAAACTTCGGCGAGAACATCAACCAGTGGGGTGTTGCTCTCGCCGAAGGCGCACAAATAATCTATAATTCGTTATGAAAACGATTTCTGTGGAATTGAGGGAGTGGGGTCACCGACGCGAGCGACGAACGCTGTGAGCGGCACCGGTGCGCTCAGCACGCTGTTCGAGCTCTTGCTGCTGCGCCTCTTTCTCGGCTTCGGCGGCTGCCACGTCTACGGTCTTCTTGGTGCGGCGGTTAATCTTCTCGCCGGCAGGGGCAGCGCCTTCATTGGCGGTGGCTGCGGTTGAGGCAGCAGCTGTAGCGGCGCGAGTGGTGCGCGGAGCCGCCTTCTTGGCAGCCAACTCTTCGGGCGAAGGTTCACTCACCCAAATGCTGTCGGCAAAACGATGAAGGTCGCGGTCTATTTCAGCACGCTTAAGGCTCAAGGTGTCGGCATCGGGATATTGCTGCATGAGCGAGAGACCGCGCAGGTTTTGCACCTTGTAGATGTCGCCCTGATATTGCGCCAACGAGAAGAAGTCTTCCATGGTGTAGCGCGGAGCGGCATTCATGCCGTCGCTCACGATGAGCTGCTTGCGCAGATAGGGGCGCAGGTCTTCGTAGTTCAACCAAAACATGGGATATTTGAAAGCCTCACCGCCGAAGTCTCCGGCACGATGCAAAACGGGGCAGATCGCCACGACTCGCGGACCGTAGTGTGACGTGGTGCGGTCGAACTCCCAACGCTCTTTGACGAAGTAACTCAGCACCTCGTTGCTCGGCACGTCGTTTTCGTCAATCTCGATGGTGGCGGCAGCGCGACCCGAAGCGGGCTTCTGCGTGTAGTAGATCTGGAACTTATTCAACATGTCGGTGACGTTGATGAGGTATTTGTCGGTAAACACTTCACGACCGTCTAAGTATTCGTAGGCTTTGACCTGACCTTTCACCACCAAGTCTAAGACGACGCGGAAGAAGTTGGTCAGCCCGTCGGTAGGCTCCACGGGATAGTAGAGCGAGGCATTGCTGCCCTGCGTCACGTCAAGTTCGCGATAGACGGTGCGCTGCCAGGTGGCATTGCTGTCGTCGCGCTTCTGATACTCGTCGAAAGCCTGTGCACGAAGTGTCACGTGGTCGCCCGTGGCTGTGGTTGTGGTGGCAGCGGGCTTCTTGGTGGCGGTGCGCTTCACGGGGGCGGCATTGTCGGTCTTGCCCGCCTCGGCATGGCGAGCCGCTGTGGCAACCTCAGCATCGTCGGGGCGAGCCGCGGGCGTAGCGGTAGGCTTGTCGCTCTTGGCGGTTGTCTTCGTGCTCTTGGTGCTCTTGACGGAGCCGGGCTTCTCGGTGGTGGCAGCTGCGGGCGATGAGTCTTTGCGGGGTACGCGTCGCACGGAGCTTTGTGCGTCAGCCATGCCGAGGCAGGCGGCACTCATGATGAGTGTGCACCACACACGGCTCGATATTCCCAAGATCTTTTTCATAGGTTTATGTTTTAAAAAGACGGTTTCTACTTTTTAGTTTACGATCACTTCGATGGGCGACAGGGTGCGTTCTATGCCGTCGGGTCCCACCGCTTTGACGCGGGTGATGAAGAACTTCTTGCCCTTTTGCAAGCGGCGGAGCGCCGTGAGCTGGCGTTCGCTGAATTGGGCGGATTGAGAGTCCTCGGGGATGTCGTTGCCCATCGAGTCGAAGATGTCTATGCGGAACGATTTGACGGTGAACTCAACGTTGAGCAGACCGTCGTCGATGGCGGCGCGAAGCCCTCCGGCAGCGAGCAAAGCATTTTTGCTGATGGGGCTGCCGCCTTTATACTGCTGGGTGTTGCCCGAAGCATCTTTATAGGAGATGTAAGGAGTGGGATCCGGCAAACGGCGCACGCGGAACGACATCTGCGACACCTGCACACTGCGACCGCCCTGCGAGGCACTGACGCTGATGACGGCATCTTCGCCCACCTTGGCGGGCTTGGCTACCCAACCGGAACCCTTGCGTGACAAGGTGCCGTTAGACATCGAGGCGGAGATTTGCGTCGATGCGATGCCCGGCACAGAGATGCTCAGCGGGTTTTCAATGCCGGCATACATGACGTTCATCATGGTGTTTGAAACGGTGGCGGTGGGTTCGCTGACAAAGTAGTCTGAACTGAAGGGAAGCTGCTGACGTGTGCCGTCAGGGCGTGCCACTTCGAGGTAACCCTCGAGAGTCTGGATGCCTTCGCGCGAGGTGACCACCGAATAGCGACCGTTTTTAGCCGACTCAAGGAGCTTGCCGCCGATGTAGATGTCGGGGGTGCTGGTGGTGTCGATGGCAGCCATGACGATTTGCGCCTCATATTGCGAACCGCGCATCACGTTGCGCGAGTTGGGAATGACGAAGGCTGAGAGCTGGTTGACGCGCACGTCGCCGCTATCGACACTCTTGATGAGTGTGGCAAGGGCTTCACCCTCGGCATTGAGCACGTCGCCTTGTATTTTAGCAAGGATGGTGACAGCGGCTGAGAGGGGGATGTTTTCAAACATGGCGGACTCCCACGAGGTGGCTGCGCCCATGGCATTGTCCGGCACGTCGGTGCTGAGGGTGACGGCAATGACCTTGCCGTCGGTGACGGGCAGGTAAGAGAGCAGCGACTCGCGATAGGTCTCTAATGCCTCACGCAGGGTGGTGGCACCGTGGGTCAAGGGTGAGAGCATGATGTAGTTGACCGACTCGAGGTTCTCACGACTCTTGATGTTTGCCACATCGCCCTTGTCGCCATCGGCATAGCGCACCAGGCGGAGCTTGAGCGAGTCGATGAGCTGCACGAGCTGGGCAGACTGTGCGCGCACGTCTTGCGCGCGACTGAACCACAAGCCGGACTTTTCGGCATTCTGCTCGTGTATGGCTTCAAACTCGCTATAGAGCTTCTCGTTGCGTGCCTGCACACCTCGGTTGGAGGCTTCGAGGGCATCTTCAACGTGTTTGAAGCCGCTCAAGACATCTGACGAGATGTTCAACGCCATCATCGCCAAGAAGACGATGTACATCAGGTTGATCATCTTCTGACGGGGCGAGAGTCTATTATTTGATGCTGACATGTATGTGCTGTGATGTTTGTTGGGGGCAAGGCTCGGCGGGGGGGGGTTATGAGCCTTGCGGTGTTAGACGTTCTGACCGGGGTAGGCAGTGGGTTGCTGCGAGGCGTAGCGAGGGTCGGCAGGCTGCGGCGCATAGGGCTGCTGGGGCTGGGCATATTGCTGCTGAGCCTGAGCATACTGCTGCGCGGCTGTGGGCTGCGCCGGACGGGCTGCCTGGAAGCCCATATTGACGGTCATGGCTTGGAGCATGCGCTCGTAGATGGCGTTGAGCTGCGCAAGAGTCTGCGTCATGTGTTCGGTTTCTTGACGGATGCGGAAGCTGTCGTTCGAGCCATTTTCATACATAGCGCGGATGTTGTTGAGTCCGGCATTCACCTTGTCGATGGTGTCGAGCTGCGAGCTGACGCTCTTCAACTGAATCTCGTAGATGGTGTTGAGTCCGGCAATGTTGCGGCTCAGAGCCTGCATCTGCTCGGCATAGCCGGTGGTGGCTCCGCTCTCGCCCTTCAAGCCTTCATACGACTCTAAGAGGGTGCGTTGCGCCTCGCTGAGCGACGCAGTGATGGTTTGCAGTTGTGCCA
>CAZBWT010000078.1:0-9617 GCA_964495625.1 uncultured Prevotellaceae bacterium | reverse complement strand
TTAAAGAGAAGCTCTCACGTTCCGACCCCAAAGTCGGTGATTCGTGCAGCTTCTCTACTACATAAGTTTTGAGTCAAATCACATAAGTTATAAGCATGCTGCTTAAGACTTGAGTTGTGTGGGCAGAGCCGAAACAGAAGAAGAGAGAGTTTTGGCTCCAGTCTGCCCATGTCCATTGAGAAAAGAAAAGATGTTCCAGCCCCCAATTTAATGTGCAGAAAGGAGCCAAAACGGTACCCATTTTTCTACCTTTCACATATCCGATACTCTACCTTCTGATCAAAATAAAGTCTCTACCTTTCAGATGAATATGCGCGTTGCTCACATAGCCATCGCTAAGTGCTCATGTAAAACAGCCTCAAACTTTCTGATTTCCTTGATACGAACAACGAGAGTTCAATTTTCGCGCTTCGTCGTTTTTAATTACGCTTATTCGTCGTTAATTACGCTTAGTTGTTCATAAATACGCTTAGTCTTTACTTTTACGCAACGAGCATTCCTTCAAAATGTTCTGACCAAGTCACTACCAACACATATCCAAATCCTTAAAATCGCTTACGGCACTCGGTATATTCACATCTCCAATAAATCATTCACGCTTCAATCAATCACTAACCGGCATTAAGCAGTCGTTAGGTTGATTGCTTCACGCCGCAAATATAAGCTGATTTCCTAATATTGTCACAACGGGGGGGGATTTTAGCACAATATTAACGTCTTTATGCAATAATGTGCTTTTGCAGAGGTTAAACGGTGGGGAATGAGGTGCAAAAACAGCGAAAGGCTATGCCCGCGCGAGGCGAGCATAGCCTTTCTATAATAGATGGCATCTCAAACGAGAGCTGTCCTAACAGGGGGCAATACATCGCAAACCTGCAATCTATCGCCCTAACCTACGAGTCCTTTAACGCACCACCTGCATCTTGCCGTCGATGACGTAGATGCCGGGGCGGTTAACATTGCTCAAACGGTGACCCTGAAGGTCGAAGATGCTGCGAGCTGTTGCCTTGTCGGCAGCCACAGTGTTGATGCCGGTGGGGTTACCGATCACCACGTTCACCGTCAAAGCAGTGCTGCTGTAGTTGGCAGCCGAACCCAAATAGAAATAAGCCTCGGGGATCTCCATATAATAGCTGCCGCTCTCGGTAACCGTCTTGTTGAGCTCGAGCTTAACCTGAGTCGGCATCTCGTCGAAGTTATCGCCGCCAAGCTCCGTAACCGAGCTAACGGTGGCAGCCTCCTCGTTGGTGTTGGCATTAATCAACTTCAGCTTAGCACCTGTGGCATAAGACTGCACAATGCCCTTGCTGCACGACAAAATGATGTAGCTAAGTTCCTCAACCGTTTCGCCCTCGGTGGGGTAAGTGCACGTAACCTTCGGCACACCCACCGTGTTGGTGTAAGAGAAGCTGAAGTAAGAACCTTCATCTTCGCCCTGGTTGCCCTGCACTCGCTTGCCCTGCATATCCACAGCAACCACCGTGAGGCTCATCGAGCCGGGATAAGTCTTGAGGTAGCTCTCGGGCACCACAACTTCCCACTTATAAGAATACTCGCTGTCATCGACCAAATTCTTAATCTCGTCAAACGACTGTGTGAAGCCCTGACCCACGTTCACAAACGAGGTCTCGCTGTTGATGTTCACCAAACCGTCGAACGTAATCACGAAGTGGTTCTCCGTAACATCGCTAATCGTAGAACCCACAACCGGAGAAATCGACTCGAAGAGGATGTCGCTATACACATAAGGCTGCGTGCCGCCGTTCACCACTACCGAGTCTATGCCGAGCGGAGTCTCGTGAATATTGTTGCTGGCAAAAGCTTTAAACACAAAGCTATACTTATGACCCGTATAGAACTTATAGTTGCCATAGTTGGTGCTCTTCCACACCGTGCTGTCGGCATTGGGGCTCAAATAGCTCATCGTCTTGATGACGTAATCGTTCGAGCTTGCGGCATTCAAGTCGTGCACCTCATAAACGAACGACTTAATCTTCTTAGAGCGGTTCGTAGAAACCGAAATCACATCACCGCGGTTCAAGAAGCCCAACGTGCTGCCCTGCTCGGGGTTGATGCCGGTCACGACGAAGGCATTATACTTAGCCTCTACGCCGCCGGTCTCGCCGGTCTTGCTGATGAAGTTCAACAAGCTCACCACCACGTCAGAAGCGTCCTTCCAAGCCTTCTTCACGGCAATGGTGTAGGTCACTTCCGGCTCATTGCCGCCAATCACCTCGGCTGTGTAGTCAGCCTCGGTCAGCTGCTCCTCGTGGCGACCTGAAGCATCGGTGTAAGCCACCTGAATGCCGTCGTAGTGCACGTTGTCGGTGCCGCGCAACCAGATCTCAATCTCGTTGGCATCCGACAGGTCAGAACCTGTCTCGGGAGTAATCTCACACAAGTAGTCGCCGCTTGCCACCTTATAGGCAGGCTGCTCTGAGAACGAACCCAAAGCGCCGCTGTTGGGGCTGTAGGCATAATTGCCGTTCACGTCGCGCACGTTGGTGATGCTGATGGTGCAAACGCTATAAATAGTGCCCGAAGTAATCATCGCCTTGGGGTCGCGCACCGTGCCGGTGAAGTCCACGCTCAGCGTGCAGCCATCCACGGTGTAGGGCACGCTTTCGGTGTAATACTCACCCGAGCTTGACGACTCGGCATTGCCATAGCTAAACGTCACCTTGGCAGCTGTGGGATCCAGTTCGCCCGAGAAGGTGAGTCGCATGATGCCGCTCTCGTCGCCCGGGAACCAATAAGAATAGAACGTTGAGATGCTCTTCTCCTCTACCAACGAGATGGGGAGTTCGGGGCAGATATACTTAATGTCGAACACGCTGTCGTTGCCATAAATCAAGCTCGCGTCGCTCGAAGAGCGCAGACCCTTCAGGCGCACTGTCAGCTCGTCGCCCGCCTTCACCTTGCCGTTTTGCAGCAAAGTGTAGAGCACGGTGCGGAGCTCCGACGTTACGGTGTTGCCCTGAGTGTGCACCGACAAAGCTGCCGACTGATTGTTGCCATACACCAACGCACCGCTGCTCACGGTGATGTTCATGTTAAACAACAAATTCACTTGGGCACCGGCACCAAGATCCAGCACCGAGCCTTCGGCGGGGCTTGCCTCTGTCAGCTTGATGCCTTCGTCGCTTGCCATGGTCAGCACCATTGTGCCACCCTGCTGAGCCCAGTCTGTGCCGATATAATAATTCGTGCCTGCTGTGACCACAAAGTCGTAGCCCATTGAAGAGTTGGCATAGTCAACACTCTGCTCGAGCTCTTCGTCATAGAAAGGCTTCGGAGCCGTAGAACCGCCCGTAAACGACACATTAACGATGCCTGCTTTCGGAGCCGTAAACTTACCATAGAACTTACCGAAGTTCGGCACTTCATACTCCGTGCCCAACTGCAAGTCGATCCAGTCGACCGCCTTGGCGGAAAGACTGACGCAGAAGAAGGTCAACAGCAGCACGAGGCGGCTGAAGCCTGCTTTGAGTGTTTTACTTACTTTCATAAGGTGTAGAAATTAAACATTAGTGAATATTAAATTAGTTTCGTGAATTTGTTGTGACCGTGTGGGGCGCATCATGCGCAGCCCTCACCTTGGTGCATAGGGTAAAAAACATCAGCACCCGCCCCGAAGTTGAAACCTCCGTGCGGGTGCTGACTATTGCAGTGTGTTACTTAATTACCACCTTTTGCACCTTCGTGCCGTTGGCACTTTGTGAGCGCACCACATAGACACCCGTGCCAAGACCGAGGCGGGCAGCCTCGAAGCTCGGGGCAGTAGCCACGCGCACACCGTTCAGACCATACACCTCCACGGCAGTAACGTTGCCTGTGGCGGTAATCGTCTCGATGGCGGAATTGTCGGTCTGCGGAGCGCGAGCCACGCAAGCATTCACAATAGCACCCGTGTTGGCATCAATCAGCAGCACAGCCACCTTGGCGTTCTGCAGCTTTGTGAGTGTGGTGGGAATGACGGTCGTGATTGAGGCGTTATATTCCTCGCCGGCAGTCATCTCTTGCGGCAGCAAACCGCCTGTGCCGGCATACGACAAACCAACCACTTGGCGCACCACATCGTTGTGCTGAACCACGGCGTAGGTAGAACCATACTTGCCGCCGGCACCCCACTCACCCAAATTCGGGTCGGAGGTAGAAGCCAAATAGTTCTCTTGAATGTAAGTCACATTATCTTCGAGCACCACGGCAAAGATGTTGAAGTTCAAGTCGGTGGCATTGAGCGCATACTTCACCGTCACGGGGATGGTCAGCGTGCCCTTATCCGAGTCGGCAATCATCGAGGCGCTGATGTCTGCCATAGCCACCTCTTCAAGCTCCTGCATCACCAAGTCATACCACACGTCGCCGTTGGGGCTGGTGAAGTAATAACCGCCTGTGGTGTACATGGGCGATGAGATGGTGCCGCTGCGCTGCACCATGCCGCTCGGGGCTGCCGAGAAGCCGAAATATGAAGCATAACCGCTCGAAGCCGAAGCCCACGGGTCGCCCGTGTAGGCATGGAGCGAGATGGGGATAAACTGGTCGCCCACCGTCTTCTCAATATTCTCAATGGCGAGGATGCCCAAGGGGCAGTTGCCGCAGGTCACACCCGTAAACTCTTCGAGCACCACGCGCTTGGTGGGGCGGAAGGCATTATTCTGAATCGACGACTTCACCAACTCGCTGTAGTCGCCCAAAGTCACCTCGATGGTGAAGTTATTCACCTCGGCGAGCGTCAGGGGCAGAGCCTTGGCAAACTCAAAGGGCAAGCGGTCGCCCTTCTTCAGTTCCACGTTGGTGGCGGCGATGCGATCCACCTCGTTGCCGTTGCCGTCTTTCAACACCAAGCTATAGCTGTTGTAGACATCTTCCTGCGACTCGATGGTGATGGTGCCCGCAATGCTCTGTTCGGTCTGAGCCACCACGATGGCATCCGTCTTGAGTGAAATAGAGAACTTCATGTCGCGCACCACTTTGACGTTGTCAACAAACACCATCGAAGCGTTTTCGTTGCGGTTCACAAAGGCGATGTAGACCGACTTGCCGGCGAAGTCCTTGAGCGAAACGTAGTAGTTCGTCCAATCGCCCTCCACGGTCTCTTCGTCAGAGCCCACGTTGAGGCGCTGGTTGAAGACCACCGTGCCGTTTTGCTTCATGCTGTCGGCCATAGCGTCGGTAACCACGTTATAGACCACATCACTTGCCCAAACAATCACCGTCAGCGAGTCGTTGGCAGCGGCGCGATAGCTCTGTGCGTCAAAGAAGAGCTGGCAGGTAGCATCGGGCAGGTAAAGCTGAGGAATCACCATCCAGTCGTCGCTCTTGCCAAGGTTGGTGTACATAGAGTGCGACGTGGCGAAATAATCCGTCGTGGTGTTGCTCTCGCGCAACGAGAAGTTCCAGGGCGTATTGTCGGTGTCGAACTCATAGTTCTCGATAAGCTCAGCCTGGGGCGTATTGTGGTCGCCCTCATAAAGCATGAAGGTAGCCAGTGAGGTAGACATATCGTTGAAGTCCGACTGGAACAGATAGCTGTCGGTCTGCGAAATGGTGCGTTCATAAGTGCCCACATAGTTAAGCACAATCGAGTCACAACCGTTGTCGCCCATGATGTCGGTCACCGAACCTGCGGGTACCACCACGCGATAGGTTGAACCGTCATAGAGATACTGAGTGTTGCTGGGGTAGACCGCCACGCGTGAGTCAGACGAAGCCAAGTTGAGTGTAGCCACCGGCGAAGCCTGATCGTCGCGATAGAGATAAGCCACAGCCGTATCGGGCAATGCCACAATGGCGTTGAAAGTCAAAAGAATCGGGCTTTCCGAAGCGTCGATTTTAGGCAACTTCGTGCCGTTGGCAGGGTAGATGTTGGTCACCTTCACAGCCTCGTCTATGCGACCCGTGTAGGTCAGCGTAATCTCTTCGTTGGGGCGTTCGTTGTCGCCTGCCACACACACGGTGCCGGCGGGGATGGTGATGGTGTAGGTCTTGCCGTCTTCGAGCGTCGTGGTGCGGAAGTCCACACGCAGCGTCTTGTCGCTCGTTGAGCTGACAGCCACAGCCGATGAGTTGCGCACCACCTTGCCGTCGCTATCTTTCAGCACCACCGATGTCTTGCTGCCCACCACGTCAATGTCGCGGTCGAAGTTGACGTAGACGGTGCGGAGCTTCGAGAAGATAGAGCCCGAGGCGGGTTCAGCCGTATAGCTCGACAAGAGATTGATGTGCTTGCATGCCTCGACGAGTGACACGGGCAGGTCTACCACATAGCTGCTGCCGCGCGGATCCACCATCGAGAGGATGCGCTTGCCGTCTTCGCTCACGGCTATCGGGGTGCCGGTGTTGCTAAAGCCGGTCACCGCCTCGAAATCCATGCCGTAATACTGCGACAAAATCTGTGAGAAGGTGAACCAGTACTTGCCCGAGCGCACGGTGAACTCACGAATCGGGTCGCCCACCGGGGTGGCACCATAAATCACACCGTCGTTGTCGATTGACACACCCATATAACCAATGTCGGCAGTCAGCTTATTCAGCACGGTGATGTCGCCCGTCTCCACATTATAGCTGTAGGCGGCATAATATTCGTTGGGGAACTCGCTGCCCGAGTTAAGCTCGGCAATATAAGCCATGCCCGTTGCCCACTGACCGTTGGGCGAGAAGTATCCGCCGTCAATATAATAAAGGTTGTCAACGTGCGGGTTCCAGTCGTCGTTGTCGTCTTCGTCGAAGCCGATCACCGTATATTCCTGCTCGTCGATGTCATAGACGAACTCAAACAGCTCGGCGGGGCTGATATAAGAGAAAGACATGCAGCCCAAGGCATAGCGACCGTCGGGGGTGATGGCGGTGAAGCGGCACTGGTTCTGATTTTCGTGCGTCATATCCTTCTTGGGCAGGTTGCTCAAGTTGATGCGCTTGTCGGTGGTCAAGTCCCAAGCCACGGGTTTCTCCTTGTAAACGTCGTCGGCGGCATTGGCAACACCCACGGCGCGCTTGCCGTCGGGGGTAACGTCGGTCACATAGCCGCCGCCGCTCCAACCGGCGGGGCAGGACAGTGTCTTCCACTCACCCGTAGCCTTGCTCCAGTAGGCAGGCTTACCCATATATGAACCCACCACGATGGCACCGTCGTTGGTCACTGCGTTCACGTCGCAGGCAATGGCGGTGTCGGGGCAAAGCTCAATCACCTCCATTGTCGTCAAGTTGACGAGCTTCGGGGTGGAGCCTGTCTCAACTTCACTCGAACCTTCCTTAGCCAAAGCCCACTCGCCGTTTTTCGACATGGCAGAGAGGATGGCGTTGTCACTAAATGTAAAGGGATAAAATACCGGTTTGTCTACACTCTCGGCGCGTGCGGTGAGAGCGGCGAAACCCGCCACAGCCACAGCCGAAAGCATCAAGCTTTTTCGTATATTCATATTTAATCTCTTAAAATTGTTTCCGTCAGTTAACGTTCGCTTATCATGCTCACGCTCTTACAAGTAAATCTGATAAAACTCAGAGTCGGGGCAGGCTAATTAAAATAAGGGTTCTATAAACACCTTTGGTTAAAATTAGGCACTACACCGCAATATGGTGCAAAAATAGCTATAAAATCATAATGAGCCGACATGGTTGTCAAAAATAGCGATAAATTAGTGTTATTTTACACAAAAGAGGTTATATTCTGCTGTTTTGCTATCTTTTTGCTATCGTTTTTCGGCTTTCGGTTTCAATTTTCGCAGTTAAACATCACCCCGCCCGGCGGTCGGTTGCCGCAGTGCGGGGTGGGGGAGATTACTACTGTGCGAGCTCACCAAAGAGCTCATACGCCTCGGCGCGGGTGATGGTCACGTTGTGGAACGTTCCGGGCTGCAGGTCCAGCCCCCCGGCGGCAATCAGCACCTCGGGGTCCACCTCGGGCGAATCATACTCGGTGCGACCCACATAGTAGTCGCCCTCCAAGCGGTCAATCATCACCTTATAGGTGTTGCCCACCTTAGCCTGCTGCACGCTCAGCGAGATCTCTTCTTGTGCTGCCATCAGGTCGTCCAGACGCTGCTGCTTCACGGCGGCGGGCACATCGTCGGCAAAATGGCGGGCGGCATAGGTGCCCTCCTCCTCAGAATAGGCAAAAGCGCCCATACGCTCAAAGCGCTGTTGGCGCACAAAGTCGAGCAGCTCGGCAAACTCCTCGTCGGTCTCGCCGGGGAAGCCCACCATCAGCGTGGTGCGCAGGTGTATGCCCGGCACCTCGCGGCGAATGCGCGCCAACAGCTCCTCGGTCTCGGCGCGGCTCACGTGGCGCAACATGCGCGTCAGCACACCGTCAGCCACGTGCTGCAAGGCTATGTCGAGATACTTGCACACATTGTCGTGGCGCGCCATGACGGGCAGCAAGTCATAGGGGAAGTTCGTGGGGTAGGCATAGTGCAGTCGCAGCCACTCCACACCGGGCACCTGCGCCAGGCGGTCCACCAACTCAGCCACATTATATTTGCCATAAAGGTCGCGACCGTAGCCCGTCAGGTCTTGAGCTATGAGCTGAAACTCGTGCACCCCGCTCTCCACCAAGGTGCGCACTTCAGCCTCCACCTCGTCGATGGGGCGCGACTTATAGCCGCCCGTAATGATGGGGATGGCGCAGTAGGCGCAATGGCGGTCGCAGCCCTCGGCAATCTTCACATAAGCATAGTGGTGGGGTGTGGTCTGCACGCGGCGCGTGCCGAGCTTATCGTTCCAGCGGTGACCCAAGTCGGCGATGATCTTCTTCCAGTCGAACTTGCCATACCAGGCATCCACCTCGGGAATTTCTTGTTGCAGCTCGTCGCGATAACGCTCCGAGAGGCAGCCCATCACAATCACCTTGCCGATGTGGCGCTTCTTCTTCTCGGCGCAAAGCTCCAAGATGGAGTTGATGCTCTCTTCCTTAGCGTCGCCAATAAAGCCACAGGTGTTGATAATAGCAATTTCGCCACGCACCTGTTCGGGGTCGTGGCAAAGCTTATAGCCGCAGGCGGCTAACTGAGCCATGAGGCGCTCGGTGTCTACCAAGTTCTTAGAGCACCCCATGGTGATTAAGTCTATTCTATTTTTAATCATAAAAAATCTATTGATAAATAACCCTGTCGTTGATTAAGTGGTCGGCATTCTCGCAGCCCCGCGGGGCAATAGGGTCACGCCCCGAACAGCGAGTCGACGAAGGCGCGGTTGTTAAACACCTGCAGGTCTTCCATGCCCTCGCCTAAACCGATGTAGCGCACCGGGGTTTGCAGCTGAGCGCTGATGCCGATCACCACGCCGCCCTTGGCGGTGCCGTCGAGCTTAGTCACAGCCAAGGCGGTCACGTCGGTTACAGCGGCGAACTGCTTAGCCTGTTCAAAGGCATTCTGCCCCGTGCTGCCGTCGAGCACCAACAGCACCTCGGGTTCGGCTCCGTCAATCACCTTGCCGATCACCTTGCGTATCTTGCCCAACTCATTCATCAAGCCCTTCTTATTGTGAAGGCGACCGGCAGTGTCGATAATCACCACGTCGGCACCGTTTGCCACGCCATGGCTCACAGCGTCGCATGCCACCGCAGCCGGGTCGCTGCCCATCTGCTGCTTCACCACGGGCACACCCACGCGGTCGCC
>CAZBWT010000077.1:0-9685 GCA_964495625.1 uncultured Prevotellaceae bacterium | reverse complement strand
CAATAGATTATCTTCCGAATATGTAGTATGACTAAATCCTATTCGGTCGCTGTTTGTTTCCAATTTTCACCTGAAACGGCATGAAAAGTGCGTATCAGGTGAAAATTGGAAACATTTTATGCTTAAACACTCACAGATGTTGCTATCTTTGCGCTGATGCATCACTCATCAGCATGAGGCGCTTTTAGCGCGCCATAAATGCCCGACGACGTGCATCGGTTAAGTGGTACGAAAGCTGTGACTCACTATGAAGATTGTTCTCTTTGGCTCGGGTAAGCCCGATGCGTATTGTCAGATTACCGACTTGCTGTCACACTTCCAAGATGTGGAGGTGATTGATGAGGCTTCTTATTGGCCCGACGCAGGGGTGGCAGAGCCTAAGGCTCCCTTCCCCGAGGCTGATATGGCTTTTAGCATCGGCGGCGACGGCACCTTCTTGCGCACAGCTCACCGCGTGGGACGCTCGGGGTTGCCGATACTCGGCATCAATGCGGGCAGACTCGGCTTCTTGGCAGACGTGCAGCTCGACGAGATAAAGACTGCTCTGCCGGGCATCATTCACGGCGACTTCGAGGTGGAGCACCGCTCGCTGCTCCGACTGGAGCTGACGAACGTGAAGCAGCCTTATCAGGTGTATTCGCTTAACGATGTGGCGGTGCTGAAGTGTGACCTCTCGTCGATGGTGTCGGTGTCGGTGTCGGTCGATGGGGAGTTTCTGAACCGCTATGATGCCGACGGCCTGGTGGTGGCTACGCCTACCGGCTCCACAGCCTATGCCATGAGTGCCGGCGGTCCGATACTCGACCCTCGTTCGCGCAGCCTGGTGATTGTGCCGATAGCTCCGCACTCGCTGACGGCTCGCCCGTTGGTGATACGCGACACCAGTGTGATTGATCTGAGCGTGGATAGCCGCAACAGCCTCTTCTTAGTCGCCACCGACGGCTCGCCCATTCACCTCACCACCGACTCGAAGCTGCGCATCCGCCAGGCGGAATATCGCGTGGCTGTGGTGCGCCGCACCAGCAGCAGCTTCTATGAAACGCTGCGCCATAAACTGATGTGGGGCAAAGACCCCCGCTAACCCTCTCGATGGGGCTCGGTGATGTGCATTCACTGCCCTCGCCGGTGCCCACTCCTCTCCTAACCTCATCACGCTATCGCTATGGCTGAAGCCCTCAACGACTCCTATTGGACCCTTTCAGCCCCCTCCGAGGGGCTTTATAAAGAGAAAATGAGCAAGTTCTATGCTTTCGCTCACCCTTGTCGCACCGCCGCCGAGGCATTGGAGATTGTGGCAGGCTACCGCAAGCAATATTATGACGCTCGCCACGTGTGTTGGGCTTATATGCTGGGCGTGGCACGCACGGACTTCCGCAGCAACGACGACGGCGAGCCTTCGGGCACTGCCGGCAAGCCAATCTTGGGGCAGATTAATTCGCGGGGGCTGTCGGACCTGGTGATTATCGTGGTGCGCTATTTTGGTGGCATCAAGCTCGGCACCAGTGGGCTGATTGAGGCATATCGCACTGCCGCCGCCGAGGCTTTAAACGCAGCCCAACTCGAGGAGCGACTGGTGGAAGAGCAGCTCACAGCGCAGCTCGACTATGCCTTGATGGGCGACGTGATGCGCATCGTGAAGGAGGAGGGTGCCACGCTGCTCGACCAAGAATATGGCGAGAAGTATCG
Source organism: uncultured Prevotellaceae bacterium (assembly GCA_964495625.1). Classification (GTDB taxonomy): domain Bacteria; phylum Bacteroidota; class Bacteroidia; order Bacteroidales; family UBA3663; genus Liminaster. The sequence continues at coordinate 7,999 of CAZBWT010000077.1, read as the reverse complement.
CCTCACCCTCAGCCTGCGCCGCGCAGGCATACCTAAGCTAAAAGCTCGACTGACTCAAATCTACGGAGTGACGGTGGTAGACACCAACGATGCCTCAGCCTAAGCTCCGACTAAACATAACACCCATCTACGCATGAATCACCGCCTCACCCTGCTCAGCCTTGTGGCAACGCTTGGGCTTTCGCTGCCCGCCACGGGGTCGGCTCAGAGCAAACTTTATCCTAATCATTTCGACCTCGACGAGGTGACGCTCACCAACGGACCGTTTCACACGGCGCAAGAGTTGGGTGTGCGCACCCTTTTGAACTACGACACCGATCGTCTGCTCACCCCCTTTGTGCGCCAAGCCGGTCTCTCAGCCACCACCGACCCCAAAAGCCCTTATTACCGCTGGGAGGATCTCCATCCCAACTTCGTGAACTGGAGTTGGAACCCTTCGTTCGCCCTCGACGGACACGTGGGAGGTCACTACCTCACAGCCCTCTCGTTGGCGTATGCGGCAGAGCACGACTCGCACCTGCGCAGCCAACTGCGTGAGCGCATCGACTATATGGTGCGCGTGCTCGGCGATTGCCAAGCCGCCTTCGCCGACGACACCACCGGTCTGCGCGGCTACATTGGCGGCTTGCCTGATAATAAGATCTGGCAGGACCTCTATCGGGGCGATGCCTCGACCTATAAGAAGCGTGGCGGCTGGGTGCCCTTCTATTGCATCCACAAGATTATGGCGGGACTGCGCGACGCGTGGGTCTATGCCAACAGCCGCGAGGCATTGGAGTTGTTTCGCGGCACGTGCGATTGGGCGACGGCTGTGATAGACCGCTTCGACAAGGTGCAACGCGACCGTGAGATATTGAGCCGCGAACCCGGCGGCGTGAACGAGGTGCTCGCCGATGCTTCCCTGCTGTTTGACGACCCGAAGTATCTGAAGGCTGCCGAGGCTTATTCGCACCAGATGATGGTGGATGGCATGAGGAGCGACAAGGTGGAGAGCTTTCTCGACAACAAGCATGCCAACACACAGGTGCCTAAGTATGTAGGCTTTGAGCGCATCCACGCGCTGAGCGACTCTGCGACTCACTACGGCGAGGCATCGGCTGCCTTTTGGAACGATGTTGCCGACCATCGCACGGTGTGCATCGGCGGCAACAGCATCGGCGAGCACTTCTTGCCCGCCTCGCGCGCCTATCGCTATGTGTCGCATGCCGAGGGTCCGGAGACCTGCAACACCAACAATATGCTGAAGCTGACCGAGGAGCTGTTTGAAGCAACGCCCCGGGCGCGCTATGCCGACTTCTATGAGCATGCGTTGTGGAACCATCTGCTCTCGACCCAAGACCCCGAAACGGGCGGCTACGTCTACTTCACCTCGCTGCGTCCCGAGAGCTACCGCATCTATTCAACTGTGAACTGCGCCATGTGGTGCTGCGTGGGCACCGGCATGGAGAATCACTGCAAGTATGGGCACTTTATCTACACCCACTCCACCACCGCCAACCGCAAGGTCGCCGACACGCTTTATGTGAACCTCTTCATCGCCTCTAAACTCTCGAACCGCAAGTTTGCACTCACCCAAGAGACCGCCTTCCCCTATCAACCCTCAACGCGCCTCACCGTGGAGCGCAGCGGCAAATACACCTTGGCGGTGCGCCACCCGGCATGGACCACAGCGGGCTTCAGCATCAGCGTGAACGGCAAGACGATTGATGAGCGAGGCACCGTGGGCGAGGCATCTTACCTCTACCTGACGCGTCACTGGCGCAAGGGAGATGTGGTGGAAGTGCAACTGCCCATGGAGCTGAGCTATGAGACGTGCCCGAACTTAGACGATTATGTAGCATTCCGCTACGGACCGGTGTTGCTCGGTGCCGCCACGACCTCAGCCAACCCTGCCGATGCCAACTATGAAGAGCTGCCCAATGAATATGGCGACGATAGCCGCATGGGACACTCATTGGCTGCACGCGGCAAGGTGGGCAGTCTGCTCGATGCCCCCATGCTGATTGGCGACCGCGAGAAGCTGTTAGAGCGCATCACGCCCATCAACCTCGACTCGCTGCACTTCACCATCAGCTGCGAGCGCGACGGCGGAGTCCGCCACGAAGTGCTCACACTGCAACCCTTCTACACGCTGCACCACGTGCGCTACATGATTTATTGGCTGCGCCAAACACCCGAAGAGTGGCTGACCAACCCCATGGTGCGCCAAGCCGCCGAAGATGCACTCACCGAGCAACGCACCATTGACGAGGTGGCTCCCGGCGAGCAGCAGAGCGAAGCCGGACACGCCATGAAGACGCAGGGCGGCACTTGGTGTGGCACGAACAACGGCGAGATCTATCGCTCGCTGAATAACCGCGACAGCTGGGTGGAATATACCCTCTCGACGGGGGTCACCACCGCCAAACTCGACACAACACAAACATCGGCTCCCGAGCTGAGCCTACGCCTCTCCGCCAACGACGGCGGTCGCCGCCTGATGGTACGGTTTGAGGCGGCAAACCCCTTGACCTCTGCCGACATAGAACGCGAAGTGCTGATACCGCTCAACGCGGCACAACACTCGTCTGACGGCTTCACCGAAGTGAGCCTAACCCTGCCGTGGGCAGCACTGCTGCGCGCTGACGGAAGTGCCAAGCCGGAGGTGACCGTGCGCTTTGCGCCGTCTGAAAAGAGCGGATTCCCGGGTCTTTATCGCCTGCGCATGCTGCGCGGTGAGTGAGTCTAAACTTAACAACATCATATTTTGCTATGACGCACATCTATCATTACATGACGCTGTGCCTCCCGGCGATGGTCGGGGTGTACGCACTGCCGGCAACGGCAGCCACCACGTTTAACGACCCTCCGTCGGTGGTGGAACAGTGGAGCAATGCCTCCACCTCTCCCAAAGTGATCGACATCAACTTCACCGATGCCACCTGGCCCAACACGTGGGGCGACTTCGGGTCGGCCATGCAGTGTCCCGAGTACACCTCGGGCTTGTATGTCAATGCCACGCTCACCACACCGGTGGTAGGGGCTGACGACGTGAACTACCCCGTGCTCTTCCACAACTGTACGTTTGCCACCAAAGAGTCTTACAACGGCTACGCTGCGGCAACCTCAGCCTTTGCCCGTCAATATTATGAAGGCTCAAAGGCATGCAACTACAACGACTGGAAACAAGCGGGACACACCTATTATCTTGAAGACAACATCGAGTATGATGCCACCGGCAAGCCCACCAAAGGAGAGGCAGGCTTCGTGCAGATGTGCCGCAATGCCTCGACCGACGGAGCCACCTCGCTACACGGATGGATGGAGATAGACCACCTGCCCTACGTGGAGCGCGTGCAGTGGTCGTGGTCATCCACATCGTGGGGACGCGGCATCAAGTGCGACGTGAAGATTGGCGACGGCGATTGGACCCCATTGGTCTGGATGGGATCTGAGAAACAGAAGCAGTTCTACACCACCTTCTCAGACCAAGGATACTTCATGGAGAATGTGATCGACGCACACGACGTTTCGCTGCGTTGGCGCATCTGGGACGGCGATGCAAACTTCGGCGACGACGCACAAGTGCAAATCACCTCGTCGGGCATCAACTGGCAAGCCATCGACCCCTTGGCACAGCGACAAGCCACACGCGTGCATAAGGTGCAGATTTTTGGCGACATCATTACCGCCGAACAAGCCGACTACGCGCGGACGAACCCGGTGAATGACATTGGTGAACCCAGCGACCTGTCGAGCTTCGGCTACACATCGGGCAGCGAAAGCACCACACCGGCTCCGGATGCCACCGCTCCGGTGTCGCTCTACTATGTGAACCCCGACGGCACGGGCGACTACACCACCATACAAGCCGCCATCAACGCTGTGCCCGACGGCAGTCGCGGCATCATCTACATCGCCCCTGGCGTGTATGAAGAGAACCTCTATGCAGGCACCAAAGAGAGCCACAACAAGTTCATCTCGCTAATCGGAGCCGACGCAGCCACCACCATCTTGACCTCTGCCGTAGACCGTGGCTCGAACCACAGCAGCAACACATACCTCGACTGCGCAGCCCTCAACGTCTTCACCGACCGCTTCTATGCCGAGAACCTCACCGTGCGCAACACCTCGGGTGGTGTGGGGCAGGCTGAGGCGCTCTACACCAACGCCGATGCACACATCTTTAAGAACTGCATCCTGAGCGGCTATCAAGACACCTACAAAGCCAACGTAGGCTCACGCGGATACTTCACCGGCTGCACCATCAGCGGTGCCACAGACTTCATCTACGACGGCGGATTAGAGTGGTTCGAAGACTGCAAGATTGTATGCGTGCCCGGCGGCGGCTACATCACAGCCCCGGCAGAAGCAAGCCTGACGCTCGCCAAGACATTCTACCCTGAACTGCAGAGCGACCTATTCCATGCCGGTCTCTTCTTCAACAACTGCGACATCACCGCCGAAAGCGGTGTAGCAGCGGGAACATATTACTTAGGTCGCCCCTGGAAGGAGAACAGCGGCGCAATGTTTATGCGCTGCCGCTTAGCCACGCACATCAATGCCTTAGGCTGGAAGGACTGGAGCGGCGCAGAGTCGTCTGCCTCACTCTATGAATACAAGAACATCGATGCCACCGGCGCATTAATCGCCACCGACGGGCGCGCCTCGTTCAGCCACCAGGCCACCGACGGCGAGGTAGAGGCATACCTCACACCCGAGTTCTTGTTTGCCAAAGCCTCGAAAGTAGAGTTCGACTATGCCACGATCCTACGCGGCGCAACAGCGCCCTCTAACTTCGTCGTCACCCCCGAGTCATTCAGCTGGGAGAGCGACGACCAGGCCGTCGGCTACATCATCTATCGCAATGGGGCATTTGAAGCGCTAAGCACCGAGACGACCTATGCGTTGCCCGAAGGCACCGTCGCCTCAGACTACAGCGTGGCAAGCGTATCCCGTCACGGTGTGACATCGGCAACCGTGCGGGTGGCAGACGCACAACGCATCTTGGCATTCCCCACCGCCGAAGGCTTTGGTAAGTTTGCCACAGGCGGACGCGGCGGACGCGTAGTGACCGTGACAAAGCTGACCGACGACGGCTCGGAAGGCACCCTCCGATGGGCATTCCAGCAATACAGCAACGAACCCATCACCATCGTCTTTGCCGTGAGCGGACAGATAGCCTTAGCGTCCGAGCTGCGCGTCAACCGCTCCAACTGGACGTTAGCCGGACAAACCGCACCGGGCGAAGGCATCGCCATCACCCGCAACAAAGTGAACTTAGGCGGCTCGCAGAACTTCATCGTGCGCAACATGCGCTTCCGCATCGGACAGAAGAACCTCGCCGGCGAGATACAAGCCGAAAACGCCCTCGGAGCCGAAAACTGCTCTAACTTCATCTTCGACCACTGCTCCTTCGGCTGGTCTGTCGAAGAGAACATGAACACCGCCGACTCACACTTCCTCACCGTGCAATACTCCATCGTGCACGAAGGCCTCTACAATGCCGGACACTCAAAAGGAGCCCGCGGCTACGGCAGCCAGTGGGGAGGTTCACCTGCCACCTATCATCACAACCTGCTTGCCCACAACAACTCGCGCTCGGCACGCCTCAACGGAGCCCGCGGCGAAGACTATGTGGTGTTTATGGAATACGTCAACAACGTCAACTACAACTACGGCAGCCGCGGCGGATGCTACGGCGGTGAGAACACAGCAGCCATCTCTGCCTACAACGGCTTGAACTCGGCGCACGAATGCAACTTCATGAACAACTACTACAAGCCCGGACCAAACTCCAACACCGGCAGCGTGACGTTCATCAAAGCCTCCTATGCCCGCTCGGGAGCCACCTCATGGGCACCCGCCAAATGGTACGTGGCAGGCAACATAGCCGAAGGCTTTGCTGCCGCCACCGCCGACAACTGGCAGGCGGTCGAAGTCGAGACCTACACGCTCAGCCAGATTAAGGCAACCGAACGCATCGTGACCCAGACCCCGTGGTATCGCTACACCGTGAATGCCATCGGCAGCTACGTGCCCGAGCAATATATGCTCTATAACATCGAAAGCGCCACCGATGCCTACCACACCGTTGTGGCTAAGGCTGGCACCGTGCACCGCGATGCCGTAGAGCAGCGCGTGGCAGACGAAGCCGCCAACGGCACCACCCACTACGCAGGCTCGCTCGCCAAGGGCATCATCGACACCGAGAGCGAGGCTGAAGGCTTCTACGACTACAGCACCGACTACGTCACACCCACCGACACCGACGGTGACGGCATGCCTGACGACTGGGAAACAGCCCACGGGCTCGACCCCGCTGTGGCAGACAACAACCTGCTGAATGCCGACGGCTACACCGCCCTCGAGGTCTACCTCAACGAACTGATGGGCGAAGAACAAGACACCCACTTCAGCACCACCGGACTTAACGCCGTGCTCACCCCCACGAGCGCCACCTACGATGCCGCAGCTCAAGTCTTGACCGTAGCCCCCGCCGCCATCGGCGCGCAACTCGAGGTCTACGCCACCGACGGTCGTCTGCTCAGCACACGTCGCATCAATGCCACACAGACCTCGCTCAAAGAGCTCCCTGCGGGCATACTGCTGCTGCGCATCAGTGCGCCCACACTTGCCCCCTCCGTGCTGAAGGTGAAGCGATAAACCTTCGCCCATACACACAGATGCCAACAGAGCGATACCTCTCCCCACATTGGGGGGAAGTATCGCTCTTTTCATTTGTGCCCAAACATACAATAGAAATCAGCCGCCACAAGCGACCGTTGAGAGCTAAAAAATAAAGACAAAAAACAAAGATGTCAACGAACGAATTGGGTGAGATAGAGAACTGCAAAGATAACGAAAAAACAGCAAATAGAAAACAATCTATCGACAATATTAGAAGGTTAAAAAAGGCGTGGGGGAACGACAATATTAGAAGGTTAAATAGGCGGAAAAAAAGAACAAGAGGCTGACAGATTTTACTCTATCAACCTCTTAGGTCGGGGTGACCCGACTCGAACGGGCGGCCTCTACGTCCCGAACGTAGCGCGCTACCAACTGCGCCACACCCCGGTGCATTTTGATTTTGCGAGTGCAAAGATATCGTCTTTAACAATATGCTCCAAACTTTTTGTAATATATTTTACGAAAGAGCATCGAGAAAGTAAAAAAAGAAAAGACTTTCTCTGCCTTGACACCACATAACGATGATGCAAATAGCAAAGAAAGTCTTTATAATAATTAGTGCGGAGACTCAATTAGTCAGCGTTCAAGTTAACGCGCTTGAAGCCTGTAGCGGTCAAGCCCTTGCTTGCAGCTGCCATATACTGAGCGACAGAAGTCTTAGCGTCCTTAATGAACTCCTGCTCAACGAGAGCAGACTCCTTATAGAACTTACCAAGACGACCCTGAGCGATCTTCTCGAGCATAGCTTCGGGCTTACCCTCTTCGCGAGCCTTCTCCTTACCGATTTCGAGCTCACGAGCCACAACGTCAGCGGGGATCTCGTCACGAGTTGTTGCAATGGGGTTCATTGCAGCAGCCTGCATGGCAACGTCCTTAGCCACGTGCTCGTCTACGCCCGCCTGGTTGAAGGCAACGATCGTAGAAAGTTTGTGGTTCATGTGGTTGTAAGCGACGGTAGAAACGCCGTTGATATACTCATAAGCGCCGAGTTCCATCTTCTCGCCGGTCACGCCGATCTGAGCTACGATAGAATCCTTCACCGTACCCTCTTCCGTGGGGAGCGCCAAAACCTCGTCGATGCTCTTCGGCTTGTTAGCCATGACCAAAGCCAAGATCTTGTTGGCCAAGCCGACGAAACGGTCGTTCGTAGCCACGAAGTCAGTCTCACACTTCAAAGCGATGATTGCAGCGAACTCGCCTTCAGCAGCGGCCACTACAGTACCTTCTTCAGCCTCACGAGCTTCGCGCTTAGCGGCTACAGCCTGACCCTTCTTGCGGATCTCTTCTACAGCCTTTTCGAAGTCGCCTTCAGCCACCTCGAGTGCCTTCT
>CAZBWT010000076.1:0-9718 GCA_964495625.1 uncultured Prevotellaceae bacterium | reverse complement strand
TCTTTTTCACGAGAAATCAAGACGTTCTGCATCGTAAGGTTAGTTGGTCGGGGAGCAGCTCCCCGATGTTTGTATTTGTTTGGGGCAAAAATATCAGTTTTCAGCCGAACCGCCAAAAATATTCCCGAGTTTTAACTTTATCTCGGTCTAAAAGGATAGATAAAGTGAAAACTCGGGAAATCTTCTGCCTCGCAGCTCCACGGGCGAGGCGGGAAGGTGACGCACCATAAAGTGGGGTATATCATCTTGTTAGCATTAATGACGGTTGGTAGCGGCAAGGCAAAACACAACAGACAGACTCTTAAAAGAGTTCATTTTTGAAAGTGTAGTTGGCAAAATTAAACCTATAAATCGAAAAATGAGCCACTTAAACGAAAAAAAACGACAAAAAGAAACGCACGCTCTGAAAAGCCACTACTTTTGCATCCGTTAAACAATCAAATATTCTACCAACAATTTTTAAAATTTAGCTAAAATGAAGAAATTGGTTCTTTTCGCAGCTGTTCTCGTAGCAGTTTCGTTCGCATCTTGTGGTGGTAACAAGCAGGAAGCTCCCGCAGAAGAGGTTGCTGACACTGTTGCTGTTGAAGAAATTGCTCCCGCTGTTGACTCTTTGAATTGCGCTTGCGGCGACTCAGCTTGCGTATGTGGCGATTCATTGCAGTGCGATTCAGCTGCTTGCTGTCAGAAGTAAGTTTCCCCTAAGCGAGAAAGTTTTCAACTGAAACGAACAAAGAGGCTCCCATCCGGATGGATGCGAGCCTCTTTCGTCGTTTAATGACATGAAAGTTTCCCGCTCTGCGATTTTTGTTGTATTTTTGCCCCATGAAAACTGTGAGTATCAGCCGATAGGAGTGCACCCTGAGGGGGTGTGGATACTCTCGCAACAGAATTACACTTTGAAATACGATGTTATCATAATAGGCAGCGGTCTCGGCGGCTTGGAGTGCGGCTACATCTTGGCGAAACAAGGTCGCCGTGTGTGCGTGCTCGAAAAAGAAGCCCAAGCCGGCGGCTGCATGCAGAGCTATCGCCGCAAGGGCGTGGCGCTCGACACCGGGTTGCATTATGTGGGCGGTCTTAACCCCGGCAACTCGCTCTACCCCATTTTTAAATATCTCAACCTGATGTCGCTGCCGTGGCAGCACCTCGATGCCGAAGGCTTCGACCGCGTCACCATAGCCGGTCGGGACTTTGCCTACGCCGAGGGGCGCGACAACTTTGTGGAGACGTTGGCGCAAGACTTCCCCGCCGAACGTGCCGCCCTGCGCCGCTATGCCGACACGATGGGCGAGATTGGCAGCCATCTCTATGATGCCCTGCTGCCGCGTGACAACGTGGACTTCTATAACACTTCGCTCTTTGGGCGCAGCGCCTATGAGTTCCTCAATGAGACGTTCAGCGACCCGCTGCTCAAAAACGTGCTCTGTGGTTCGTCGCTCAAGATGGAGCTGAACACCGAGTCGTTGCCCCTCTACACCTTTGCTCAGGGCAACAACTGCTTCATCGAAAGCTCGTGGCGACTGAAGGGCGACGGTGCCATGCTGGTCGACTCGTTGGTGGGCGACATTCGCCGCATGGGCGGCGAGGTGATATGCCGCGCCGGGGTCAGTGAACTGGTGGAGCAAGAGGGACGCATCACTGCCGCCCTCACCACCGACGGCGAACGTTATGAGGCCGATTGGTTCATCAGCAACGCTCACCCCGCCGTCACTGCCGACCTTGTGAAGCAAAGCTCGAAGATTAAGAAGATTTATCGCACGCGCATGCACTCGCTGGCAAACACTTATGGCATGTACACCGTGTCGTTGGTGCTCAAGCCCGAAACGGTGCGCTATTTCAACTGGAATCAATACATCTATCGCCAACCCAACGTGTGGACCTATTATCTGGACAACGACCCCGTGTCAGGCATCCTGATCAGTTGCCGTGTGCCTGAAGATGGGTCGCCCTACACGCGTTGCATCGACCTGCTCACCCCCATGCCGTGGCAGAAGGTGGCACAGTGGGCTGACACCACGGTGGGTCACCGCGGCGATGACTATCGCGCCTTTAAAGAGCGCAAGGCCGACGAGTGTGTGGCTTTGGCAGAGACCTTCTTGCCCGGTCTGCGCGACTGCGTGGAGGCGCGCTTCAGCAGCACCCCGCTCACCTATCGCGACTACACCGCCACCCCCGAAGGTTCTGCCTATGGGGTGCGCAAAGATTGGCGCAGCCCCATGATGACGCTGCTCACCCCCAAGACCCCTGTGCCCAACTTGTTGCTGACGGGGCAGAGCCTCACCCTGCACGGTTTGTTGGGCGTGAGCATGACCTCGCTCTTCACCTGTGCCGAGATTATTGGCAAAGAGGCAGCCTACGCCATCACGCAGACCCGGTGAGTAAACTTTTGGGCGGCACGGTCATCTTAACAAGAAAACAACCCTGCCGAAGGGCTCTCGATGGAGTTCGTCCGGCTCAGAAACTCGATAACAATAAATAATAACAATATAAACATATAGCAAAACAAGACAGCTATGAAGTACGCATTAGTAACAGGTGGCAGCCGCGGCATTGGTCGCGCCGTGAGCTTGAAGCTCGCGCAAAACGGCTACCGCATCTTGATTAACTACGTGTCGAATGCCACCGAGGCAGAGAACACCTTGGCGCAGATTCGTGAACTCGGTTCTGACGGCGAGTTGCTGCAATTTGATGTGTCAAATGCCGAGCAGACTCGTGCAGCCCTCGAGGGCTGGATGGAGGCTCACCCCGAGGAGTATATTGAGGTTGTGGTCAACAATGCCGGCATACGCCGCGACAACCTGATGGTGTTTATGGAGCAGGGCGATTGGCGCCGCGTGCTCGACATCTCGTTGGGCGGTTTCTATAACGTCACGCAGCCGTTGTTGCAGCCGATGCTCGTCAAGAAGTATGGTCGCATCGTCAACATGGCTTCACTCTCGGGCTTGAAGGGCTTGCCGGGTCAGACCAACTACTCAGCCGCCAAGGGTGGCTTGATTGCCGCCACCAAGGCTTTGGCTCAGGAGGTGGCTCGCAAGAACGTCACCGTCAATGCCGTGGCTCCCGGTTTCATCAAGACCGACATGGTGGAGGGTCTGGACGAGGCTGCCCTCAAGAAACAGATTCCCGCCAACCGTTTCGGCGCGCCCGAAGAGGTGGCTGAGCTCGTTGCCTTCTTGGCTTCGCCCGCAGCAAGCTACATCACCGGCGAGGTGGTGAGCATCAACGGTGGTCTCTACACTTAATAGTGTTTCTTTACGAACTTACAACACCCATCTATTATGAAGAAAATCTTGACACTTTGCATGCTCGTCTGCATGAGCTGTCTTGCCCTGTGGGCCGACGGCAATGACGACATGATGGCACGCGCTCGTCAGCGCTTTCAAAATATGAAGACCCTCACCGCCCCGGTGACACAGACGCGCCACAACGCGCTGCTCACTGCCGACGAGGTGAGCAAGGGCACGTTCTATTTTAAGAAACCCGCCTCGATGTGCCTCAAGTTTAACAACGGCAAGGATATGCTGTTGATGAAGGACCAGCAGTTCACCATGGTGCGTGACGGCAAGGTCAACACCCTCAACGGCAAAGGCAACAGCCAGCTCGAGGCGCTCAAGACGCTGCTCAGCAACTTCAGCGCCGGTCAGGAGAGCGATGTCGCCCTCGATGACTTGGCCGACGTGGACGTGGAGCGTTCGGGCAACACCGTTACGATGACCGTGGTGCCCCGCGTGACCGATGCTAAGGCAAAGAAGAAGATGATGTATCAGTCGTTTGTGGTGGTGCTCGACACCAAGGCAGGCGAGCTGAAGAGCATCCGTCTGAACGAGAAGGGGTCGAACTACACCCTCTATGAGTTTGGCAAATTCACCGTGGATGCTGCGGTGAGCGATGCCGTCTTTAAGTTGCCCTAAGCGCACCGCCCCCTTATGATGCTCAACACTCAACCCGCGGGCGTGAAGCTCGAACACACCGAGCGCGTGCAGGTGCGCTTTAGCGACATCGACGCTATGCGCTGCGTGTGGCACGGCTCATACGTGCGCTATTTCGAGGACGGTCGCGAAGCCTTTGGTCGCCGATACCCCGGCATCGGCTATGCCGACATCATGCAGAGCGGCATCATGGCTCCGGTGGTGGACCTGCAGGTGAAGTATTACGCGCAACTCACCCTCAACGATGTGGCGCTCATCACCACGCGTTATGTGTATCACGCCGGTGCCCGCCTGGACTTCACTTATGAGGTGCGCCGCGAGAGCGACGGACTGCTTTGTGCCGCCGGTCGCTCCACGCAACTCTTCATCACCCCTCAGGGCGAACACCTCGTGGAGGTGCCGGACTATTACCAAGCGTGGCGTAAACGCTGGGGTGTGGAAGAATAAGGTTAGTAAAATGCCGATTTTAGTCGAAAAACGACACTAAAACATTAAAAATGCAAGCGAAATGATATATTTTTATCATATTCGCTTGCATTTTGCATTAATATATCTATCTTCGCTGCGTCAAGGAACGCAACTCCGCCGTCCCCACCTCAAAGCTCAGAGGTAAAAACCGAGCACGCGTCTGTCTATAATAATATTCTCTTAGGGACGCGGAGGCGTTTTTCCTTGATGATTATTACCGAAAGCAGTTTACCGAAAGTGAATTACCGAAAGCATAATTCCCCGAAAGTATAATTCCGGAAAGTATCATATAAAACTGAAAGTATAACTAAAACACAAATATAGCCATGTGTGGTATTGTTGGAGTCTTCAATTTGAAGCCGGGCGAAGCACACGCACTCCGTCCTCAGATGCTCGATATGTCAAAACGCATTCGTCACCGCGGTCCGGACTGGAGCGGCATTTACAGCGGTGAACGCACCATACTTTGTCACGAACGCTTGTCGATTGTCGACCCGGTGTCGGGTGGGCAGCCGTTGTACAGCCCCGATCGCACTTTGGTGTTGGCGGTGAACGGCGAGATTTATAACCACCAACTGTTTCGCAAAGAGTTGGAGGGCGAATATGAGTTTCAGACAGGGTCGGACTGTGAGGTCATCTTGCCGCTCTACAAGAAGTATGGTCCCGCCTTCATCGAGAAGCTCGACGGCATCTATGCGTTTGCCCTTTATGACATTGAGAACGATCGCTTCCTCATTGCTCGCGACCACATTGGTGTCATTCCGCTCTATTATGGCTACGACAACGAGGGTCGCCTTTATGTTGCCTCCGAACTGAAGGCGCTCGAGGGCTATTGCTCGGTCATCAAGTGCTTCCCTCCCGGTCATTACATCTACAGCCCCGAGGGCGAGGAACCCAAGGTGTGGTATAAGCGCGACTGGATGGACTATGAGAACGTGAAGGATAACCCCACCGACATCAACCAACTGCGCGAGGCGCTGACGCGTGCCGTAGATCGGCAGCTGATGGCGGACGTGCCCTACGGTGTGTTGCTGTCCGGCGGCTTAGACTCGTCGGTAATCTCCGCCTTGGCTCAGATTCTCAACAAGAAGAAGATGGAAGACGGCAGCCACATCGCCTGGTCGCCCCGTCTGCACTCGTTCGCCGTGGGCTTGAAGGGGGCTCCGGACCTCATCGCCGCCCGCAAGGTGGCTGAGCACATCGGCACAATTCACCACGAAATCAACTACACCGTGCAGGAGGGTCTCGACGCTGTGCGCGATGTGATATATTATCTCGAGACCTACGATGTCACCACCGTGCGTGCCTCTACGCCGATGTATTTGTTGGCGCGTGTCATCAAGTCGATGGGCATCAAGATGGTGTTGAGCGGCGAGGGTGCCGACGAGATTTTCGGCGGTTACCTCTACTTCCACAAGGCACCTTCGGCAGAGGAGTTCCACAAGGAGACGGTGCGCAAGCTCTCGAAGCTCTATCTCTATGACTGTCTGCGTGCCAACAAGGCACTCTCGGCGTGGGGTGTGGAGGGTCGTGTGCCCTTCCTCGACTATGAGTTTATGGACGTAGCGATGCGCCTCAACCCGAAGGATAAGATGAGCGGTCCGCTCGGAGCTCAGCTCTCGCCCATGCGTGCCGACCCCGTCAATGACCCCGACGGCAAGCGTGCTCGCATGGAGAAGTGGATTGTGCGCAAGGCATTTGAAGATATCTTGCCCGCCGAGGTGGCTTGGCGCCAGAAGGAGCAGTTTAGCGACGGCGTGGGCTACAGCTGGATTGACTCGCTGAAGGCTATCACCGCCGAGCGCGTCACCGACGCACAGATGGCTAATGCCGCCGAGCGCTTCCCCGTGAACACCCCGATGAACAAGGAGGAGTATTATTATCGCACCATCTTCGAGGAGCACTTCCCCAGCAACACCGCCGCGCGCACTGTGCCTCACGAGGCAAGTGTGGCTTGCTCCACCGCCATCGCCCTTGAGTGGGATGCGGCTTGGAAGAACATGAACGACCCCAGCGGTCGTGCCGTGGGCGGCGTGCATGAACAGGCTTATAAGTAAGATGAGCAGAGGCGTTTCGCACTTATAAGCGAGCGCCGAAGTAAATGAGCATACAAGTAAAACATAATATAAATTTTTCCGTCGGTTGTATTTAAGGTAAGATCACTCTTAACAAGCCATAGTATCAAGTCATCGTCTGCGCCCCGCCCCAAAGCGGGTTGCGTGGACGATGATTTTTGCTGACGTGCTTGATTGTTGGCTGTGCTGTGCCGATGCTTGATGCAGATGCCCCGATGACACAATAAACCGGACGTTTGTGCGTTTTCTCTATGTCATGACATTCACCCGATTAAGAACCCTCGTTGCGGCTTTGATGCTGAGCCTGACGTGTTGCGTGGCATTTGCGCAAAAACAAGGCATCAAAAATCTGCCCTACATAGACCAACGGCGCATTCACTATGGCTTTGCTTTAGGCATCACTATGGCGGATGTTAACTTGATTCACTCAGGTGCCGTGGCTGCCGATGGCAGCCAATGGTTTGCCGAGTCGCCGGCGTGCAACCCTTCGTTTTGCGTGGGCTTGTTGGGCGACCTTGCACTGAGCGAACACGTGAATGTGCGCTGCACCCCGATGTTTTCGTTTTTGACGCGCGACCTCACGTTTCGCAACTCCGCAACGGGCGACACGAAGACGCAGAACCTCAAGACCGCTTATCTCGACTTCCCCTTCAGCCTTAAATATAGCTCCCGGCGCGTCAATAATTACCGCCCCTATGTGTTGGGCGGCATCAATCTGAGCTACGACCTGACGCACGAGAAGGAGACTCCCATCGTGTTTAATCATTTCGATTTCGGTCTGCATGTGGCTTTGGGCTGCGACAGCTATCTGCCGTTTTTTAAGTTCTGCCCCGAGTTGCGCTTCAATCTCGGTTTGGTCGATATGTTAGACCACAAGCGCTCAGGGCTGAAAGACGAGACGTTGATGACCTACACCAACGCGCTCAGCAGTGCGCGCAACAAGAGCATCTCGCTGATTTTCTTCTTTGAATAATTGAAAAAAAGTCTCAATAGAGTGATTTGTTGCTACATATCCGTTGGGTTTTAGTGTATCTTTGCGCCTAATTAGGGCATGTTAGTCTAATTAATTTGCCTTTAACTATGCACAGAATACACATCAATGTTATGATGCCGGGCTGCATGGCATTGCTCATGTTTGCCTCGTGTGACAATCTTTTGGAATATCACCCCTATGAGGGGCGCATCTCGGGCGAAACCGACATCTTGGCGAAGAACGTCCCCGCCATCGAGACGTTGTGTAGCGGCAAGAGGTCGTTTCGCTTTGCTTTTATTTCTGACACGCAGCGGTGGTATGATGACACGCACGATATGGTGAACCATATCAACGCTCGGGGTGACATCGACTTTGTGTTGCACGGCGGCGACCTGACCGACTTCGGCGCTACCGACGAGTTTGAGTGGATGCGCGATGAGCTGAACCGCTTGCAGATGCCTTATGCCACGGTGATTGGTAACCATGACTGCGTGGGCAACGGTGAGCATATCTATGACAAGATGTTCGGCGCAGAGAATTATGGCTTCACCGCCGGCTCGGTGCGCTTTGAGTGTCTCAACACGGTGGCGTTGGAGTATGATTATTCTAACCCGGTGCCCGACTTCAGCTATCTGAAGCGCGAGCGTGAGTGGGTGGATAGCATCAACTCGGTGGTGCCCGACAGCATTACGCATACGATCTTTGTGATGCATTCGCGCCCGTATGACGAGCAGTTTAACAATAATGTGGCTGATGCGTTTAATTATTATGTGGCGCAATATCCGGGCATGGGCGATGAGGCTGCCGCTTTCACCGCCGACTCACTGCCACAGAGTGATGCCGACAGCGAGCTGTTGGTGGGTGCCAAGCGCCGAGGGTTCTGCCTCAATGGTCACAATCACCGTTATGAGGTGCTCGACATCTTTAATAACGGGGTGCTCTATTATGGTTGCGCCAATGTGCATAAGCGCGAATATTTTGTCTTCACCATTTATCCGGACGGCTATGACTTCTCTCGTGTCTATTTTTAAGTACTTCAGCCTCGCGGCTTTTAAGGGGTTGCGCCATAGCTCTTTTGAGGGCTTCAGCCTCGCTTCGGTGGTTTGTGGCTTGGCAATGTTTGTTGCGCCGCTTGCGGCAAGGGCGCAGGTGCAACCAACTGAGGCTTCGGACGCTGAAACGCAGGCTGCCGCAACTGCTGTCTCTGCGACTGAGGTAAAGGCTGCCGGTGTGGACTCAGCCATGGTGGAACGGTTGGTGAGTGAGCGGTATGAGGCTTATGTGCAACGTGCTCACCAACGGTGGCTGAAGCTGATACCGAACTTAGGTGTGGTGCAGTATGCCGGCGACATCGGTATGCTGTCGGCGGGCTTGGGCTGGGATTATGGCAAGCACGACCGCTGGGAGACTATCATCCTTTTCGGCTATCTGCCTAAGTTTAATTCTACGCACCACGACGTGACCTTCACGCTGAAGGAGAACTTGGTGCCGTGGAGCATAGATTGTACGCACGGCGTGACGGTGCAGCCTGCCGCGTTCACCTTCTTCGTCAATTCTGTCTTCGACGAGGAGTTCTGGACCGAGGAGCCTGACCGTTATCCGTCGGGCTATTATGGCTTCTCGTCGCGCATCCGCTATTCGATTGGGTTCGGCGGTCGTGTCAGTCTCGACATTCCGGAAGCGAAACGGCGACGTACCGACCGCGTGTCGCTCTATTATGAGCTGAGTACGTGCGATCTCTATCTGGTCAGCGCCGTGCCCAATAAGCATATTTCGTTTGCCGATATTCTCCGCTTGGGGCTCGGTGTGCAGTATAGCTTCTTCTAATACTTGGGGTGGGCTTCCGTTAAACTTCGGCGGATGTTCTACTTCTAAAGTGTGAAGGTTAAATTGTAACAACGGGAGAGTGACAACCGGGTATAACTACAAGATGATAGTAACAATGGGTTATAACATCTGAAGAGTAACAACCGGGTATAGCTACCGGAAGTGACAACTTATTGTAACTCTCTGAAGAGTAACAACTGATTATAACTCTTATAGTAATAACGGCGTATAACAACTGACAGTAACAACTTAATTATAACAACTGGATTGTAACATTAAGACTTCGTTCCATAACGTATGACTACACTTCACACACATCTTTTGTGCAGCATTTGCTCCATCATGAGCCGCCTCCGCCGGGGACGGCTGAGGGGTGTGATGCTCGCTGTGTTGTTGTGGTGGAATGTTTGCTGCGGCATGGTGGGAGGCTTGGTCGAATTAGG
>CAZBWT010000075.1:0-9930 GCA_964495625.1 uncultured Prevotellaceae bacterium | reverse complement strand
TTGCGCGTCCTGGCATTGCCTTGTGCGTCTTGCTCCACCACAAGGTTCAAGCCACTGCGCAATGAGGTTTGACGCATGCCCTGAAGGTTGTAGTAGCGCACGGCAGCCGTCGGCGCAGCGGTGAGGTGCTCGAGGGCAGTGACCTGTGTGGCAACACCCTTGGCGCTCAAGCCGCCGAACTCATTGACAGCCTGCACGGCATAGGTAGCGTCGGCATCGTCGCCGCTCAGCGTGGTGCTCAGGTCGGTGGTGATGGCAATCACCTCGTCACCCTTGGTGACCACATAGCAGATGGCATAGGGCACAGCCTCCCACGACAGTGTACCCTCGGCGCGCACCACACTCGGGGCGGCACACTCCTCGGTCTTGATGAGCGGCTGCCAAGCGTCGTCGCCCGAAAGGACGTTCTTCAGCGTGTATTGAGCAGCCTCTTCGTCGGTCAAGAAGTTCTTGGCCTTGCCGTAGACCTTGTTGCCATCAGAGTCTGTGTAGTAATAGGTGTCGCGACGCTGTGACAGGTCGAGCAGGTTGCCGTTGGCATCGGTGGTGTTCCAATCGGCCCAGATGGCAGGCAGACCACCCATGGTTTCATACCAACCGGTGGCGGGTATGGTGACCTCGGCGCGGGTGTTCAAGAAGACCGTCTTGGGGTAGTTGTGCCACGGACGACCCAACCATACGGAGGTCTGCGAGGGGTCGCCGGGAGCGGTGATGGTGCAACGGTTGAAGACGTAGCCCCATTCGACATCAGCGCCGTGTGACGGTGCCACAATGAAACCGCCGCTGGAGCGGGTGATGTAGAGCGTGGTGTTGTCAATAAAGATGTTGCCGCTGTTGTAGATGAAGTCTACGGCACCCTCGATGAACGAGTTGCGCACATAGGCTCGGTAGTTGGAGGTGGAAGGTGTGATCCACGTGTCTTGGTAGGAGAGCATCGCCACGTTGTTGAAGATGGTGCGGTCGCCTATGGTGTTGAGAGCCAATGCCTGCGGACCGTTCTGCTGTTCGTGACCATAGGAGTTCTCGAGCGCGATGTTTTCAAACAGACAGTCGTTGGAGCGTACCACCACGGTGGCACCGACGCTGACATGCACGGCGTTTTCACCGCCGCAGAGCTGATCGTCGAGAATGACGGTCTTGTCGCGGTCTTGACCAATGATGTGCAGATAGGGCTTGTTCGACGGGATGTCGATGTGCTCCTTGTAGTTGCCGTTCTTGACAAAGATCAACCAGGGCTTTGCACGGTTGGCGGGAGCGGCATCAATGGCATCTTGCAGGGTGAGGTAGTTGCCCGTGCCGGCTTGGTCTACCACAGCGTCGAAGAGGCGAGCCTCGGGCTGTGCACGCTGCAGGGTGGTGAAGGTGAAGGTGGTGCCGGCATAGGCATTGCCGCTGCGGTCTTCGATGGCACCGGCGGGCAGGGTGAAGGTGTAAGACTGACCATAGTCGAGGGCAGAGTAGCTATAGACTACGCTCTTGCCACTGACGGTGGGGGTCAGCACCTCATTGTCGAGGGTGGCATCGCCGCTGCCGAGACGTATCTTCTCGTCGAAGGTCAAGATGATGGCACCCGTGGTGGAGGCATCGTCGGCATTGGCTGCCGGCACGGTGCTGAGCAGCTGCGGAGCTACGGCATCTTCGTTCGCGCCCTTGTCAGCCAACACATAAAGTTCGGCAATGCAAAGACCGTCGTAGTCTGATGACACACCCACGAGGTCCGACTCGCGGTCGGGCATGAAGCGTATCCACACACGCTGTTGGTTCGAGGCTTCGGCGGGGAGCTTGAACTCGTTCGAGGTCCAGCCGTTGGCAAGGGTGTAGGTGCCGAAGGTGGTGAAGGTCTCGCCGTCGATGCTGTACTGGGCATTGATGGTCGAGTAGGAGTTGTAGCTGATGCCCAAGGCGGCAGAGAGAACCAAGTCGGTGTAGCCTACCGACGAGAACGAAAGCTCGAAGTAGTAGCCGGCACTGCGCAGCTTCCAGATGCGTGCACCATATTTGCCGTTTTCGGCTCCGTTGCTGATGCCGCGGGTGAGCCACGAGGTGGTGCCGCCCTCGGCATTGCGCAGGCTTAACAAGCCGGCGTTGTCGCTCTCATCTTTATAGTCGGCGGCACGTTCTGAGGCAGGCTGGTCGTAGTAGAAGTCCCACCCCACGATGTAGTCGGTGGCTGAGAAGTTGGCGGTGACAGACTGCTCGGAGTTCATCTTCACGTCGCGCGTCAGAGATGTGGAGTTGTCGTCCCAGTTCATGAAGGTCAGGATGCGGTTGTTGACGGCCGTGAGCACCACGTCGGTGCCCTCTTCGTAGTAGTGCACACCGTTCACCACGTTACCCTCAGGGGCATAGAGCACCTGGTTGACGTTGGCACCACCGGCGATGTCGAGGCGCAAGGCATAGACGTTGGTCTGAGTGTATTGCGCGGTGAGCGAAAGGTTGGAAGTCAGCTCGAGGGTGTAGGGGTTCTCGGTGGAGACGGTCTTGCCATCACCATCGACCCAGGCGGCGAAGTGGTAGCCGAAGTTCTCGGTGGCGGTAACCTTGAGGTGTGTGCCCTCGTCGAAGGCGGTGCCTGCGGGACTGCATTCCACCGTGCCGGCACCCTCGGTGCCGACTGAGACATTAAAGGTGTAGCTGGGCACAGCCACCACGGAGCCTGAGGTCTCGCCGGTCAGGATGACGTTTTGGAAGGCATATTGCTTGTTGTTGGCAATGCCGCGAATGTAGATCTTGACGTAGAAGAGGTCGTCGGTGGCGGCAAGGGCAGAGAGGTCATATTCGCAAAGCGAGTAGTAGGGATCGGTCTTGACTAACTGCGGTAAGAAGGACTCTTCAACCAAGGTCTCTGCACCGCCATCGGTGATGCCCACGGCAATGCTGCCGCCGTTGGTGCCGACACGACTGGCCTGGAAGCTGAGTTTGGTGGGTTGGAAGGTGATGCCCTTCTTGGGCTTGACGGTGAAGATCAACGCATTGGCATCGTTGTTGAGTGTGTTGCTGCCCTCGGTGGGCTGAAACGTCGTGGCAGAGATGGCTCCGCCATCGGTGCGCGTGCCCTGCATGTTGAGGTTGCTGCCGTAAGAGAATTCGGCGATTGAGAAGAGGTCGCTTGCCTCGGTCTCGGCAGAGGTGACATTGGCAGTGCCTTTGTCGAGGGGCCAGGTGAGTGTGGCAGTCTGGGCTTGAAGGCTGAGCAGACCGCCTGCCATCGCAGCTATTGCCACGAGGGCGCGGTGAAGGTTGGTAAACATGGCATGAATTATTTTTAGTTGGGGGGGATTACTTCATGACTTTGCGGACTGCCGTAGTGCCGTCAGCAAACTGTGTGCGGCTGATGTAGCAGCCGTGGAGGGGCTGTGCCACGCGGGTGCCGTCGAGGGCAAAGTAGGTGGTGCGGGCGGCAGCGGTCTCGGCGGCATTGTCTACGCGCTCAATGGCGGTGGCATCGTCGGCAGTGAGCGGCGATGAGTAGCCGTGGAAGTGGATGTCGGAGAGGCAAAGCGTCTTGCCCGAAGCGGCAGCGTTATACCAGGGGTAGAAACGCAGGCGCAGCGACGCACCGTCTTGCACCGAAAGCACGGGCACCTCTTTGATGTATTGCATGTTGTTGGCAGGGAGTTTTTCCTGGCTGTAGATGAGCTTCTGGTCTGAGAAGTCGTCGGCGGTGGAGTAGTAGACGTGTACGCACATGCCGTTGCCGCCGCAACCGCACAAGAAGAAGCTGATCTCGTCGATGTCGAGACGGGTGCCTGGCGTTGAGGTGATGCCGAACTCGATGTAGCGGGTGCTCACCTCGTCGATTTCACCGGCGGGCCAGCTGCTGCCCTCGATGACGTTGCGCTGCGTCTTGCGCGAGGCTTCATAGCCCGTCCATTCGGGCCACACGGTGTTGGCATTAGGGTTAGAGTAGCGCTGGAGCTCCATGCCGTGCCACGACTCGGCGATGTAATCGGCAGGACCGGTCAGGACGCACGCATCGTCTTTCTCGAGTCGCCAATAGGCATCGACCTCGGTGCCGCCGGTGAGCACTACGGCTGTGGCAGTGACGGGGATGTCGGCGCTCTTGTCGCCGGCAACGATGTGTATGGTGGCGGTGTTCTCACCTTCGGCGGTGAGGTTCATGCGGGCATAGAAGCGCTGTATGAGGGTGCCGCCTTCGTAGCTCAGGGTGGCGGTGGAAGCCCAGGTGGTCTGGTCGGTTGAGAGTTCAACGTCGCCCTCGGCGGTGAGGGTTACGTTGCCGGCAGCGGGGTTCAGGTCGAAGCCGCTGAGCATAAACTCCTTGCTGAGTGTCTGCCCCCGGTAGCCCTGACCGAGGTCGGCTGTGGTGGGCGAGATGCTAAGCTCGCTGCTGAGGTTGATGTATTCACTCAGCACACCTGCCTCCTGACAGAGGGCGGCAAAGCGGCGGGCAATGAGGGCGGCACCGGTGGCGCTGAGGTGCGTGGAACCGGCTCCGTCGCCGAGCAGTGAGTGGCACTGTGTGTCGCCGTAGCTCAGGTAGAGGTCGGCGGTGGCAGAGGTGAGGTCGATGAACGGCACGTCCATCTCTTCAGCCACCTGCTGCATCTGATAGACGTAGTCCATGCTGTGGTCGGTGGCGGCTACCGATTGCCCGGTCAGCACGCCGGCATCGGTGAGCTTAGAGAAGCTGTCGCCCAAGTCGTGGCGACCGTTGCGACGGATGGTGTTGCCCGAGAAGTACATGCGGCAGATGGGACCGCAGAGGATGGGGGTGCAGCCTGCGTCGCGCGTCTCGGTGACGTATTTGCGCAGGTATTCTTTGTAGGTGGTGGAAGGGTTGGTGCCGCGATAGTCGGTGGCATTGGCAAGCGAGTCTGAACCGATGGAGGTGTAGTAGGCTTTGAGTTCATCGCCGTCCATGCCGGAGGTCTTCTCGTCGTTATGGGCGAACTGAATGACAACGTAGTCGCCGGGGGTGAGCTGCGTCTTGACGCTGGTCCAGAACGAGGCTTCCCGATAGAAGCTCTTCGACGAGGCTCCGTTTTTGCCGCGGTTGTTTACCTCGATGCCATTCAAGAAGGGCTGTAGGTATTGACACCAGCCGCGCGTCACGGTTTTCGATTCGTCATAGTCTGCCATCGTGCTGTCGCCGATGGTGTGAACCTTGGGGGTGGCAAGGGCTGAGGTGCTCGCGGCTGCAAGCATCGACATGGCTGCCAAGAATGTGGTAAGGTGTTTCATTGGGTGGGGTGTTTTGTGGTGATTGTTGTTTGATTGGCATTTGATTGATAGCTTCTGCCAACGTTTACGGTTGCAAAGATCTCCCCTTCCCCACCGTTTAAAGGGTAAAATCAGCGCATTTATGGGTAATTTTGCGCCAATGACGAAATTTGACGTGTCGAATAAGCCGGCAGACGTGCTGAATGAGACAGAATGATGTTCAACGAGACAGAATTAGCCGCAATGCATCACGCGGTTGACAAGTTTGTCTGTGATGCATTGCGGCTATAGGGGGGGGTCGGGGCGGCACGATTATCAGTGCGGCACGATTATCGGATGAGCAATCGTTGCCCAAGAATCATCATTACCGAATGAGCACCTTGCGGCTCTCTCTGCCCTGGCGCTCTACGTAGATGCCGGGGGTAAGACTTTGACGTGCGTCAACGCTACGACGACCGTCAATGCCATAGAACTCGGGGCGGGCGGCTGCGCGGTCTGTGAGAGGTACTGCCTGAATGCCGGTGTATTGCGACAGCGGCTGTATGTTTTGTATGGTGCTCCAAGCGTAGGGTGAGTTGCGGTAGGCATCAAGCGATTCATAGGGGACGTAGATGGTGAGGTATGTCGATGCCGAGTCGGCAAAGACGCATGTGCCCGCAGTTTTGCTCGGAACGGTTGCCCGACAAATCAGCTCTGTCAGGTTGGGACAGAGATAAAAGGCATAGTCGGCGATGGAGTCGATGGAGCTCGGCAGTTCGATGCGCTGAAGTTTCTTGCAGCCTTCAAAGGCACTAAACCCAATGGTGGTTACCATGTTCGGAACGGTGTAGGCATCGTCTTTGCCACAAGGACAGGCTTCCAAGATGGTCATGTCTTTGCTGAATAAGACCCCGTCTTGCGAGCTGTAGTTCGGGTTGGCAGCGTTCACGTTGATTGCTTGCAGACCGTAGCAATGCAAGAAGCTGCATGAATCGATGTAGCTGACCGATGCCGGGATGTCTACGCTGCTCAGCCCCGTGCAGTCGTGAAATGCCGACTTATATATTGCGTCTAACCCTTCGGGGAAGACCACGTCGGTGAGGTTGCTGCTGTATTGGAATGAGTAGGCCTCGATGTCCTTCACGGTTGCCGGAATGGTGTAGGTCGTTGTCTCTTTTTTGCAGGGGTAGAACAGCAGTATCGTCGCATCTTTGTCGAATAAGACTCCGTCTTGCGAACAGTAGTTCTGGTTCTCGGGGCTGACACAGACTTCCTGCATGCCGGCGCAGTCATAGAAGGTGTACAAGCCGAGGGAACTTACTGCCGCCGGTATGTCTATGCGGCTCAAACTGCTGCAGCCATAGAACGCAGCTACGCCTATTTGTGTCAACGAGTTTGAGAGTTCAATGCTCGCAAGAGCGGAACAGCCTGAAAACGCACCGTCACCAATGGTGGTTACTGCATGCGGGATGTTGAGGTTCGTAAGGGCGGAACAGCCGGCGAATGCATCGTTGCCGATGGTGGTCAGCGAGTCGGGCAGGTCGAGGCTCTTAAGCGACACGCAGTCGGCAAACACAACGTCGCTAATGGTGGTGATTGTGGCGGGCAGCTCTACGCTTGTCAGGGCGGAACAGCTTCTAAACAAGCCGCTGCTTAGGGTGGTTGCCGCTGCAGAGCTCTTGACGGTCGTGAGGTGGGGGTTGTAGGCAAATGCCGCCTCGCCGATGGTGGTCAGCGAGCTCGGGAGTTCGAGGCTGCTGAGTGGAGTGCCCCAACCAAAGGCATAGGCTCCAATGGTTGTTAGGGTGGCGGGCAGGTCGATGTGCGTAAGTGAGAGACATTCACCAAACGTGGCAAAGCCAATGGTTGTTGTCCCTAAGGGCAAACTGATGCTGCGAAGACTGTCACAGTCTTGAAAGGCATAATCGCCTATGGTGGTGAGGGATGTCGGCAGTGCGATGTTGCTCAGCGTGGAGCACCAGGCAAAGGCTTCTTCGTCGATTGTGGTCACCGAGTTGGGGATTGTGATGTTCTGCAGGCTCGAGCAGTCATAGAACATCATTGTGCTGATGGCGGTGAGGGATTGTGACAGCTCTACGTCGCTCAAGCTGTGGCAGAAGCCGAAGGCAGATTGCCCCACCGTTGTGACCGTGTTGGGCAGTTTGACGCTCACCAGACTGTCGTTGGCTTGAAAGGCTTTGCTCGCAATTTCAGTGACGGTGTAGGTGCTGTCGTTGTAGGTCACCGAGCCGGGGATAATCACCCGCGCCGCCTGGCTGCCTCGGGTCACCGCACAGGTGCTGTCGGTGGTGGTGGTGTAGGTGATGCCTTCAATTTCGAAGCTCGTTTCGACAGACGCGTATGCAGAGGTGGAGGCATGGGTGGAGAGAATTAATGCGCCAAGGGTGAGCGCAATGGCGCGTGGCGAGGTCATCGCCGCACGACCGGCTGTAGATGAATTCATCATAGTGCTATGTTTTGTGTTGTTAGATTCTCCGCTGAATTGTCATGGCTGTGGTGTGGGCTATGGCATTGGCTCGCAAGCGAACGCTCGCTTTTAACGTGCGCTCGCGACAAAGGTAATATCTTTTGCAGAACTACAACCTTTTCGAATGACATTTGCTGCTTTTCTGCGAGACATTTGCCACTTTCCTCGAGGCGGTCGCAGCTTTTTGGCAAGGAACTCGCCGCTGTCTGTATAGCACTTACCTCCGTTATAAAGTGCTTGCCATAAGTGGAGCTCGCCGCTTGCTATAAGTAGTTAGCACGCTTCTCGCTATATTGCTGCACTGAAACAATGGCTGAGTGCGGTGGGTTCTTCAGACAAAGCTCTTCACCAAGCTGCGCCCCAACCAGACCATGAGCAAGCCTCCCACTAAGCTGAGGGTGAAGTAGAGGCAGAATGGAGCGAACCGCTGTTGCTGCAAGAGGCGGAAGCCGTCGTCGGCAAAGGTGGAGAAGGTCGTGAAGCCGCCACAGAAGCCGGTGATGAGCAACAAAGCAAGGTTGGCACCGGGCAGACGCTGCTGCTCCGCCATGCCATAGAGCACACCGATGAGCAGACATCCCATAAGGTTGACCGCAGTGGTGCCGAGGGGGAAGGCTACGTGAAAGAGTGTGCCGGCAAGTCGACCGACTACGTAGCGGGCACAGGTGCCGGCAAAGCCGCCGATGCCGGCAATGAGCATGGATTTAATCATATTGTGTTTGTTATTGGTGGATATTTGTTGGGAAGTGTGGGGTGTTGTCGCTCGTTGGGGTGAAGTGTGGGGGTGCGTCGGGTGATATGGGCGCGCCGAGTAATATGGGCATGCGCCGAGTATTGTGGGCATGCGCCGGAGTGTGGGGAGGCTAAGCTCCGACCTTATGTGGCGAGGGTTAGCTTTGGCATTATCAACAGTCATTGTGGATAACATGTCTATAACCTCGTGCATAAGGTGATATCATCGGTGTGAACAAGTGTATGGATAACTGTGGATAACCATGGATAATCTTGTGCACATCTCTGCGTCGCCTCACCCTCTATAAACAAGCATCCACCCGCCTGAGTTCGCTCAGAGTGCGATCTTGGGGCGGGTGGATGATGTCTGAGGGGGTGTGGATAACTATGTTGATTATCGTCGCACCCCACTATGATGGGTTACAGACCGAAGGCTGTCTTGACGGCATCGACGTAGTCTAACTTCTCCCAGGTGAAGAGTTCGACCTCGGTGGTGATGGGGCACGGCAGGTAGCGCGAACGGAAGGTCTTGACCACGGTGCGCGGCTCGCGGCCGAAGTGTCCGTAAGAGGCGGTCTCTTCGTAGATGGGATGACGCAGCTTGAGGCGCTCTTCGATAGCCTTGGGGCGCATGTCGAAGATCTTGGCTACGCGCTCTGAGATTTCAGCATCAGAGAGCTGCACCTTAGCCTTGCCGAAGGTGTTGACGTAGAGGCTGACGGGCTTGGCAACGCCGATGGCGTAAGCCACCTGCACCAAGGCTTCGTCTGCCACACCGGCAGCCACCAAGTTCTTGGCTATGTGACGGGCGGCATAGGCTGCCGAACGGTCCACCTTGCTGGGGTCTTTGCCCGAGAAGGCTCCACCGCCGTGGGCACCGCGACCGCCGTAGGTATCGACAATGATTTTGCGACCGGTGAGTCCGGTGTCGCCGTGGGGACCGCCAATGACGAACTTGCCCGTGGGGTTGACGTGCAAGATGAGGTTCTCGTCAAAGAGGGCGCGGACGGCATCAGAGAGCTTCGCCTTGACGGCGGGCAACAAGATGTTTTGCACATCTTGACGGATGCGCGCCAACATTGCCTCGTCGGCGCGCTGCTGTGCCTCGGCACTGTCGTCGGCGGGAAGGATGAAGTCGTCGTGCTGTGTGGAAAGCACGATGGTGTGGATGCGGACGGGCTTGCCAGCCTCGTTATATTCCACCGTGACCTGACTCTTGGCATCGGGGCGCAGGTAGGGCATGGGCTGCGAAGGGTCGCGACGGATATCTGCCAACTCTTGCAGCAGCAGGTGGCTGAGCATGAGGGTGAGCGGCATGTAAGAAGGTGTCTCGTTGGTGGCATAACCAAACATCATGCCTTGGTCGCCGGCACCTTGGTCGGCAGGCTCGGCGCGCTCGACACCGCGGTTGATGTCGGCACTCTGCTCGTGGATGGCAGAGAAGACACCGCATGAGTCGCCGTCGAATTTGTACTCTGCACGGGTGTAGCCGATGCGGTTGATGACGCGGCGTGCCGTCTCCAAGAGGTCGATGTAGGCATTGCTCT
>CAZBWT010000074.1:5021-9976 GCA_964495625.1 uncultured Prevotellaceae bacterium | reverse complement strand
TCACTGTAGACAACAGCGACCAGATTGACTCGAACCCGCAGGGTATCTATTACACATTGCCCGGTGCTGAGGCTGTGGCTTACACCGACACTTTGGTTGTGGCTAACGACGTTTACGGTTGGTTGACCGCCGTTTCTCAGCTCGAAGGCTGCGAGACAAGTGCTGCCGCTTACCGCTACCTCGATAACCGCGCTTCTTATAATGAGACTTATGTTGCCGTTACGGCTGAGACAGCCGAGATGCCCGCTGAGGCTGCCGACTTGGAAATCGCCGACATCGCTACTTTGAACGCAACACTCGCTGCTGCCTTCAAGCCTACGGGTCGCATCTTCTTCCACAAGGCTGTTCACGCAGGCTACAACACGTTGGTATTGCCCTTCGCTATGACTACTGCTAACTTCGAAAGCGGTGTGGTTGAAGTAACCGACGAGGCAGGTAACGTCTTGACTCGCGGCACAGACTTCGAGGTGGTTCGCCTTCAGGCTACTACATCGTTCCTCTCTTTGGAAGCAGACTTGGCTGCCGGCACGAATGTCCACACGGGTAATCTCGTTGCCAACACCAATAGCTACCTCTTGAAGGTATCAGACGCCCTCGTAGGTCAGGAACTCATCTTCGTTTCCGGCGAGAACGCTCAGAACCTCTCGATCAACAAGGTAGACCTCAGCTCTTTGGCAGGTGAGGGCAAGTGGCTCGTGAAGAACAACGCTACCTTCGCACCCGTGGCTTCTGAAGTTCCGGTTTACCTCGTCAACGAAGACGGCTCTGCATTGGTACTCCAAGAGGCAGGCACAAAAGTTCCTCCGTACAGCTTCGCTGTGATCGGCGACTCTGCTACGGTGGCTTCTACGACTACCATCCCGTTGCTTTCAGGTGCAACAGCCATTGAGAGCCTCAACCAGGAGCTCAAGGAGCAGGGCATCATCTTCGACCTCCAGGGTCGCCGCGCAGGCGCTTTGAAGGCAGGTGAGATCTACTTCCGCGATGGCAAGAAGTTCATTCAGCGCTAATCTCTCTGAGGGTTAAACGTTAAGTGAAATACGCTTAATAAGGGTCCCCCGCACGGCTGAGCCGCGCGGGGGATTTTCGTGTCGCAGGGGCGAGCTAAACCCACAAAAACGGTAGCACTGAGCAGTTTTCGGGCACGAGGCTTTGTCATTTGCCTCACAATTATTAGCTTTGCGAGCTTAAAGAAACTAACTACGATATATGGCTCAAACAATACAATTCACCAAAATGCACGGTGCGGGCAACGACTATGTCTACATCAACTGCTTCAGCGAACACATCACAGACCCTAATGACTTGGCTCAGTTTGTCAGCGACCGCCACTTCGGCATCGGCTCGGACGGTCTGGTGCTCATCATGCCCAGCGAGACGTGCGACTTCCGCATGCGCATGTTTAATGCCGACGGCTCAGAGGCGGAGATGTGTGGCAACGCCACCCGCTGTGTGGGCAAGTACGTCTACGATCACCGTCTCACGGCGAAGAAAGAGTTCACGCTCGAGACGCTTGCCGGTGTGAAGGTGTTGCAGCTTTTCACCAATGCCGACAATCAGGTGGAGCGCGTGCGCGTGGATATGGGTGCCCCGATTCTCGAGGCGGCTGAAATTCCCGTCATAGCCCCCGCCGCTGCCGCCGGCGATGACTCGGCTACGCTGTCGTCGCCCGTGGTGAACCTGCCGGTGGAGGTGCTCGGCGAGGTGAAGGAGTTGACGTGCGTCAGCATGGGCAATCCCCACGCCATCTGTTATGTGGACGATGTGGCTGCGCTGAACCTGCCCGCCATCGGTCCCGCCTATGAGCACCATGCCATCTTCCCCCGCCGCACCAATACGGAGTTTGTGCAGGTGGTGGATCGCACCCGCGTGAAGATGCGCGTGTGGGAACGCGGTGCGGGTGAGACATTGGCTTGCGGCACGGGCTGCTGCGCCACGTTGGTGGCTTGCGTGCTGTGCGGCAAGACCGACCGCCACGCCACGATTGAGGTGTTGGGCGGCGAGCTGGATATTGAGTGGGACGAGCAGAGCGGCCACGTGTTTATGACGGGTCCCGCAACGACCGTGTTTGACGGCACCCTGCAGTGGCAACCGCGCGGTTGAGGTTTGATACATTATATATAAAGAACATATATGGCACAAGTAAACGAAAACTTCCTGAAAGTGTCGGAGAGCTATCTGTTTGTTGAAGTGGCTCGCCGCATTCGCGCTTATCAAGAGGCGCACCCCGAAGCACAAATCATCAAGATGGGTATTGGCGACGTGACGCGCCCGATTGTACCCGCCGTCATCAACGCGCTGCATAAGGCGGTGGATGAGATGGGCACTGCCGAGGGCTTCCACGGCTACGGTCCCGAGCAGGGCTACGCCTTCCTGCGCGAGACGATTTTGAAGCATGACTACACAGACCGCGGTCTGAACTTAGAGGCTGACGAGATTTTTATCAGCGACGGCGCTAAGAGCGACACCGGCAACATCGGCGACATTTTAGGCACCGACAACACGGTGGCTGTGACAGACCCCGTCTACCCGGTCTATGTGGATACGAACGTGATGGGCGGTCGCGCCGGCGAGTTTATGGAGGGCAAATACAGCAAGATTACTTATATGCCCTGCACGCGCGAGAACGGCTTCGTGCCCGCCTTGCCCGACCATCCGGTGGACATCATCTATCTCTGCTTCCCCAACAACCCGACGGGCACCACTCTGACGCGCGACCAGCTGAAGGTGTGGGTGGATTATGCACTCAAGAACGACTCGCTGATTTTGTTCGATGCCGCTTATGAGGCTTTCATCACCGAAGACGACGTGCCGCACTCTATCTATGAGATTGCCGGTGCCGAGCGCTGCGCCATCGAGTTCCGTTCGTTGTCGAAGACGGCAGGCTTCACCGGCTTGCGCTGCGGTTATACGGTGGTGCCCAAGACGGTGACCGCCCGCAAGGCAGACGGCACGCGTGTGCCCCTCAACAAGTTGTGGAACCGCCGCCAGAGCACTAAGTTTAACGGCACGGCTTACATCATTCAGCGCGCTGCCGAGGCTGTCTTCTCGCCCGAAGGTCAGGCGCAGATCACCGCAAACATCGAGTATTATCGCACCAACGCTCAGTTGATGAAGGAGACGTTTGCCGCCATCGGCATCGAGGCTTTCGGCGGTGTGAACTCGCCTTATGTGTGGATTAAGACTCCGAACAACTTGGGTTCGTGGGAGTTCTTCGACCGCCTGCTCGACGAGTGCCACGTGGTGGGCACCCCGGGTGTGGGCTTCGGTCCGAGCGGCGAGGGTTATTTCCGCTTGACGGCTTTCGCTACGCACGAGGCTACCGCCGAGGCTATGCAGCGCATCCGCAACTGGAAGATTTAACTGCGTCACGGTGTGAAGTAATCATAACGACCATATTACAGAATGAAGCGTATCCTTCTGTTTTTGATCGTCAGCATCAGCACCTTGTCGGCGGCGTGGGCTACGGTCTACTCCGCCGACAATTTGCCTCTGACGGCTCCCGCTCAAGGCATCACCTATACCTGCAATCCCGACGGCATCCTCACCGCCGCCGCTGTCGACTCGATTGACAGCGCTTTGGCACAGCTGGACCGCAGCAAGGGGGTGAAGGCTTTGGTGATTGTGGTGGGCGAGACGCAAGACGGCGATGCTTATAGGCTGGCGGTGGACGTGGGTAACCAACGCGGCGTGGGCTCGAAGCAAAACACGGGGCTCGTGATTGTGCTCGCCACGGTGGACCGCAGCTACTTCATCGCCACCGGCAGGGGACTGGAGGAGCATCTGCCCGATGCTATCTGCAAGCGCGTGGAGAACCGCGTGATGTTGCCCCTGCTGCGCGAGGAGCAATGGGATGCCGCTATGGTGCAGACCGTGAAGACGCTCTGCGGCATCTTGGAGGGCGACGAGGAACTTGTGGCGGAGTATAACGACGAGGAGGAAGAACCTGAGGTGTGGTTCGTCGTGGGTTTTATCCTCTTGGTGGCTGTGGGCATGGTGGTGATTGGACTCATGGCACAGTATCAAGAGCGTCGTTGCCCTTATTGCGGCAAGCATAAGTTGCAACAGGTGTCGGCGCGGACTTATCGCGAAGGTTTCGCCAACGTCACCGAGACGACCTGGGTGTGTCCGCAGTGCGGCAGACAGGTGGTGCGCCGCAAACGCGAGGACCGCAATAACGGTCTGGGCGGCGGAATGGGCGGCGGCATCTTCTTGGGCGGAATGGGCGGCGGCGGTCGCTCTTCGGGCGGCTCATTCGGCTCGTTCGGCGGCGGCTCGTTCGGCGGCGGCGGTGCCGGCGGCAGATTCTGATATCTAACATAAAAAACATCTCTAACATGCGCCCGCACCGGGCGCAATAATATCATCTTTACAATGAAAAAGTCAACAATGATTTTGATTGCCGTGGTGGCTGTGGTTGTCATTTGGGCAATCTCGGCTTATAACGGCATGGTGAGCGGCGAAGAGTCGGTGAGCAAGGAGTGGTCGAACGTAGAGACCGTCTATCAGCGTCGTGCCGACCTCATTCCGCAACTTGTCAACACGGTGAAGGGCTACGCTTCGCACGAGAAGTCTACCCTCGAGGAGGTGGTGGAGGCTCGCACCAAAGCTACGCAGATGACCGTGAACATCGACGACCTCAGCGAGGAGAACTTGGCTAAGTTCCAGAAGGCTCAGGGCGAGGTGAGCAGCGCACTCAGCCGCTTGTTAGCTATCACCGAGAACTATCCGGACCTGAAGGCGAACGAGAACTTCAGCGAGCTGCAAGCTCAGTTGGAGGGCACGGAGAACCGCATCGCCGAGGCTCGCCGCCAGTATAACACGGTGGTCAATGCTTATAATGTGTCAATCCGCAAGTTCCCCAACACGATTTTAGCCGGTCTCTTCGGCTTTGAACGTAAGGCAGCCTTTAGCGCAGCCGAGGGTGCCGAGAAGGCTCCCGAGGTGAGCTTTGA
>CAZBWT010000074.1:0-4921 GCA_964495625.1 uncultured Prevotellaceae bacterium | reverse complement strand
GTGAGACAATCTTGAGTATTTGAGTATTCTACAATCTATAACCTTTAAATAACCACATGAAGAAATTATTATCCATCACATTATCGGGCATTGCTTTGACTGCCCTCGCGCTGCAACCCGCACGCGCCGACGAGGCGCTGCAACTGCGCTATAACGAGCCGGCATCGCGTTGGACGGATGCTCTGCCCATCGGTAACGGCAGGTTGGGTGCCATGGTCTATGGCGGCGTGCCGCGCGAGGAGCTGCAGCTCAACGAAGAAACGGTGTGGGGCGGTTCTCCCCACAATAACAACATTGAGGGCTTCTATAACTGTCTCGACTCGGTGCGCGGGCTGATTTGGGAGGATAAAGGCAACGAGGCGCAACGCATCTTGAACCGCTATTGCGACACGAACCCCAACGGTATGCCCTATCAGACCATCGGCAGCCTGCTGCTCCAGTTTGACGGCATGGAGGGCGCTACCGACTATGCCCGCAACTTGGACTTGCGCCGCGCCGTGGCTACCACTACCTATACGGTGGGCGGCACAAAGTACACACGCGAGGCATTCGCCTCGATGACCGACGACGTGATTGTGTATCACATTGCCGGCGAGGGTGCAGGCAAGGTGTCGTTCACGGCTTTCTATAACAGCCCGATGGACCACACGGTGAAGGCCGACAAGAAGAGCTTGATGCTGACCGGACACGGTGCCGACCACGAGGGCATCGTGGGCAAGATTGTGGTGAATAACCGCGTGGCTGTGAACGCCAAGGGCGGCAAGGTGACGTGGACCGACTCGACGTTGACCGTGAGCGGTGCCACCGAGGCTACACTCTTCATCACCGCCGCTACTAATTTTGTGAATTATCACGACGTGAGCGGCAACGGTGCCAAGCGTTCGGAGTCGATCTTGAAGCAGGCTATGAAGCGCAGCTATGACGACTTGAAGAACGACCACATTGCCGCCTATCGTAAGTATTTCGACCGCGTGACGCTCGACTTGGGCAGCACGAAGGCGGGCGAGAAGGATACGCGCACCCGCATCGAGCATTTCAACGACGGCAATGACCCGGGGTTGGCTACGCTGCTCTTTCAGTATGGTCGCTATTTGCTGATCTGCTCTTCGCAGCCCGGAGGTCAGCCCGCCAACTTGCAGGGCATTTGGAACTACCAGATGCGCGCACCGTGGGACGGTAAGTACACCATCAACATCAACACCGAGATGAACTACTGGCCCGCCGAAGAGACAAACCTGAGCGAGATGACCGAGCCTTTGACCCGCATGGTGAAGGAGCTGTCAGTGACCGGCGTTTCGACGGCTAAGGAGATGTATCACGCCCGCGGTTGGGTGGCTCACCACAACACCGACTTGTGGCGCTGCACGGGTCCGGTAGACCCGGCGCAGTATAGCATCTGGCCCAACGGCGGTGCCTGGCTGACGACGCACCTTTGGCAGCATTATCTCTACACCGGCGACGAGGCTTATCTGAAGGATGTGTACCCCGCACTGAAGGGGGCTGCCCTCTTCTTCTACTCGGTGATGGTGGAGCATCCGCGCTACGGCTGGATGGTGACGGTGCCGTCGCTCTCGCCCGAGCACGGACCCGCCAAGAAGTCGGCGATTGCTGCCGGCACCACGATGGATAACCAGATTGCCTTCGACGTTCTGAGCAATGCCATTGCCGCCGCTAATGTGCTCGGCGTGGATAAGGAGCTGAGCGACTCGCTGAGCGCCTTCGTCAAGAAGCTCCCCCCGATGCAGATTGGTCAATATAATCAGTTGCAGGAGTGGCTGGAAGACCTCGATGACCCGAAGGATAATCATCGCCACATTTCTCATGCCTATGGTCTCTATCCGAGCAACCAGATCTCGCCGAGCCGCAACCCCGAGCTGTTTCAAGCCATGCGCAACACCATGTTGCAGCGCGGCGACCAGGCCACGGGTTGGTCTATCGGCTGGAAGATTAACCTCTGGGCTCGTCTGTTGGACGGCAATCATGCCTACCGCATCATCGGCAACATGCTGAAGCTGCGCCCCGCCGACAAGGTGGATGCCGAGTATGAGAACGGTCGCACCTATCCGAACCTCTTCGACGCTCACCCGCCGTTCCAGATTGACGGCAACTTCGGCTACACCGCCGGTGTGGCTGAGATGTTGGTGCAGAGTCATGACGGCGCGGTGCACTTGCTGCCCGCCTTGCCCGAGGCATGGTCTAACGGCTCGGTGACCGGACTTGTGGCTCGCGGTGGTTTCGTGATCGACTCACTGAAGTGGAACGGCGGTCAGGTGGCTGAGGCTGTGATTACTTCTCGCTTGGGCGGCAAACTGCGCTTGCGCTCATACGTGCCGCTGAAGGGCGAAGGTCTCACCGAGGCTCAAGGAGTGAACGATAACCCCTTCTTTGCAGCACCCCGCATTGCCACCCCCTTGGTGTCAGATAAAATCACGCCGCAACAGCCCATGTTGCTGCGCACTTATGAGTACGACATCAACACCGAGGCCGGTAAACAATACACCATAAGCCGTAAATAAGCGCCATTTGTGCAAAAGATTTCACATTCATATACGTTACGACAACCGCTATGATATGTTTTTGAAGCATCACGCTGCACAAAACACAAAATTGTGTTAAAAGAACGAACGTGTTCAAATAGCAGCGTTGAGGCTGCGCACAATAAACAATAAATGAGTGCCCATTCGAGATTATCGAGTGGGCACTTATTTATTTAATGTGTTACTTTGCACTCGTAAGGAGCGTGACACGAGGCGCACCAAGGCGCTCACGACCATCGCTACCGAACCAAAACACGCAATCAAAACAAAGAATAAGACTATATGCTCGAACGTTTTCTGAAACAAACTGAGTTCTCGTCGTATGACGACTTTATGAAGAACTTCAAGGTAATCGTGCCCGAGAACTTCAACTTTGGCTATGACGTGATAGACGGTTGGGCTGCCGAAGCTCCCAACAAGCAAGCCATACTCTGGACCAATGAGGCAGGCGAAGTGAAGACCTTAACCTACGCCCAATATAAGGAAGAGAGTGACCGCACCGCTTCTTATCTGCAGAGCCTCGGCATCGTGAAGGGCGACCGCGTGATGCTGATCTTGAAGCGCCGCATTGAGTGGTGGATCTGCATGGTGGCACTGCATAAGCTCGGAGCCATCGCCATCCCCGCCACCCACTTGCTCACCGACAAAGATATCACCTATCGCTGCAACGCAGCCGGCATCAAGGCTATCATCGCCTGCGGCGACGAGAATGTGACGAACCACATCAACCTGGCACGTCCCAACAGCCCCACGCTCGAAATGACCCTCTCCATCGGACCCAACATCCCCGAGGGTTGGTTAGACTTCCACGCCGGCGTGAAGCAGGCTGCCCCCTTTAAACGCATCGAGCACCTCAATACGAATGAAGACAGCATGTTGATGTACTTCACCTCGGGCACCTCGGGTGAGCCGAAGATGGTGGTACACGACTATACCTACCCCTTGGGACACATCATCACCGGCAAGTATTGGCACAACCTGCACGACGACTCGCTGCACCTGACGCTCGCCGACACCGGTTGGGGCAAGGCTGTGTGGGGCAAGTTCTACGGGCAGATGATTGCCGGCGCATCGGTCTTCATCTACGACTTCGAGGGTAAGTTCCACCCCGCCGACTTGTTGCGCATCATCGAGAAGTTCCACATCACCTCGTTCTGCGCACCGCCCACCGTGTTCCGCTTCTTGATTCGCGAAGACGTGAAGAAGTATGACATCTCTTCGCTCCACTATTGCACCATCGCCGGTGAAGCACTCAACCCGAGTGTCTATGAAGAGTGGCTGCGCCTGACGGGCATCAAGCTCATGGAGGGCTACGGTCAGACCGAGACGACCTTGGTTGTGGGCACCTACCCGTGGTGTCAGCCCAAGCCCGGTTCGATGGGTGTGGCAGGTCCGCAATATGATGTTGACGTGCTCGACAACGACGGCAAGACCTGCGCCGCAGGTGTGCAGGGTCAGCTCGTTATCCGCACCGACAAGGGCAAACCGCTCGGACTCTTCAAAGAGTACTACCTCAACCCGAAGCTCACCGACGAGACACATAACAACGGCGTGTACTACACGGGCGACATCGTGTCGCGCGACGAAGACGGCTACTTCTGGTTTGTGGGCAGAGCCGACGACGTGATTAAATCGTCGGGCTACCGCATCGGTCCCTTTGAAGTGGAGTCGGCTCTGATGACACACCCGGCAGTGGTGGAATGCGCCATCACCGGCGTGCCTGACGAGGTGCGCGGTCAGATTGTGAAGGCAACCATCGTGCTCGCTCCCGACTATAAGGATAAGGCTGGCGATGCCTTGGTCAAGGAGATTCAAGACCACGTGAAGCGCGTCACCGCTCCCTACAAATATCCGCGTGTCATCGAGTTCGTCAACGAATTGCCTAAGACAATCAGCGGCAAGATCCGCCGAGTGGAGATTCGCGAGAACGAGAAGAAATGACATTCGCGAAAACGAGGAGAAATGACGACAACAACGGCTCTGCCGACAAGAAACGTCTAATCACTTTACATCTATTCTATAAGGTAAATCCGGCTGTCCCGCTTCGCCTTGCGACCCGAGCAGTCGGATTTTTTCAAACTCAGCATTCACCAATGACACCCGCAAACCCCTATCCCCCGCAGACAGCCGACCAATGGCTGCAACGCGGCAACGAGTGCTTCAGCCGTCAGCTGTGGAAGGAAAGCTTAGACAGCTACACCCAAGCCATACAGCTCGACCCGCAGAGCCAAGCCGTTGAGATGCGGCAGATGGTGCTGAACATCTTGAACTTCTATCACAAAGATCGCTACAACCCGTGAGATAAAACAATCGGCAGAAGCTGAGGTAAGACAAACGGCAGAAGCTGAGGTAAAACAATCGACAGAAGCTGAGATAAAATAATC
>CAZBWT010000073.1:3881-10198 GCA_964495625.1 uncultured Prevotellaceae bacterium | reverse complement strand
TATGTAGAAGAAAAAAAGCGACCCTCGTTTTAAGGCTCTCAAGTGAGGTTTTGATTTTGAAGAGGTGATAAAAATGGCTGTTTTCTCTGCTTTTTCTTGTTTTTTACACCGCATTTTGTGGTGAGAAATTAATTTTCCACCATGGTCTTTGGTGGAAAATTCTCTGCCTTTTTTAGTAATTAAGTCTGGTGGAAAAATCGTTTTTCGTGGTGGAAAAATACTTATTTGTGGTGAGAAAATCCTTTTTTCACCTCCATCGCCCCACATTTCCCCTCTCATCACCACGATCTCACCCTCCCGCCGTTCACCCTCTGAGCGCGCTTTTCTCCCCACAGTTTGTCCCAAAAATCTCCGCAGACAGCACCCGTGACGGCGGTGAATGTCGCCGCCCGCTCCGTCGCTGCGCAGTCGCCGTTAGGGGTGGGGGAGGCATCGCGATGCCGCACCTCGAGCCCCGAAGGAGGTGCACGCTTCGCCCCTTGCAGGGTGGGTTACTGTCAGCAGCGCATCTAACCGATGCCACCGCTGCAATCCCTCATGTTGTGGGTGATGATAGATGAAGTCGCACAGACTGCACCGTCGGTGTCTGTGCTCTTTGCGAACCCGTTGCCGCCTGCTGAGAATAATGCATTTTCGCGTTGAAAAACGCCCTGCCACCGCCCCGCGTAGTGAGGGTGGAGGTTGGCGAGAAATGGATGGCAAAACGGGCACTGTGAAAATCGTGGCGAAAATCGAGGCGAAAAACGTGGGAAAAGAGTTGGGAATAGAATGGGAATAGAGTTGAAAAAATAGTTGGAAAAAATAACGGAAAAAGAGTGAAGAAAAGTTTTCTATCTCGCTGAAAATGCGTATCTTTACGGTGCGATTTAGATGAGCTTGGATGATGATTAAACGATTGCTGTCACCACACCTTCAGCGAGAGGAAGGTGCGGTCGTCGAACGAATTAGCCCCGGGGCGCACGCACTTGGTGCCGAGCAGGCTGCCGATGCAGAGCGGGTCTTGTTGCAGCAGTGCGTGCAGGTGCGTCTCACTTTCAGACCACGTGTTGAAGAGGCGGGGGTAGCCGTCGGAGGCTAACACTAAGTGGTGCACACCCGGCGAGAGCGGGTAGACGCGGATGAACGTGTCGGGGATGGTGTTGCCATCTACCACCCCGAAGCTGCGGCGGCGCGAAGGGTCGGCATTTTGCAGCAGGGCTTGTCGGCGCAACAAGGGCACGATGGCTTCACGTCCGGCATCGGTGCGACGCACCCACGCGGGGTCGGCTCCGGCGGCAAGCAGGCGGCGTGTGGCACGCGCCCGCCACGAGGCGAGCAGGCGGTCGATGCTCTTCGCTCCGCGATGCTCCTCGCCGTCGAGCAGAAACGGGCAGTCGCCTATTTGCCACACCTCGCGGCGAGCGTCGCTGTAGAGCACCACCGATGCCACCGGGCGCGCTGCGGCATCGTCGGGGTAGAGCTCCCACAAGGCGCGCATCGCCTCGGTCATCCATTCTGCTGCTTGTGTGGCTGTGAGCCCCGGGGGGAAGCCGGCGATGCAGCTGCGCAGCGTGGTCATGGCTAAATGACCCGGTGTTTCAGCCGTGGCTTGAGGGGTGTCCGGATGGGTCTCAGCCGTGGCTTGTGGAGTGTCCGGATTGGTTTTGGCTGTGGCTCCGTCAATGACGGCTGCGTATGAAACAGTAACCGCCACCCCGTCTTCTGACGGCATGGCGGTGCTTTTTGCTTCGCTGAAGGTTTCTATCACTTCGTACATAAGCTTTCAGGGGATGATGTTTTTTAAGCCTCTCCCAACGACTCGGCTATGACGCGGCGCGAGTCCTCGTAGAGGCGAGTCACTCCGGCTTCGTTGCCCTCTTCGCGTGTGATGGGGGGCAGCGGCTTGTGGATGGTGAGTGTGAGGCGATGGGGGTGGAGTGTGATGGAGCCCTTGGGCAAGATGTGGAAGGGACCCTCAATCGTCATGGGCACCACGGGCAGCTTCATCATGCCCGCCAACTGGTAGGCACCTTTCTTGAAGGGGTTGAGACGACCCGTCTTGGTGCGAGTGCCTTCGGGGAAGATGACGAGCGACATGCCTCCCTTGAGCGTGTTGAGCGCCTGGCGGAAGGTCTGCATCATGCCCTTGCTGCCGCGCTCATCAACCCAGATGTGACCGGCTGCGGTGCAGGCTCGACCGATGAAGGGAATCTTTTGAATGCCTTTGCGCAGCATCCACTTGAAGTTGTGCCCCATGAAGCCGTAGATCAAGAAGATGTCGAAGGCTCCCTGGTGGTTGGCAACAAATATGTAGGACGTGTGCGGGTCGATGTTCTCGCGCCCCTTCACCGTGACGGGGCAGAGCGCCAACCAGCAGGTGATGCGCGACCAGTAGTGACCCGGGTAGTAACCCCAAAAGTCTCCGTTGCCAAGTGCGGTGCCAACGATGGTGGTGAGGGCGGTGAGGATGCTTAAAACAAGAAACAGCGGCATGAAAATCAGCCACTGGTAAATGAAGTAGAGGACAGTCATAACAACAGTAAATAACTACAGTAATAACTCGGTTTTTGTGGTTTCGTGGGCAAAGATAAACCATTTTATCATGCATAATTGCTTTTTTTGAGCTTTTTTGATGCGTCGTATCGAAAAAAGAGCTTTATTTGTAACAAAATTTGGAGCGGTGCCCCTGCAAACACCGCTCCCGAATGAAGACTATTTACAAATTAAACCAATAAAATAAGTTATGAGATTCTTAAAACAGTACTTTGGTGTAATCGTCATCTTGTTGACCGTTGCCGTCATGGCATATGTATTCTTTTCGGGCGAAATGACCAACACGGTTCTCTTGGTTTCGCTCGTTTTGATTATTGTGGGCATTCTGCTCATGATTTTTGGCGGTCGTGCTGCCGACAAGATTGGCGGTAAGTAATCTTTAATCTTGCCCACGGCGGCGTTTTGCCCACTCCTCCAGTCGTTGCATCCAGTCGAAGAAGTTCGGCACGAACAGTGTGCCAAGCACACCGCAGGCTGCCATGCCAAACACCACGGCTACGCCCAATGACACGCGCCCGGCAGCTCCGGCTC
Source organism: uncultured Prevotellaceae bacterium (assembly GCA_964495625.1). Taxonomy (GTDB): domain Bacteria; phylum Bacteroidota; class Bacteroidia; order Bacteroidales; family UBA3663; genus Liminaster. The sequence goes on along the minus strand of CAZBWT010000073.1, from coordinate 7,135 downwards.
CGGTGGCGAACATGAGTGGCATCACGCCCAACACAAATGCCAAAGAGGTCATCAAGACCGGTCTAAGTCGTATGTTGCCCCCATCGAGCGCTGCTTGCTCGATGGGGGCACCTTGTTTGCGTGCGTCACGAGCAAATTCCACAATGAGGATGGCGTTTTTGGCGCTGAGGGCTATGAGCAGCAGCAGTCCGATTTGGGTGTAGACGCTGATGGTGAGCCCCCACAGCGCACAGCCGATGACCACCCCCATGATGGCGATGGGCACGCTGAGCAGCACGGCTATCGGGGCCGTCCACGACTCATACCACGCCGCCAAGACTAAGTAGACGAGTATGAAGGCGAGCACGTAGACCAGCACCACCGAGGCTCCGGACTCCACTTCTTGCAGCGCGGTGCCCGTCCATTGGTAGCCAAAGGTGTGGCCTAATTGCTGATTGATGAGCTGCTCGGTTTGACGTATCGCCTCGCCCGAGCCGGCACCGGCGCGCAGGGTGAGGTCCACCGACGCGCTTTGATACATATTATAGCGCGTGTAGGCGGCGGGCGCGGTGGTGTAGTCGAAGGTGACGAATGATGCCAACGGCACCGACTCGCCCCGGTCGTTGACGATGCTGAGGCGCAGCACGTCGTCGGTGGTGGCGCGCGCCTCGGTTTCGCCACCCACAATCACCTTCCACACACGCCCGAACTCTATGTAGTCGTTCACGTAGGCGGTGCCTAAATAATAGGACAGTGTGCGTGCCACCTGCTCGTAGGTGAGCCCAAGCATGCGCAGCCGTGAGCGGTCGATGTGCAGGCGGTATTGCGGCACGTTGGGGCTGTAGAAGCTGTTGGCGCGTTCCACCCCCGCCACCTCGGCGCTGTGTTCGCTGAGGGTGAGGTAGGCTTCGTAGAGGGCTTCCGAGCCTAAGTTGCTCACGTCTTGCAGCTCAAAGCTGAGTCCGCCGCTGGTGCCCAAACCTTGTATGGCGGGCGGATTGACGGCGTAGACCTGCGCTTGCGGCACACCGAAATAGGTCTCGCTGTTGATGCGGCTCACCAATGCTTCGGCGCTTTCGCCTTGGGCGGAGCGTTCGCTCCAGGGTTTTAATACCACCCAGATCATGCCACTGTTGTTGGTGGCTCCGCCCATCATGCTGAAGCCGGTGACCTGCACGTAGCTCTCCACACCGGGCAGCTTGGCTATGTAGTCGGTGGCTAAGGTCTGCATCACGCGGCGCGTGCGTTCGGTGGTGGCACCGTCAGGCAGCTGCACCATCACCATGAGGTAGCCCTGGTCTTCGGTGGGGAGGAACGAGGTGGGGCGGCGGGCAAAGAGCACCAACGAGGGGAGTGCCAGCGCCAAAAAGAGCAGGCCCGCCCGGGCGGGGCGACGCAGCAGTCCGTGCATCAGACGGTCGTAGGTGGCAGCCACCCGGCTGTAATATTTGTCGAACAGCCTGAACGGCAAGAATTTAGGCGCGGCAGCTCCCTCTGCCTCTTCAGCTGCCTTGGGGGTGAGCAGCAGGGCGCAAAGGGTGGGGGTGAGCGTGATGGAGACGAAGCCCGAGATGATGGTGGAGGCGGCAATGGTGAGGGCAAATTGGCGGATCAGCTCGCCGGTGATGCCGCTGATGAAGGCGGCGGGCACAAACACGCCGAGCATGCAGAGGTCGATGGAGAGGATGGGTCCGATGAGCTCGCCCACGGCAACTTCGGTGGCGCGACGCACGTCGCCCGGGCGTCCGGCGCGGTGGTCGTCGGCAAGGATGCGGTCGGTGTTTTCAACCACCACGATGGCATCGTCTACCACAATGGCTATTGCCAAGATGAGTCCGAACAAGGTGAGCAGGTTGAGCGAGAAGCCCAAGAGCGCCATGAGGGTGAAGGTGGCGATGAGCGACACGGGGATGGTGACCACGGGGATGAGCACCGCCTTCCAGTTTTGCAGAAAGAAGAGGATGACGAGCATCACCAACAGCAGTGTTTCGACGAAGGTGACCGCCACCTCGCGGATGGAGTCGCGAATGAACTCGGTGGTGTTGAGGGCTTCGACGTAGGTGATGCCCGCGGGGAAGTATTCGGCGAGTTGAGCCATGCGCGCGCTCACGTCGTCTGCCACGGTCAGGGCGTTGGCTCCGGGTGTTTGGCTGATAGCCAACAGTGCGCAGGGTGCGCCCGCGTAGGTGCTTGAGGTGACGTAGGTTTGGCTGCCTAATTCGATGGTGGCAATGTCGCCCAACCGCAGGTATTCGCCCGTTTCGGTGCTGCGCACGATGATTTCTTCAAACTGTGCTGCCGAGGTGAGTTCGCCCGCCACGGTGAGGGTGTATTCAAATGCCACGGGTTCGGTCAGCGGGGCTTGCCCCACGGCTCCGGCGGTGGATTGCAGGTTTTGCGCCGCTATGGCTTCGTAGACATCGCTTGCCGACACTTGGCGGATGCGTAGCACCTCGGGGTCCATCCACACGCGTATGCTGTATTTGCTGCTGCCAAAGAGGTCCACCTCGCCCACGCCGGGCACGCGCGAAAGCGGGTCGACCAGATTCAGTGTGGCATAGTTGGCAAGGAAGAGGTCGTTGTAGGTGGTGTCGGCTTGTGGTGCCAACAGACTGAAGATGACCAAGATGTCGGTGGCAGCTTTCTGCACGGTGATGCCTTGTTGCTGCACGCTCTCGGGCAGGGTGCTCGTGACGGTGTTGAGCTTGTTCTGCACGTGGATGGTGGCCATGTCTACGTCGGTGCCCACGGCAAAGGTGATGGTGAGCGAGTAGTTGCCTTGGGTTGAGCTGGACGACATGTAGATCATGCCCTCCACACCGTTGACCGCCTCTTCGATGGGTGCGCCCACGGTGGTGGCTACGAGGTGCGGGTCGGCACCGGGGTAGGAGGTGGTGACTTTGACGGTGGGCGGGGTGATGTCGGGGTATTGCGCCACGGGCAGACTGTGCAGGGCAAAGAGTCCGGCAAGCACCGCCACGATGCTCAGCACGATGCTCAACACCGGGCGCTGAATGAAGAATCGAGCGAAGTTCATAGTGGGGGAAATTTTGGGGGTCGTGAGGTGTTAACGGTGAGGTCTTAGCCGTGAGATTTTAATGGCGAAGCATTAATAGTAATGGATAGTTTTCAGCCATAAGATATTAATGGCGGAGCATTGATGGTAACGGTGAGTTTTCAGCCATAAGATATTAACGGCGAAGCATTGATGGTAACGGTGAGTTTTCAGCCATAAGATATTAACGGTAAAGCATTAATAGTGAGGCATTACGCGC
>CAZBWT010000073.1:1972-3781 GCA_964495625.1 uncultured Prevotellaceae bacterium | reverse complement strand
AGTTTTCAGCCATAAGATATTAACGGTAAAGCATTAATAGTGAGGCATTACGCGCTACATCGCGGGACGCACTCTCATGCCGACACGCACCTTGAGTGAGGCATCGACCACATATCTGTCGGCGGGTGTGACTCCGCTCACCACCAGACGCAAGGTGTCGTCGATGATCTGTCCGAGGGTCAAGGCGCGGCGCTCCACCACGTCGTCGGGCGAGAGGGTGTAGAGGTAAGCTCCCGCCTGGTCGTGCCCCACCGAGGCATCGGGTATGAGCACGGCTTGCGGCAGGTGGGCATAGGGCAGTGTGGCGGTGACGTACATGCCGTCGCGCAGCAGTCCGCCGGGGTTGGGCAGCACGGCGCGCAGCAACAAGGTGCCGGTGGTGAGTGTCACGTCGGGCGCTGTGTATTCTAAGTGCGCCGTGGCGGCTGTGGGCGGCATCGCTCCGCGCTCGTCGCGCAGGGCGGGTATTTGCAGGCTTATCTCGTCGAGCTGTGAGGTCGGTGTGGCGGTTTGCATCAAATACATTTGTCGGCGAATGTATTGATTTTCACTCACGTTGAAGTACACGCGCAGGGTGTCGTCTTTGTAGAGGGTGGCGAGCACGGGGTTTTCGGCAGCGTTGATGTAGTTGCCTATGTCGTAGGTGTTGAGGGTGACGTGGCCCGTGAAGGGGGCTGAGATGAGGCAATAGCTCAGCGAGATTTCTGCCAAGCGGAGCGAGGCTTGTGCTTGCTCGAGTTGCGCCTCGGCTTGCAGGTATTCGGCTTGTGTTTGCAGCACTTGTATCTCGGCCACTGCGTCAGATTGCGCCGCCTGACGGGTGCGTTCGTAGGAGGCGCGTGTGTAGTCGCGGTTCGCCTCGGCGTTGCGCAGCGTGGCTTGCGCCTCGGCTACCTGCTCTTCGTAGGTTGAGGGGTCTATCAGGAATAGTCGTTGCCCCGCTTGTATCAGGGCTCCGGGGCGGTAATAGCAGTGCAGCAACGTGCCCGACACGCGCGCCGTGAATTGCACCGTCTTGTCAGCTTTCAGATAGCCGGGATATTGCTTGGTCAGGGTCACGGCACGCACGGTGGGGTGAGCCACTGCCACGGGCATGGCTTCGCCGCTGCTGTCGGTCTTGCCGCCGTGTTGACACGCGGTCAGCAGTGGGAGCAGCAGGGTGATGCACTTTGTGGTTAGATGCTTCATATTCAATGTTTTGTTCGATAAATATTCTCTTTTTCTTTTCTTACTCCGCCTCGCCGAGCATTGAGCCATCACTCAGCGCCACCCACAACGCCACGGCTTGTTGCAGCGTGGTGTTGCGAGCCGACACCAAAGCCGTCTGATATTGCAACACAGACTGTTGTGCTTGCATGACGTTGATGAAGGCGGTGAGCCCCATCTTATAGAGCTCCACCGAGAGTTGAAGCGACAGCTCGGCTTGCTGCACTGCGGCGCGGAGCGATGCCACTTGTTGCACCCCCTGACGATATGCCACGGCGCTGCTCTCCACTTGTTGTGCGGCGGTGAGCAGCAACCGGTTGTAGGCATCAATCTGCTCTTGCAGCTGCGCCTTGGCGCGGCGCACGTCGGCGCATCGGGCTCCGCCGTTAAACACCGTCCACTGCACCACGGGCGACACCTGCCAGGCAAACGACTGCCGGCGCATCAAGCGGTTCGCCTCGTGAGCCATCACGCCGAAGTCGCCCTCAATCAACACCGTGGGGAGCCATGCCTTGTGCGCCACGCCGAGCAGGGCGGATTGTTGGTCGATGAGCCACTCTTCTTGCCTCAGGTCGGGGCGGCGGCGCAGCAGGCTCCAGGCGA
>CAZBWT010000073.1:0-1872 GCA_964495625.1 uncultured Prevotellaceae bacterium | reverse complement strand
TTGCCACCCTCGCCGGGCTCTGAGCGGAGCGCAGCGATATCCACCGCCGGCAGCGTGTCGATGGGCTCGGCAAAGCGTTCTGCCAACTCGCCCGGTGTGGTGCCGAGCAACACGGCCAACTGTGTGCGGTAGGCGGTTTCGTTGCTGCGATATGTGGTGATGCCCGCCTCGGTGTTGTGGAGCGTGGAGAGGGCTTGTGCCACGTCGAGTTGCGACTCGAGTCCCGCCTCGTAGCGCACCTGCGTGAGGCGCACAATTTCTTGCTGCGAGGTGATGTTGTGGCTTACCACCTGCACCATTTGTCGCATGGCGCACATCGAGAAGTATGCCACCGCCACCTCTTTGCTCAGGGTGAGCATCACCACCTCACGTTCTGCCCGCGCGGCTTGATAGAGGGCGCGCTGCGCCTCGGCGGTCTTGCGTATCTGCCCGAAAAGGTCCACCGTCCACGTGCCGCTGAGGCGACCGTCGTAATAAGACTCGAGGGTGGAGGGCAGCAGGCGGCGCGTGAGGTGTTGCGAGGTGCGCGACCGCGTCCAGCCCGCCCCGAGTGTCACCTCGGGCGCGTAGCCGGCTTGTGCGGCTCGCCACGAGGCGCGCGCTTGGCGGATGCGTGACTCGGCGCTCTGCACGTCGAGGTTGTGCGCCATGGCTTCGCGCATCAGCCCGTGCAACACACTGTCGTCAATCTGCCACCACCACGCTCCCGCGGGGTCAGGCGGCGGCGGGGGCAAGGGGTCAGGCTCCGGTGGCTCTTGGGCAGGCTCCGGTGGCTCTTGGGCAGGCTCCGCCAGCTCTTGGGCGGGTCCTGGCGGCGGGGTGTGAGCTGCCCGCAACGGTGAGCAAACACAGGCGGTGAGCCACAGCAACAGCAGCCGATGAAGTAGGGTAGGGGTTCTCATGTGCTTCACGAAGATGGGTAGATTAAATCTGTATAATATTGACGGTCAATGCGACCAATACCCCTATAACACACCGCATTTTGAAAAGGTTGGATGAAAAAAAAGCCTCTACGGTGAAAGTTTTGGCTAAAACATCTGAAAATAATGTGCCAAACGTAGGTTTCTGACAAAATAAACTTATATTTGCTTCGTCAAACAAATGGGACTTGTAACCGGATAACAAAAAAGAGAGACTGTCCTTCTAAATAGTACAAGACAAAAGGAATCGCGATGATGACAAAAAAAAGCTTATGTGTCCTGCTGTTAGGACTCACAACAATCACCCCGACATTCGCACAGAAATTTTCAAAGAAAGAGAAAGAGAGAGAAGAAGCCCGAGCTGCTAACTATTTTCATGGATCTTCGTTTACGGCAACTGCCGGCTATGTGCATTCGTGGATTACGGATGGCGACATAGCTACCACCTCCGCCTCGAAGTTCGGCAAGAGCGAGAGCTACCGCAATACCCACAATGCTTTCAACATCGGTTTCTTGTGGGATCACTCTTTTAGCCGTCATTGGGGCATGCAGCATGGCTTGTATTATATGCAAAAGGGTGGTGAGAAGTCCACGTTCTACGACAATAAGTTGGGCGCAGGCAAGTTGCCCTACAGCACCACCAACCTCTTGGTGAGTGGCGTGGAGCTGCAAGGCATGGGGCGTTACTTCATCCCGCTCACGCACACCTCTCGTCTCTCGGTTAATGCCGGCTGGTTCATCACCAAGCTCATCAATGGCGGCAACGGTGTGGGCAACTGGGACTTAGGCTTGCAATGCGGCGTTGGCTATGACTATCGTCACCTCGCCCTCAGCCTCACCTATCAACCGGGTCTCTATCGCAACTACACCGACGATTCTGATGCCCGCATGAATGCCCTCATGTTTAACGTCGGCTTCCGCTTCTGGCGCAAATAATAACAGGCGCAAATAA
>CAZBWT010000072.1:0-10323 GCA_964495625.1 uncultured Prevotellaceae bacterium | reverse complement strand
TCCCAAAGCAGGTGCGCTAACCGGACTGCGCTACACCCCGTTTGATTGAACGTTTTTCAGCGTTTCGCCGTTCGTTCTCGAAAGCGGGTGCAAAGATATAGGCTTTTGCAATACCCTCCAAATTTTCTTGTCACTTTTTTCAAATTTTCTTTCAAAAAAGCTGTTTTAGGGCTTTAAAACGGCTATTTTTCGCCACTTTCGTCCTGTTTTTCGATGTTTTCTGTGCTGCTTTCGGCGTTGTTATTTTCTTTGGGTTTTCGGTCGAAAAACGGGTTCTTGCTCGAAGCGCTGAGCGGCATTGCCAACGTATTGTTGCACCCCGGGCAGGGCCAACCCAAGCGTTGAGCTGCCTCGCCGGCAGAATACATGATGCGAGTGTCGATGCGCAAATCGGCAGCTTTTGCAGCAGCCGAACCCATGGCAATGCCCAAGTCTACCGTGTTGAGTGCACAAGGGGTGCCCTGCGGACGCAGCGCGCAGGTGGCATAACCACAGCGAGCGCAGTTGAGACCCTGCGGCTGCTCACGTGTGCCTATAATAAGCACGGCGGTAGCCTCATCTATATTATTAGCGTCGCGCAAGAAGAACTTAAAGCCCGTCTCGGCAGCAATGTCGCGCATCTTGGCACTGAGCAGCTGCAATTCGTTGCCGGCAATGGTGCAGATTTCAATCACGTCAATACCTTTGCCCTTGGGGGCAGTGCGGGCAGCCGTCATCATTTGGCGGGCAGCCTCGAGCACTTGCGCCGTGCGCTCGTCACGTTCATTTAATATCATAAGTCTGTTGGATGTTTTCTATATTATGCGTCAAAGGTAAACATTCTGCCCGTACCCCGCAAAAAAAATCGGGCAAAAAGTGCAAATACATGCAGGTGGCGGAGTGAAACGGCGAAAACGACGTATCTTTGTGCGCCCATATAAAGTCACACTCATGACAGAACACCCCAAACGATTCTCTGACACCACGCTGCGCAACGTCTACACCTTGTGCGCACTCATCGCCGCCGTACTCATCTATAAGCACCTCGCCGCCGACCGCCTGCAAACGCAGCGCATCGAGGCTTTAGAGGCGCACGTCAACGAACTCACCGACTACCTGTCGCTGATGGGAGGCAGTGCCGCAGCAGCCCCCTGCCCCACCGCCTTGCCTAAGACAGACACATTGGGCGGCACCTCAGCCGCCGCCCCTATCCCCACCTTTGCCCCCCACAGCGCCCCGACCACCGAGGCGAGCAGCGCGAAGTTCAAGACCCCGATCTGGATAGACCTCAACCGTGCGGACTCAGCCCTATTGGTGCGCGTGCCGGGCATCGGAGAGAAGACAGCCGCCGCCATTGTGCGCTATCGCACGCGTCTCGGCGGCTACACCCGCGTGGAGCAGGTGGCTGAAGCGGCACACTGGGTGCAGCCCGACCAGATGGAACGGTGGCGCAATGCCTGGCTTCGATGCGACACCACACTCCTCACCCACCTCAACGTCAACCAATCGGACTTCAAGACCCTATTGCGCCACCCTTATTTAGAATATGCTCAGGTGAAAGCCCTCTTCACGGTGCGCGACCGCAACGGACGCATCACCTCGTGGCAAGACCTCATCGCCACCGGGGTCTTCAACACCACCGACGTGGAGCGACTCACCCCCTACCTCACCTTCGACTGAGGTAGAAGTGTCGAAATCAGCAGGGATGAGCCGCCTTAACTGAGCCGCCTCACTCGGCGGCAAGCCAACCGAAACGAACAGCCCAATCTTTTAAGACCGCCTCACGATGACGAGCTACGGTAGCCGCACCCTGCCATGGCAAGCTATAGTCTTGCACATCGCTAAACCACGACTTGCCCACAGCACACACACGGCGCGACAAATGCCCGCTGTGATTGCTATAGGTTGCTGCGCCCTGCCACTTGCCGCCCACGGTGAACGTGCCCTCATGCTGAGGGAAGCCCGGCAGCGACGACGTGATTGAATAGGCAAGTGTGGCAGGAGCCTTGGGGGCATAACGCACCGCATAAACACCGTCGCCTAAATAATAGCCCTGCCAATCTTGCCGATCAATGTGCAACACAAAGCAAGCACTGTCGTGCGGCAGCGACAGCCGCGGTCCCGCAATGCGCCACTCCATCAACGAATAGACCGGCACCGTGTCAGTCTGCTCAAGAGATCCGTCAACCACATATTTATACAACTCCCCCACCGGTTCAAACCTACCTCCCCAATGATCTTGCATCGGGCTGTTAGCATCACCATTCATCAGATAGAGCAACGATGGTGTATCGCCCATCTTGACAATGCCTTGATAATAATTAACGAAGTCATCGCCCATCGCACCGGCGCCCTTCATAAACGTGCGCCAATAGGCAGCCTGATAGGTAGACTCATCTTTAGCCGAACCGATAAAACCCCGATAGGTGGCATTATTCTCTATGAACCACACATCGGGGAAATGCTCCACAATGTAGTTATAAGCATTACAGCCCCACTTCTTGTTAGGACCGCCAATCCAATAAATGCGAATATTAGGCGCAATGTCAGGCGCATCATGCAGAGCTTGCGCCACATCTTCTAAAGCGCCCCAAACGAGCACCCACAAAGGGCGGTCGCTCACTTGGCGCGCACAGCTCACAATCCACTGCGAACCTTCAGTCGGCTCGGCATAGCCGCACCAAGGGGCAGAACCACGTCTGCCCTGCTTGGTAATGCGGCGCAACTGTTGCGGCATAGGGTAGCAACCATGCGTCGTGCCGAAAGTGCGCGTCAAACCGCGTTGCAAGGCCGGCAAATCAGCCTCATAGAGGTCTATCATGCGCAAAATCTCATTGGCAGAACCGCTGCCGAACGACGGCGAAGAAACCAGCCCCTCAAGATCGAACTCATTGGCATACATCAACAAGTGAGTCATAGATTGGTTGTCGTCAGGGTCGGTGCCGCCAATGTCAGTGCTCACCAACACGCGTTGACGCACCGGCTGCTTAGGCAGCACCGTAACAATGAAGCGAGCATAAGAAGTCAGTCGCGGCACCGTCATGTCATATGCCTCCAAGATGATATGAATCGTCTTGGCTTCATGCACCTCCGGAGCCACAAACCAAGCCTTAGCCTCGCGCTCCGACCCCATGTGCAAGTCGATATAATCTTTATAGCTCCCTGCCGGATATTGCACCCATCCGCTGCGCCACGGTATGTGATACTTCTGCGGATTGGCTTGCACCATCTGCTTCGTGATGCCCTTTTGCTGCCACATATCGCCCTTTGCGAGCCACAGAGCCTCCACGTCCACAGGGTCGGGGTCTTCCACCTGCGCCTCGAGCCACACCGTGTCACCGCTCTGCACCTCGCGGTCGAGCCCCATCGGCACCGTGATGACGGGTTTATGGTTGGCAGCCGCATAGTTGGCAGTCACACACCACTGCAAACGCGCCTGAAAGTCGTGCATGGCAGGCTCCACCCACTCGCGCAGCTGCCCGAAACCCGTGTCACGATACACGCGTTCAAAGCCTGCCACCTTATAGAAACAGCCGCCCCAACCGCCATAAGTCGGGTCTTCGTCGGCACGCAACCCATTTTGCAACGCATGCAAAAAAGCGGGAGTGTCGCCCTCACTGATGTAAGGCTGCGTATAGCATTCGCCCAACGGATTGATGCCATTGTGCATATATTGACGCACAAAGTCGGTGGTATTCGTCATGGTGCCATAATCCCAACTGCCACTGAAATGATGATTAAGCAAGATGGTGACCAGCGGATGTTCTTGCTCGATGTAGGGACCGGCAGCATCTTGATACCAGATGCAATAAAGCACCGCCTTGCTCACAGCGCGTTCATAATCGTTGGGATATTGGGTGCGAAGTTTATAAAAAGCGCGCGCCGCCGTGTTGGCTCCGCCCCAACACTCAATAAACACCCGTCGGGGGTCATCTTCCAACAAAACACTGACAATGCGATCGCTGCCCGGTGTGTCGGCCCACGTAGCAGGGTCGATAATCGGAGCAGCCCCCGGCAGCAACATCTTGCACTTGCCCCCGCTCAACATCACGTGGTCGGGATCTTCGTCGCCCACATAGACGCGGCTGCGCAAATAGTCGGGCGTGGGGTAGTTGGCATCATGCACCTTAAGGTTCGGATAGACCTTGGCATAAGCATCGAGCTGCTCACTGAGCCACGGTTCACTACTCCAGCCGCGGCGTTGAAAACAAGAGTTCGTTTGAATGATGGCATCGACCTGCATGTCGTTGGCATAAAGCAAGAAGTGCACCATCGAACATCGATCGTCGGTCTCGGCATCGGTCAGCACTATCACGCGCGGAAGGTCATTGCGCACGTCGGCAGCATGCAATGTGCCCGTCAAGAGCACCGCAAAAAAGAGGTAAACACAAAATCGTTTCATAGCTTACAATCGGCATTAAAATCACGCTGCAAAAGTAGCCCACAGCGCGGCGGCGAAAGTGCAAAAGCTATTCTAATGCTTGCAAAATTGTGTCACAACGGCTTGCAAAGGCTATTTTAGTCCCCCCAAAGCCGATAATCTCATTGATTTCGCCACTGGTTAGGTGTCATGTGATAACGTCGGCGAAACACATTGCTAAAATACTGCGGCGACGAGAAACCGCACTCATAGGCGACGGCAGAGATAGAAGCCCCGGCATCAGCTCGCAGCAATTCGGCAGCCCGCTGCAGACGCATCTCGCCAATATACTCATTGGGCGACTGCCCCACCACAGACTTCAGTCGGCGATAGAACGAAGAGCGGCTCATGCCCATTGCCTCAGCCATCCGGTCAACAGAGAGTTGCGGGGAGCCTAACTCAGCACCGACCCAAAGATTGAGCCGCTCGATGAACTGCCGGTCGGCAGCCGTGAGTTGATCTTCAGCCTTTATCTCGGTGATTGCCGCGCTCAGCATTGCCACCGGCTGACTGTCGAGCACCATGCGTTGCAACTTTTTCACCCGCAGCAACAACACCACCAACGTCAGCAACAAGCCGGCAGCCAACAAGCTCAGCAAGACGTGAAACAACGGCATCTCAAACCACCTATAGGCGACACAAATATGCAACGTGCCGACAGCCCCGCAGGGCGCATCGGCAACATCAGCACAACGCACCTGCAGGGTGTAGCTGCCGGGGGCAAAGCGGGGCAAGGAGATGAGGTGCGACTGCGTCACGTGCCAAGCGGTGTCTGACTCCGGCATGCGCCAAGCATAGTGCTCGTGCCCAGCCTCGCCATAGTGCAACGCCGAAACCCCGATGGTGACGTTGCGCTCGGCAGGTTGCAACGTGATGAGACTATCGACAAGCGTCAAGAGACGTATGCGCTCACGCTTCGCCCCATTATAGCGAATGCTCACAAAAGTGGGAACCTCAGCGACGTTGGTCGGCATGGCAAGGGGCGACGTGAGCCGAAGCACCCCTTGCTGTGAGGCAAACCAGCCACACCCCCTGCTGTCACGCAAGGGAGCCGTCTCAATCATGTCAAGCGGCAATTTGACCGGACAACGGTATGAACCATCGGCCTGATAGAGCCGCAGCGAGGTTTGCGTAGTGACCCACAACGAGCCATCGGGATTATCCGCCATCGAATAAACCGCCTGGCGTGCAGCAATGTCGGTGGCGACAAAAGGGATAAGCGTGTCTTGCCGCGGCTCATAGCGATAGATGCCTTTGCCAAAAGCTGAGACCAAGATGTCGCCACCCGTGGTGCGAAGCAAATGAATGAGCTCGGAGCGATCGTTCGGTGCCCCAATGGACTGAAACTCCATCTGCTCCGGGTCAGCCTCCGCCGAGGCTTTGAGCAATCCGCCATCAGTGGCAATCAACATCATGCCCTCGGTTTCTACCATGCTCCGCACACGCCCATACTCATCAATGGGGTATGCCTCGGGGCGGGTAAAGACGGGCTGTTGTGTCTGAGGGTCGAACGTGGCTAAATAGATGCCCTCGCCCAAAGTGCCCACCCAAAGCCTGCCCCTACGGTCGGACACAAGAGCAAAGACCGGGGCGGCAGCCGGCAAGCGGCAAGGCATCGGTGTGTAGGTTACGCGTGTTTGCTCCGCTATGCGTGGACGCAGCAAGACAAGACCCTCGTCGTGCATGCCGAGCCAGAGGTTCTGCCGTGAGTCTTCATAGATGGCACACACGGCATTGCCACGAAAAAGCGTGTCGAGGGGCTGAGCATTTAAATCATAGCGCACCACCATGCCCTCAGCACGTCCGGCAGAAGTGCGACTGCTCCAAGCTATCAAAATGTTGTGCCGCGCATCCTCAGCCAAAGCGCGCGCCAAAGGGTGGGTGGCATTGTCGATGAGCCGACAGCAGTCGGACTGCGGCGGGGTGAGGCGGAAACCTAATGCCTCTTTTTGCCACAAATTGCCGGCGCGGTCGGTGAACCGACGTTTAAATGCCGTGCCGACCGCAAGCGAATCGTCGGGCAACAATGAGAACGTATAGTCGAGGAGCGAGAACTGCCAGGTTTGGGCTTGTGATGTTTTCAGCAATATCCGATCATCGGCGGTGAGCGTGGCTTGCTTCAGCCGTCCACGCAGCGATTGCCCCTCTTGCGGACGAAAGCAATGAAACTCGTAACCATCGAAGGCATCAAGACCATACCACGTGCAAATCCAAATGACACCGCGACGGTCTTGACAAAAGCCCTGCACCTGGTTGTGAGACAAGCCGTTGAGCGTGGTGTAGACCACCGAAGCCGCATCATTATATCTGACTTCGGCAGCCACCGCCTTTAGCCCAAGGTGTGCAGCAACTATGAGGAAAGCGAGCGCAAGAAGTTTTTTCATCGTATTTTTTTGAAGGGCAGCTTCCACACATAGAGCAAGCCACCCCTTGTTTTTCAAGAAAAGACAAAACCAGCCGTAACCGGTTGCCACCCGATGAGGGTGACCACTGATTACGGCTGCGTGGTTTATATGAGCGGCGAGCGCAACGCGGCGCACACCGTTATTTTATTTGCACTCCGACTCGAGGATGCGCTTCAAGACGGTCTCAGCCGAGATCTCGCGGTTGGCAGCCTCGGGGATGACCAACGAGCGAGGACCCTCGATGACATCGTCGGTGACAATCATGCCACGACGCACGGGCAAGCAGTGCATGAAGTGAGCATCGTTGGTGACAGCCATCTGGCGGTCGCTGACCGTCCACGAACGGTCGTCGCAGATGTTCTGACCGTAGTTGGGGTCCATATAAGCTGACCAGTTTTTGGCATAGACAAAGTCAGCACCCTCGAATGCCTTCATCTGGTCATATTCGATGGTGGCACCCGCCGTGAAGCGCGGGTCGAGCTCATAGCCGTGGGGGTGAGTGATCACCACCTCATAGCCCGCAGCCACAGCGAACTCGGCGAACGAGTTGGGCACGGCCTGCGGCAGGCAACGCGGATGGGGAGCCCACGTCATGACCACCTTGGGGCGAGCCTTGGTCTTATGCTCCTCAATGGTGATGATGTCGGCAAAAGCCTGCAAGGGGTGACCCGTGGCAACCTCCATGCTGAAGACCGGGCGACCCGAGTGCTGAATGAACTGGTTGAGGATCTTCTCCTCATAGTCGTCCTTCTTATTCTCGAAGCGGGCAAACGAGCGCACGCCGATGATGTCGCAATAGCAGCCCATCACAGGCACAGCCTCGAGCAGGTGCTCCGGCTTGTCGCCGTCCATAATGACACCACGCTCCGTCTCGAGCTTCCAAGCGCCCTGGTTCACGTCGAGCACGATGGTGTTCATGCCGAGGTTCATGGCAGCCTTTTGGGTGCTCAAGCGGGTGCGGAGGCTTGAGTTGAAGAAGATCATCAAGAGGGTCTTGTTCTTGCCGAGGTGCTGATAGGCAAAGCGGTTAGCCTTCACCTCGAGGGCTTCGCGGACGGCCTCTTGCAGATTGCCGAGGTCGCGCACTGATGTGTAATATCTCATGTGTAGGTGATGTTAGTGTTTAAATTAATCAGTGGTTCAACAATCGTTGATGAAGACGCATTAATCACTACGATTGCAAAAAAAATTACGAACCGCGACGAGCGCACACCAAGGGTATGAGCCTACCGCGATTCGTAAATAGGGGGATGTATCGTCGCAAACGGCGCGACTTAATCGACGTATTTCTTGACGATGATAGATGCGTTGTGACCGCCGAAACCAAAGGTATTCGAGAGGGCAGCATTCACCGTGCGCTTCTGCGCCTTGTTGAACGTGAAGTTGAGTGCGTAGTCGATGTTCTCATCCTTGTCTTCCTCATCATGGTTGATGGTGGGAGGCACGATGTCGTTTTGAACCGACTTGACGCACACCAAAGCCTCGACAGCGCCGGCGGCACCCAAAAGGTGACCGGTCATCGACTTGGTGGAACTGATGTTCAGCTTGTAGGCATGCTCGCCGAAGACTTCCTTGATGGCTTTCGCCTCTGAAAGGTCGCCGACGGGGGTAGAAGTGCCGTGTACGTTGATATAGTCGATGTCAGTAGGTTGCATATTAGCATCTTCGAGCGCAGCCTGCATGACGAGCTTAGCACCGAGACCCTCGGGGTGAGTGGCGGTGAGGTGGTAGGCATCAGCCGACATACCGCCACCGACAACCTCAGCATAGATCTTAGCGCCACGAGCCTTAGCGTGCTCAAGAGTCTCGAGGATGAGACAGCCTGAACCTTCGCCCATCACGAAGCCGTCGCGGCTGCCGCTGAAGGGGCGAGAAGCGCGCTGGGGATCGTCGTTGCGCGTTGAGAGAGCTTTCATGGAGTTGAATCCTCCGACACCCGCCTCACAGATGGCAGCCTCGGCACCACCGGCAACGATGATGTTGGCTTTGCCCAAGCGGAGCAGATTGAAAGCATCAATCATGCCATGCGTAGAAGATGCGCATGCAGAAACTGTGCCATAGTTCGGACCGTGGAAACCGTAGATGATGCTGATTTGACCGGCAGCGATGTCGGCGATCATCTTGGGAATGAAGAACGGATTGAACTTGGGACCTTGTTCTGCATCATAAGAACCTACCTCATCCTGGAACGTCTTGATGCCGCCAATACCGGCAGAATAAATCACGCCGATGCGGTTTTTATCTTCCGTCTCAAGATCGATGCCGCAGTCTTCGATGGCTTCCTTAACGGCAGCGATGGCGAGCTGGGCATAACGATCCAGTTTGCGAGCTTCTTTTTTGTCGAAGTAGAGTGATGGATCGAAGTCCTTCACTTCACACGCAAACTGGGTCTTGAACTTTGAAGCATCGAACAAGGTGATAGGTCCACAACCACTTTTTCCAGCACACAGGCTTTCCCACGTCTCTTCGACGTTCTTACCAAGCGGGGTGATGGCACCAAGTCCGGTAACTACAACTCTTTTTAATTCCATACAAAAATGGGTAGGGAGAAATTACGAAGTAGGGGGGGAAGAAATTACTTGTTAGCCTCGATGTAGGCAACAGCGTCACCAACAGTGGCGATCTTCTCAGCCTGATCATCCGGGATAGTGATACCGAACTCCTTCTCGAACTCCATGATGAGCTCTACAGTGTCCAAAGAGTCAGCACCAAGGTCGTTGGTGAAGCTTGCTTCGAGCGTAACTTCGCTTTCTTCAACGCCCAACTTCTCTACAATAATCTCTTTTACTTTAGATTCGATTTCTGACATAATCTTAATTATTAAATGGTTAATGATTGTGATTTTCTTGTGTTATTTGGGGTGTTTGCTGCTTGTTGGGGCACTCGGTGGTTGGCCGAATGCATTGCCATAAGCATACTTTACAACGCTGCAAAGTAAACGAAATTTCAGTTTGCCCCCGAAATTATTTGCCGTGAAATTCCCTTTTTCTGCACATTTTGCACAATAGTGTGCAGAAAGTAGCAAGGCAGATTAATCAATTATGCGTTATATGTGATTAATTTTTGCCATTTTGCCTCAATAAGAGGGGCTTTGAGAGGCTGTCAAATTATGGCATCATACGATTACACCGCTCAATCAATGATATAAGAGCCAATCTTAAATGAGGGATTTCATTCACAGCCACATCAAAGACAATATCCGCATCTATATTAAAATAGCCGTGTGCTATATGATCTCTTATTCCCTTAACGCTCAGCCATGGTATGCCGGGAGCATTATCTGAAAGGAAGTTAGATGAAAGCCGGTCAATTTTTTTGGCACCTTCGCCAATACTCTCAATTAACATAGATGTCGCAGCCAATTTTTGCATACCATCTGATGACAATAAATAATCATCTGCGGAATGCGTTTGTGCATTCCACTCAATAATCATATTACAAGCATCTAACATTTTACTCAAGATATGAGTGGCAATCTCCTTATCATGCAAAGATACAAATTCCATCTTTTTCAATTTC
>CAZBWT010000071.1:9250-10349 GCA_964495625.1 uncultured Prevotellaceae bacterium | reverse complement strand
CCACCTTCACCCACGTCGCGCTTCCCTCACGTCGATATCTCGACACGAGCCAAGCACGACGTGAGGGGAGGAGGCGAGCTTTGAGCTGCCACTACCCACAGCGTTGGCAAAAGCAGCCGACCTCTATGCGCCCATCACCCACACCCGGAGTGATGGGCGCTGTTGTTCCGTAGCCTAAAGATTGCAACGTTAGTCATGGGCAAGCGGCACGCGCTTAATGGGGCGGTCTGTGTAGGTGCAGGGCGGTGAACGACAGCCGAAGTGCAAAGCCTTTAGGGGTGCTCAACCTTGGCAATCTGACGGATAGTGAGTTTATGTGGGCGGAGAAAGCCGATTGAAAACCGCGAATCATCGCTAATAATGTAATCTATTGCACGCTAAACGCGGCGTTTTGCAATATCCACACGGCAACCACGCACGAAAAACACGCTAAATGACAGAAAATGAGGTGTAAATGATTGCGGCAAGAAAATTTGCGCATACCTTTGCACTGACGAAAATAAAACGTCTGTTTCTTAATAGCGAGTATTTAAGGTATTTTTTAATTGTGTTATTGTTATGAAAAAGGTAATTGTGTTATTGTTCGCAACCATGATGGTTGCAAAGAGTTTCGCCACTACGACTCCTGCTGAAGATTCTAATTTCAACTTGAAATTGAACTTCACGGAGATCGCAAGCGAGATGAAATTGGACTGGGAACTTGTTCCGGAATTGAAAGCCGCAGGTAAACACCTCCAGAAGCGAGTAGCACGACTTTCGAATGTTGCGCCTGAAAAGCGTCAAGAAAAGCTGTCGGAGTACGTTCTCAATAACTTGGGTGCCGTCAAGGCAATTACTACTGAGAAGCAGTATCGCACCTATTTGACGCTGTTGAATCGTGAATTCAACGAAACCCACCTGAACACCATTCTCTTCGGCTATGATGCCTACGAGTTCATTGCCGAGAATTAAATTCAGGGTAGTTAAGTATTTTAGGAAAGAGGAAGTCCACGTGAAGTGAGGCTCCCTCTTTTGATTTTTTCAAAAGAGGCAGTCCGAATTCACTGAGGCTCCCTCTTTTGATTTTTTCAAAAGAGGCAGTCCGAATTCACTGAGGCTC
>CAZBWT010000071.1:0-9150 GCA_964495625.1 uncultured Prevotellaceae bacterium | reverse complement strand
CCTCTTTTGATTTTTTTCAAAAGAGGCAGTCCTTTCTCAGAGACCCTCTTTTGATTTTTCAAAAGAGGCAGTCCCCATCAACTGAGGCTCCCTCTTTTGATTTATTTTGTACTCACTCAAGAAAAACACAGGGCAGTCACCGAGAAAAACAAAACAAAATTTTGCTATTCACCGTTAAGAATCTATCTTTGTGGCAAAATAGGCGAGGCGGGGAGACGCTTCGCCGAGGTAAACCATACTATTCAAATCGGTGCGCAAGTACGTTCGGGCGGTCATCCGCATTTTGTTGATAGTCTTTGCACTTATTGTGCTGCTCCCGCTGCTGTTATACATACCGGCAGTGCAGAGCTACGTCTGCCAACGTGTGGTGTCGGCGCTCAACGAAAACACCCCTTCGCTGACCTACTCGGTGGGAGAGGTGCGCATTGACTTCCCCCTTGAGGTGAACGTGCGCCGCGTGTCGGCATGCCGTGCCGACGGCGACACAGTGCTCTATGTGGGTCGCCTCTATACCGGATTGAACAACATCCCCTTCTTTCAAGAATATTTTGTAGTGAATCGCCTCGGCATCGAGGAGGTGCAACTCAACATGGGCACCGCCACCGGGTGGCTGACGATGAGCGGCAAGGTGGATCGCCTTGACGTGCAACGCATCGCCTACGACCCCGGTAAAAACCGCCTGCAAATAGGGCAGGTGGATCTTTCGTGCTTCACGCTGATGATGACCATGTTGCCTGACGACGAGCCCGATGAAGAGGACGACGACGATGAGCCGAGCCGCGGGTGGGACATCGAGGTGGGCAAGCTGACCATGGACCGCGGCGAGTACATCTTAGACCGCCCGCAGAGTGCCTTCTTCTTGCACACCGCCTTCGACCGCTTAGAGGTTGCCGAGACGGCGGTACAGACTGCCCCCGTCAGCGTGCAGGTGGGCAGCGTGGACCTCGCCGAGAGCTTGGTGCGCCTCGACTTAGACTCCACCGCCGTGATACCCTACTACGACTACAACCACATGAACTTCCACGGCGTGAACCTCTCCGCCACCGATGTCTTTTATGACGCAGACCGCATCACGGCATGGTTGCACTCGCTGCAAGCCACTGAAGACAACTGCGGCATGCAGGTGCAGGAGCTTACCGCCGACTTCCGCATGGACTCGACGCTGATACACGCTCAGGACTTCAAACTCGTGATGCCCGGCACCGACTTGGCGGGCAATGTGGTGTTAGACTATGAGTTCTTCACCGACCCGCACCCCGGTGTGTTTTGGGTGAACTTGGCGGGCAAAGTGGCAGGCACCGACGTGGTGCGCTACACGGCTCCCTATCTGCCCGACGTGGCAACCTACTTCCCGCAACAGCAGACGGTGAACCTCGACGTGAACCTCTATGCCAACCGCGACTCGCTCAACGTGAGCCGTTGCGACGTGCGCATGGACGATTGGATGTCGCTGCAAGTCTCCGGCACGGGCGAACATATCTTTTCGGGCAAGAAAGGGGTAATGGAGCTGAACGCAGTGATTGCCCTGCACCATGCCGACTCGCTCGTCTCCGCCTTTGTGGCTCCGCCGGACAGTCGCAGTTACTGCGTGCCCGACTCGCTCATCTTCTGCCTCGACGGCGGACAGCGACAGGGGACGTATTATGCCGACCTGCTCATGGCGCAAGGCGACAACACCTCGCTTGTGGCTGAGGGCACTTATGCCTATGCCACAGAGCAATATAGCTGCAAGGTGCAAGCCGAACATGTAGACCTGCGCGACTTTGTGCCCGCGTTGGCGGTGCGCCACCTCACGGCGGAGGCTACGCTGCAGGGCAAGAAGTTCGACGTGCGCAGCAAGGGTGCCGAGCTGAAGGCTGAGGTGCGCCTCGACACACTCATTGCCTCCGCCCGCGACCACATCAACGACGTGCGCCTCGACGGTGCCCTTGCCGACCATCGCTACACCGTGACCCTTCAGAGCCGCGACCCGCGCGTGGGCTTGGAAGCCGACGTGCACGGTTTGTTGGCAGCCGACACGCTGACCTCCGAGGGCAAGATGCGCATCGACCACCTGCAGGCTGCTCTCTTCACCATCTTTGAACAAGAGCGGGGCGCTTTCTCGAGCGACCTGCGTTGGCAACTGCACAGCGATTGGGACGAGTGTCACAGCGTAGACCTCCGCTTCGACTCGCTCACCTACGAGCAGGAGGGGAGCAAGCCATGGGCTTTCGACAACGTGGCAATGACCTTTGGCAGCAAGCCCCACTATATGAGCGCCGTGTTGAAAGGCGGCGACTGTCATGCCACGCTGCAAATGGACTGCGGTGTGGGGGAGGTGTCGGCGGTGATTGACACCCTGACGCGCGAGGTGAACAGTCAGCTTAGCAACATCTGTCTGCACGCCGACCGCATCACCGACCGCTTGCCGCAGATGGATTTGCGTGTGAGCATGGAGCAAGACAACCCGTTCTATCCCATCCTGACCTATTATGACCTCGGCTTCTCGAAGTTGGGGCTGCATCTGCACAACGACCGTCAGCTCAACTTAGACGTTTTGGCAACCGACTATGAGTATGCCACCACCCATTTCGACACCTTGTATGCACGCTTGAACCCCTTGGCGGATAACCCCGGGGTTGCCACACCCGATTATGCCTACCACCTCAACGTGATGCACACGGCGCTCCGCCAGCGCAAGTCTTATAACGCGCAAATGGAGGGTGAGTTGCACGACGACAGCGTGACGGTGCACTTTGCCCTTGTCAACGGTCTGCAAACCCAGATGTATGACTTGGGGGCATCGTTGGCTATGGCTGATGACACCGTGACGCTGCACTTCATGGAGCGCCCCATCATCTACGGGCAGCAGTTGGAGGTCAACGCGCAGAACTTTGTGCAGGTGTCGGCATTTAAACACCCCGAGCTGCAACGCTTGGGAGTGATGGCAGACCTAAAAATGGAGGGCCCGCGCGGCTTCGCCATAGGTCTTCAGACCGAACCGGACCACGTGCTTCGCGGCAACCTGCTCGACTTCACACTGCATCACCTCGACTTGGCATATCTGAGCCAGACGCTGAAGCTCGGCAACTCGGTGAGCGGCATCGCCAATCTTGACGGCACCATCTTTGTGCGTCCCGACAGCCTCGACGGTCGCTTCGGCTTGCACGTCGATGGCTTCGACGCGCTGCGTTCCGACCGCAACGTGCTCACCGCCACCTATCGCGACGTGACTGTGGCGGGCGAGAAACAACCCATCGTTTCAGCCATCGTGGCAGACAGTCTGCCCTTAGCGTTGGCAAACCTCTTTATGCCTGAAAATGTGCCGTTGGCGGGCTTCCTCAACGGTCGCATCGACTACACGGGGCCGGAGCGCGGCAAGGAGATGCCTCAGGGCGGGCTTCAAATGGTCGATGCCACGGTGCGTTATCTCGATGCCGATGCCACACTGCATTTCCCCACCGACACGCTGCGCATCGCCGACGGTGTCATCCGCTTCGACCAATATGGCGTGACGGCTGCGGGTAAGAACCCGCTGTTAGTGAACGGTGTGGTGGACCTCAGTGAGGAGCTGTCGGCGCCCAAGGTGGACCTTACCGTGAAGGGTAACAACGTGACCTTGTTCCGCTCGGATCGCATTGGCGACAAGACGACACAATACATCAGCGGCACGCTGCCCGCCAATGTGAACCTGCGGCTGAAGGGCACCAGCCCCGACTTGATGCTCACCGGCTCTGTCTCAGCCTTGACCGGCTCGGACCTCAACTATTATTTGCAAGAAGACCCCTTGAAGTCTGACAGCAAACTCAACGACTTAGTGGAGTTTGTGGAGTTTAGCAAACTCAACAAACACACCACATCGCTCTTGCTGAAGAGCAACGAGAGCGTGGGTGGCTTCGGTGTGAACATCCGCATCGACGTGGCGCGCAATGCCGCCTTGGGCATTCACCTCTCTGCCACCGACGACGACAAGATTGCCGTGCGCGGCGGGGGTGCCTTGCAGTTCTCGATGGCGCAAGACGGCTCGACCAACCTCAACGGCACCTACGATATCACGAGCGGCGACGTGGCATTTAAGCTGCCCATGCTGCCGGTGTCGAAGTCTTTCTCGATTGTTGACGGCAGCATTTTGCGCTGGAACGGCGAGACGGAAAACCCTGAGTTGAACATCACAGCCTCTGAGGATGTGCGCTGCACGATTAACGACGAGAATGGTGTGTCGCGCGTGGTGACGTTCACCGTCTACGTCTACATACAGGGCACGATGGATAACCTTGCGCTCACCTTCTCGTGCGCCGCCAACGACGACGCTTCGCTGCAAAACCAGATATCCAGCCTCACCGAAGAGGAGCGTTCGAAGCAAGCCATACGTCTGTTGGTGACCCAGAGCTATTCGGGTCCCGGTGTCACCACATCGTCGTCGATGGCTTCGGCAAACGGTGCCATCAATGCACTGTTGCAGCAAGAGGTGGAGTCGTTCTTCAACCAACACATGAAGAACACCCAGATCTCGCTCGGCATCGACACCTACGATGCCGACGGCAGCGGCACGGCGCGCACCGACTACTCGGTGAAGATTTCACAGAGCCTCTTTAACGACCGCGTGCGCATCGTGTTGGGCGGCAGAGTGTCGTCGGGCGAAGATGCGGGCAGCAACAGCGAAGATGCCATCATCAACGACTTCTCGCTTGAATGGCTGCTGCGCGAAGACGGCGGTCACTATTTGCGCCTCTTCCGCAAGACGAACTACGAGAGCATCCTCGAGGGCGAGATTGTCGAGACGGGCATCGGTTATGTGATGCAGCGCTCGTCATACCGCCTGATGGATCTCCTGATACCCAACAGCGAGAAGCGTCGCCAACGCATGTTGCAGCGCATCAAACAGCTCGACTTGACGCAACCGCAGTTGCCCGCGCTCGACTCTTTGCTGTCGGTGCCCGACTCACTGCGTCGCGCCCACGGCAACTCGCTTGGCACACCCGCCACTAAATAAAGAATATGAAGAAACATCGCCATAACACACCGCTACGTAGCCGCACGGCATGGGGGGGCTTGGCTGCCCTCGCACTGCTGACGGCGGCATGCTCCACCACGCGCCGACTGCCCGAGGGGGAGGTGCTCTACACCGGTGTGAAGTATATCCACACCACGCAGCCCGCCGAGGGCGAGGTGGCGGCACAGGTGGCTGAGTCGGTCAATGCCGGACTGAAGGTGGAGCCGAACGGCGCTCTGTTTGGCAGCGCCAAATATCGCTGGCCCATGCAGTTCGGATTGTGGGCGTATAATGCTTTCTACACCGAGCGCACCCACGGTTTGCGTCACTGGCTTTTCACCACCTTGAAGAGCGACCCCATTCTCATCAGCCAGGTGAACCCCTCGCTGCGTGCGCGCGCCTCGGAGATCACCATGGACGACAACGGATATTTCGGCGGCACGGTGGACTATGAGGTCTTCACCAACAAGCGCAATGCGCGCAAGGCATCGATCGGCTACGAGGTGACCTATCCGCAGCCTTATCGCTATTCGACCATAGAATATATGCCCACACCCAACGAGGAGCTGAACAACATTGTGCGCAACGCGCGCGACGAGAGCGGCATCCGTCCCGGCAAGATATTCAGCGCAACCGACCTCGAGGAGGAGCGCACACGCTTGGTGGAGCTGATGCAAAGCAGCGGTTATTACCTCTACGGAGCCTCGAACATCCGCTATTTGGCAGATAGCACAGGGCGCAGCCACGAGGTGGCATTGCGCGTCTATTTGGCTGAAGATAACACCCCGAGCAACGTGCTGCAACGGTGTGTGATAGACAGCGTGCTCATTGCGCTCGACAATGGTAGCGGTGCCGAACCCAACCACTTCGACACGTTGGGCTTTTGCACCATAGGTTATCGCGGTGCGCGTTTGCGCGTGAAACCCGAGGTGTTGCGCAGCTGCATCCCCTTTAATGAGGGTGAGGTCTATTCCGCTCAACTCACGCAGCGCGTCAAGACGAGTCTGGATCGCCTGAACACATTTAAATATAATCAGGTGCAATATAGCTTGCTGACAGCCGACAGCGTGAGCCAAGCCGACTCGGTGAACCGCATGCTGATGCAGGTCACTGCCACCTACGATTACCCCTACGACGGGCAACTCGAGTTTAACGTCATCACTAAAGATAACCACCAGACGGGTCCGGGTATGTCGCTCAAAGTGAATCGCCGCAACTGCCTGAGGGGCGGCGAACTGCTCTCCACCGAGTTCACCTCGAGCTATGAGTGGCTCACCGGACGCAACTCTTATTCGGGCAACAGCAATCTGCTCAACTCCTACGAGTTCGGGCTGAAGACCTCGCTCGCCTTCCCGCGGCTGCAACTGCCGCGGTGGGTGCACGTCAATAGCGACAACCCCGTTTCCACCACCTATGCCCTCTCTGCCAACGTGATGCGCCGCTCGGGCTTCTTCCAGATGTTTAAAGGTACGGGCGAGGTGCGCTATGACTTCTACACCAACAAGGTCAGCTCACATTCGTTTAGCCCCATACAGCTTTCTTACACCTCAATGATGCAGACCAGCTATAGTTTCGACAGCATTGTTTCTGCCAACAAGGTGTTGCAACAGAGCTTCTCGAACCGCTTCATACCCGCCATTGTCTACACTTATCTCTATGACAATCGTGCCGTGATGAAGAACCGCCTCACGCAGCAGTGGTTGCAGGTGTCGCTGACCGAGGCTGGCGGACTCTTGGATCTCTGCACGGGCATCTTCGGCTCGAAGCCGCAGGGCGAGCGACAGCTGTTGTGGCAGCGTTTCTCGCAGTTCGTGAAGGGCACGGTGGACTTTCGCAACTACTTCCAGCTGAACCGCAGCACGGTGCTTGCCACCCGTTTGTTGGGCGGTGTGGCGTATGCCTACGGCAACTCGACGGTAGTGCCCTACAGCGAGCAGTTCTATATTGGCGGCGCGAACAGTTTGCGCGGCTTCAGCGTTCGCAGTGTGGGACCCGGTCGCTACGTGACGGGCAGCGACCGCTATGCCTATATGGATCAGACCGGCGACATCAAGATTGAGGGCAACGTGGAGTTGCGCTTCCCCATGGCGGGCGACTTGCAGGGTGCCCTCTTTGCCGATGCCGGCAACATCTGGACCATGCGCGACGAGGCGGGTCGCCCGGGTGGAACGCTCGATGCCGACCGCTTCTTGCGCGACCTCGCCACCGACGTGGGTTTGGGCTTCCGCTATGACCTCGGACTGTTGGTGGTGCGCTTCGACATCGGTGTGCCGCTGCACGACCCATCGACCTCCACCGACGGTAAATACTACAATATTACCGGTTCGTTTTTTGGCAACTTGGGCTATCATTTAGCCGTCGGCTATCCCTTTTAAAAGGCAAAACGGCGGGGCTTAAACCAAGAAACGACTACCCAAATGTAGGTAGTGTTGACAAAATGTATAACTTTGCCGTGTAATGCGTGCAACATTGCTCCGCTTTGTGTGCGTGGGGTGTTGCATTTACCATCTGATAAAAACAATCATCATCATCATGCGAGGAGAAAAGGGTTCTTGCCTTGCGGGTTGATGAAAACAATGCCGAAAAGAACCCGACATTAATAATTTACTAAAATGGTTTATTCTAAAGAAGTAGAAAACATGTGCTGTGTGGCTCAGGGTGCTACTCATGCCAATGCTCCTATCCCGGAGGAGGGCAAGTGGATCCATGCCAAGGAGATTAAAGACATTTCCGGTTTTTCACACGGCATTGGTTGGTGTGCTCCCCAGCAGGGCGCATGCAAGCTCTCTTTGAACGTGAAGAACGGCGTGATCGAAGAGGCTTTGGTCGAGACAGTTGGTTGCTCTGGTATGACTCACTCTGCCGCTATGGCATCTGAGATTTTGCCCGGCAAGACCATCCTCGAAGCCCTCAACACCGACCTCGTATGTGATGCCATCAATACTGCCATGCGCGAACTCTTCTTGCAGATCGTTTACGGTCGTACACAGTCTGCCTTCTCTGAGGGTGGTCTCGTTGTAGGTGCCGGTCTCGAAGACCTCGGCAAGGGCTTGGTAAGCCAGACAGGTACTATGTATGGTACGAAGCTCAAGGGCACTCGTTACTTGCAGATGACCGAAGGCTATTGCACTCGCATGGCTCTCGACGCTAACAACGAAGTGATCGGCTATGAGTTCGTTCACCTCGGAAAGATGATGCAGTGGATCAGCGAAGGTATGGATGCCAATGAAGCCGTTAAGAAGGCTACCGGCTGCTACGGTCGCTTCAAAGATGCCGTTAAGTACATCAACCCCCGCAAGGAGTAATAACTACATCCATATACGGAGCAATTTCAGACACACACCCGATTAATCACCTCTGCGTAACACCAACTCACCGACAACAACAATGTTACAGAAATTTTTGAAGATCTACACCCGCGTGGTGACCGTTGCCATCATCATCTGCTTGTGCAGCGCAGCCTATGCCTGGTTTGCGGGGCAAACCGTCTACGCCATGCCGTTTGTGTTCTTCGCCGTGATGTTGGCTGCCATTCTTTGGGTGACGCGCAACCTCATCAAGCGCAACCTGCCCGGGCAGCAGAGAGCCGAGAAGAAGTGATGTGCAGAGTGAAGAGTGTGGTGAAATTCCTCCCCAACATAACAACAACCCACAAAACAAACACAACAATATGGCTTTATTTGAAAGTTATGAGCGCCGCATCGAGCAGATCAACAAGGCTCTGAACGAGAACGGCATCAAAGATATCGACGAAGCAAAGGCTATTTGCGACGCCAAAGGGATTGACCCCTATAAGATGTGTGAGTCTACGCAGCCGATCTGCTTCGAGAACGCTAAGTGGGCTTACGTAGTAGGTGCTGCCATCGCCATCAAGAAGGGCTGCACGAACGCTGCCGACGCTGCTGAGGCTATCGGTATCGGTCTCCAGGCTATGTGTATCCCCGGTTCTGTAGCTGACGACCGTAAGGTAGGTCTCGGCCACGGTAACTTGGCAGCTCGCCTCCTCCGCGACGAGACGAAGTGCTTCGCCTTCTTGGCCGGCCACGAGTCTTACGCTGCTGCCGAGGGTGCTATCAAGATTGCCGAAATGGCCAACAAGGTGCGCAAGACTCCCCTTCGCGTCATCTTGAACGGTCTTGGCAAGGACGCCGCTAAGATCATCTCTCGTATCAACGGCT
>CAZBWT010000070.1:0-10470 GCA_964495625.1 uncultured Prevotellaceae bacterium | reverse complement strand
GCCACAAACGTGACAACACACTTTCACCGCCCTCGCAGGAATGCCTGCGGGGGCGGTGTTTATTACGACGACAGGAAGGCGACAAACCTCCACCGTGCTTATTTTCACGCGCAATCGTTCGTGTCTTAACGAAAAGACATTATCTTTGCGCACTCAAAAGTGCTACAATCCATGATACGACTTCAATACCACCCCTACCCCTTGCAGCTCCGACAGCAGTTCACGGTGGCAGGTTGCTCGCGCACGGTGACCCCCGATGTGCAGGTGACGCTCACCGCCCACGGCATCACGGGCTACGGTGAGGCTTCCATGCCCCCATACCTTGGTGAAACCACAGAAAGCGTGATGCAGTTCCTCAGCCGGGTAGACCTCTCGCAATATGACGACCCCATGCGGATAGATGAGATCTTGGAGTATGTAGACCACGTGGCACCCGGCTGCACACCCGCCAAAGCCGCCATAGACATCGCCCTGCACGACTGGGTGGGTCGCTACCTGGGGCAGCCGCTCTACCATCTGTGGGGACTAAACCCCGAAGCCACCCCCTGGACCACCTACACCATCGGCATCGACACCCCGCAAGTGATGCAAGACAAAGTGCGCGCCGTGGAAGGCCGGTTCAAACGACTCAAAGTGAAAGTCGGCACCGAAGCAGACCGCCAAAACATCGAAGCGATACGCCAAGTGACCAACCTGCCGCTGATGGTCGATGCCAACCAGGGCTGGAAAAGCCGTGAGGCGGCATTAGACCACATCATGTGGCTGGCAGGACAAGGGGTGATAATGGTTGAGCAACCCCTGCCCAAACACAACCTCGACGACTTGGCATGGCTCACCGAGCGATCACCCATCCCGATAGTAGCCGACGAATCGGTGCAACGACTCGACGACGTGCTGCGCCTCAAAGGTGCCGTGCACGGCATCAACATCAAACTCATGAAGTGCACGGGGCTCCGCGAAGCGCGACAGATGATTACCGTGGCGCGCGCAGCCGGAATGAAGGTGATGATCGGCTGCATGACCGAGACCTCATGCGCCGTCAGTGCCGCCGCACAACTCTCGCCCTTAGTTGACTGGGCAGACCTCGACGGGCACCTTCTCATTGCCAACAACCCCTTCGCGGGCGGCATGACGGTCGTTGACGGCAGAATCACCCTGCCCGACACCCCCGGCGTAGGCATAACTCCCTGCGAAGCATAAACCCACAAACACCGTACATCAATCAACTAACAACAATCTATATCAAAACAAATCAGTAAATGGACTTTAAAGAATTCCTCTCAGGCGACGCGCTCCAGCAGCTGCTGACCTATGCCGTCACC
Source organism: uncultured Prevotellaceae bacterium (assembly GCA_964495625.1). Lineage (GTDB taxonomy): Bacteria > Bacteroidota > Bacteroidia > Bacteroidales > UBA3663 > Liminaster. The sequence continues at coordinate 9,148 of CAZBWT010000070.1, read as the reverse complement.
TTCAGCAAGAACCTGTTAGTAGCCATCGTTGTCTTCCTCATCGGCAAATGGCTCATCTGCCACATCAACAGCTTAGTCTACAAAGCCATGCGCAAGAAGAAGGTCGAAGCCTCACTCTTCACCTTCATACGCAGCATCGTTTCCGCCGCGCTCTACCTGCTCTTAGCCATTGTCATCATCGGCATCCTCGGCATCGAAACCAGCTCATTTATCGCACTCTTTGCCTCGGCAGGTATGGCCATCGGCATGGCACTGAGCGGCACCCTCCAGAACTTTGCCGGCGGTGTCATGATCTTGCTCTTCAAGCCCTTCAAGGTGGGACATTACATTGAGGCGCAAGGCTATGCGGGCACGGTCAAAGAGATTCAGATCTTCAACACCATCCTCACCACCGTAGACAACCAGACCATCATCATCCCCAACGGCGGACTCTCAACCGGCTCAATGAAGAACTACAGTACCGAGCCTAACCGCCGCGTAGACGTATCCTTCCAGTTCGCCTACGGCACCGACCTCGACACCGTCAAGGCAGAGCTCAGCCGCATACAAAAAGCATCGCCCCTCATCTTGAGCGACCCCGCTCCGTGGATCGGTCTGACCGAGCTTGGCGAGAGTGGTGTGACGGTGCAGACCCGCTCATGGTGTAAGAGCGCCGACTACTGGACCGTGGCAGGCTACATGAACGAAACCGTCTACCAGCAGCTCAAAGACAAGGGCTTCATGTTCCCCTTCAACCGCCTCGACGTGACGGTAAAGAACAGCTAAGCACACCCCCTTAAAAACTCAAAAAACAGACATCAGAGGAAGTTTTATTGTAATTTCCTCTGATGTTTTTCTTTATCCTATCAAAAAAACTTTATTTTTGCCGTCATATTCGCATAAAAACACCGCGCGCGGTGTGACAGCCCGCCGTAAAATGTTGCGATAAACCTGTTAAAAAAGAGAGATTAAGCCATGCACGTATTAAAATTCGGAGGAACGTCGGTAGGTTCCATAGCAAGCATTAAGAACGTTCGGCAAATAGTGTCGAGCCGCAAAGAACCCGTCATCGTCGTAGTCTCTGCACTTGGCGGCATCACCGACCGCCTCATAGCCACAGCCAACAAAGCCGCCGCCGGCGACGAGAGTTATTTGGACGAATTTGAATTCATCCGCCAGCGTCACATCGACGTAGTCGAAGGACTTATGGACGGCGAGACATTGACTGAAATCAAGCTCTTCGTAGGCGAAACACTCAGCGAACTACACAATATCTACAACGGCATCTACCTGATACGCGAGCTCTCGCCCCGCACCTTAGCCACGGTGGTCAGCTACGGCGAGCGCATCTCGTCGCGCATCGTGAGCACCTACCTCGGTGCCGAGCACGTCGACTCGCGCCAAGTCATCAAGACCGAAAAAGTGTTCGACAAAAACGTCTGCAACTTCGAGCTGACCAACCCCTTAGTGCACGAGCGCCTCGCCGACCGCAGCCGCGTCTACGTCATGGGCGGCTTCATCTCGACCGACGGAGCGACCGGCGAAGTCACTAACTTAGGTCGCGGCGGTTCAGACTACACCGCCAGCATTGTGGCTGCGGCGCTCGATGCCGAGCAGCTCGAAATCTGGACCGACGTAGACGGCTTCATGACCGCCGACCCGAAAGTCATCACCTCGGCATACGTCATCAACGAACTCTCGTTTGTCGAAGCCATGGAGCTCTGCAACTTCGGAGCCAAAGTCATCTACCCGCCCACCATCTTCCCCGCCTTCCATAAAAACATCCCCATCGTCATCAAGAACACCTTCAACCCCGAGGCACCCGGCACACTCATCCACTGCAACCCGCAGCACGAAGAGGGCAAGGTCATCAAAGGCATCTCGTCAATCAACGACACCAGCCTCGTCACCATCTCCGGTCTGGGCATGGTGGGCGTTATCGGTGTGAACAAGCGCATCTTCAAGGCGTTGGCAGACAATGGCATCTCGGTCTTCATCGTGTCACAAGCCTCGTCAGAGAACTCCTCGACCATCGGCATGAAAAACGAAGATGCCGACCGCGCCGTAGAAGTCTTGAGCCGCGAATTCAAGGCAGAAATCGAGATGGGGGAAATCTCACAAATACGCGCCGAACACGACCTTGCCACCGTGGCTGTGGTGGGCGAAAAGATGCGCCAAACACCGGGCATCGCCGGCAAGCTCTTCAACATCATGGGTCGCAACGGCATCAACGTCATAGCCTGCGCCCAGGGTGCCAGCGAGACGAACATCTCATTCGTCATCTCGAAAGACTCGCTACGCAAAGCGCTCAACGTCATTCACGACAGCTTCTTCCTCTCTGAATACAACGTGCTCAACGTCTTCCTGACCGGTGTCGGCTTGGTAGGTCGCAACCTGCTCGAGCAGATACGCACCCAGCAGAACTACCTCTTGCAGCACAAAAACCTGCAACTGCGCATCGTGGGCCTCTCCAACTCGCGCCACTGCATCTTCGAGCGTCACGGCATCGACTTAGCGCACTGGGAAGAGGCACTCAACGCCTCCACCGAGCCGAGCAGCCCGCAAATCTTGCGTGACCGCATCATCGAGATGAACGTCTTCAACTCGGTCTTCGTAGACTGCACCGCCTCGCCCGCCATCGCCGACATCTATGCCTCACTCCTGCAACATAACATCAACGTCGTGGCAGCCAACAAAGTAGCCGCCTCGTCAGACTTTGCCAACTACAGCATACTGAAGTCCACCGCACGTCGTCGCGGAGTGAAATACCTCTTCGAGACGAACGTCGGAGCCGGACTCCCCATCATCAACACCATCAACAGCCTCATCAACTCGGGCGACGAAATCCTCAAGATTGAAGCCGTAGTGAGCGGCACGCTCAACTACATCTTCAACATCCTCAGTGAAGAAGTGCCCATGAGCAAGGCAATACGCATGGCGCGCGATGCAGGCTATGCCGAACCCGACCCGCGCATGGACCTCAACGGCTCAGACGTGGTGCGCAAGTTGGTCATCTTGAGCCGCGAAGCCGGCTATCAGCTCAACCAGTCGGACGTTGAGAAACACCTCTTCATCCCCGACGAGTTCTTCAAAGGCTCGCTCGAAGAGTTCTGGGCAAACATACCGCAACTCGACGCGCACTTTGAAGAGATGCGTCGCAAAGCAGCCGCCGAAAACAAACGCTTCCGCTTTGTGGCATCGCTCGAAGAGGGTCACGCCAAGGTGGAGCTGCGCGAAGTAGAAAGCAAACACCCCTTCTACCAGCTCGAAGGCTCGAACAACGTCATCCTGCTCACCACGGCGCGCTACAAAGAATACCCCATGGAGATTAAAGGCTACGGAGCCGGCGCAGCCGTCACCGCCGCCGGTGTCTTTGCCGACATCATCAGCATCGCCAACATCCGATAAAACCCACATACAATCACCCAACCACACATTTCACCGACATGAAATACCTCATCATACTCGCCGACGGAGCTGCCGACGAACCCATCGAAGCCCTGCACGGCAAAACGCCGATGCAGGCAGCCAACACCCCCAACATCGACCGTCTGGCGCGCGAAGGAGCCTTAGGTCGCCTCATCACCGTGCCGCAGGGCTTCCACCCGGGCAGCGAAATTGCCAACCTCGGCGTGTTGGGCTATGACGTGCGCAAAGTCTTCGAGGGGCGCGGCTCACTCGAAGCCGCCTCGATGGGCGTAGACATCGAAGATGGCGAAGCCGCCATGCGTTGCAACATCATCACCATTGCCGACGGCAAGATCAAAAACCACAGCGGCGGTCACATCTCCACCGAAGAGGCAACCGAGCTCATCAAATACCTGCAAGAAAAGTTAGGTGACGACAAGGTGCGCTTCTATCCGGGCATCTCCTACCGCCACCTGCTCAAAGTGCGCGGTGCCGACAAGCGCGTGCACTGCACCCCGCCCCACGACGAGGTGGGTCAACCCTTCGCGCAGTTCCTGCCCGTGGCTGAATGCCCCGAAGCAGAGCCAACGGCAAAGCTCCTCACCGACCTCATCTTGAAGTCGCAAGAAATCTTGCCCGCGCACCCCATCAACCAGAAGCGCGTCGCCGAAGGCAAAGACCCGGCTAACTCCATCTGGCCCTGGTCGCTCGGCTACCGCCCCAGCATGCAACCCATGCGCGACATCTACCCCATCAAAACCGGAGCCTGCATCTCTGCCGTAGACCTCATCTTCGGCATCGGAGTCTACGCCGGACTGAAAAAAGTGGAAGTGGAAGGAGCCACCGGACTCTACACCACCAACTACGAAGGCAAGGCGGCAGCCGCCATTCGTGAGCTGCGCGACAAAGACTTCGTCTTCCTCCACATCGAGGCGAGCGACGAAGCCGGTCACGACGGCAACACCGACATCAAGGTCAAGACCATGGAATACCTCGACCAACGCTGCCTGAAGCCCATCCTCGACGAGATCTCCACCTGGGACGAACCCGTGCGCATTGCCATCCTGCCCGACCACCCCACCCCCATCCGCATCCGCACCCACACCATGGACCCCGTGCCCTTCTTGATTTGGGAACCCGGCAGTGTGGCACCCGATGCCGTGCAGACCTTCGACGAAGAAGCCGCCAAGCAAGGTCGCTTCGGACTCCTCAAGGACGACGAATTCATCCGCACATTCTTCGACATGAAATAACGAACAACCACGGTGCCCGAGTCGGCTCGGCAACAACTGCCGTCGGCTCGGGCACCCACACATATTAGCCACTATGGAATATTACAGCACGAACCAAAAAGCCCCGCGCGTATCGCTCTCTGAGGCGGTCATCAAGGGCTTAGCTCCCGACAAAGGGCTCTACATGCCCGACCACATCAAACCGCTGCCGCAGTCATTCTTCGACCACATCGAAGAGCTCTCGCTGCAAGAGATAGCCCTCGAGGTGGCAACAGCCTTCTTTGGCGAAGATGTCGATGCCGCGAGCCTCAAGGAAATCGTCTACGACACCTTGCAGTTTGACATCCCGCTCGTCAAGGTCAACGACCGCATCTATAGTCTCGAACTCTACCACGGTCCCACCGCCGCCTTCAAAGACGTGGGAGCCCGCTTCATGGCGCGCCTGCTGAGCTACTTCATCCGCAAAGAGGCACAAAAACAAGGTCATGCCAACCGCGAAGTGCACGTGTTGGTAGCCACCTCGGGCGACACCGGCAGCGCCGTAGCCAACGGCTTCTTGGGCGTGCCCGGCATCAAGGTGTGCGTGCTCTACCCCAAGGGCAAGGTGAGCGAGATACAAGAAAAGCAGTTCACCACATTGGGTCAGAACATCACTGCCGTCGAGGTAGACGGCACCTTCGACGACTGCCAGCGCCTGGTTAAAGAGGCATTCATGGATAAAGAACTCAACGATGCCTTCTTCCTCACCTCGGCCAACAGCATCAACGTGGCACGCTTCCTGCCGCAGGCCTTCTACTACTTCTATGCCTACGCTCAGTATCGCAAAGCGGGTCACACCGACAAGCCGGTCATCTGCGTGCCCAGTGGCAACTTCGGCAACATCACGGCAGGACTCTTTGGCGCTCGCATGGGGTTGCCCATCCGCCGCTTCATCGCCGCCAACAACCGCAACGACATCTTCTTGCAATATCTCAACACCGCAGTCTACACCCCACGCCCCTCAGTGCAGACCCTTGCCAACGCCATGGACGTGGGAGACCCCAGCAACTTTGCCCGCATCTTAGACCTCTATGGCAAGAGCCATGATGCCATTGCGGCACAGATTTCGGGTGTCAGCTACACCGACCCGCAGATACAGCAAGCCATCCGCACCGCCTTCGAGCAAGACCACTACTTGCTCGACCCGCACGGTGCCTGCGGCTACCAGGCCTTGGCAGACCTGTTGCAACCCGGCGAGACGGGCATCTTCCTCGAAACGGCACACCCCGCCAAGTTTAAAGACGTGGTGGAAGGTGTCACCGGTCAGCCCGTGACCATACCCGACACGCTGCGCCGCTTCATGAACGGCACCAAGCAGGTGATCGACATCCGTCCCGACTTCAGTGAGTTTAAAGCCTTGATTGCGAAACTTTATGCGTAATCGAAGCCCCGAGACACACTCCAACAACGCTGAAACACATCCAAACCCTGAGGCAAAGACACCCGAAAAACGCAGCAAAGAAGAGCTCTTCAACACGCTGACGCACTTCGTGGGTCTTTGCCTCGTGCCCTGCATCTCGTGGGTCATCATCTGGTTAGGCTATAGCAAAAGCTGGCAAAATGCCTTTGGCGTGACCTTCTTCACCGTCGGCATGCTGCTCATGTATCTTGCCTCGAGCATGTATCACTGGTGGAAACCGGGCAAAGGCAAGCGCATCTTGCGCCAATTAGACCACATAGGCATCTATGTGATGATAGCCTGCAGCTACACCCCCATCTGCATGGAGCTTGTGGAACACAAAAACGTGGTGGGCGGTTGGGTCTTCTTCGGCATCATCTGGCTCTTAGCGGTGATAGGCATCTTCTACAAAGTCTTCTTCATCGACCGCTACCCCAAACTCTCATTAGCCATCTACGTGCTCATGGGGTGGTCGGTGCTCTTCATCGTCGAACCCGTGTGGGAGTCGTGCACCCCCCTTGCCCTCTCGTTCATCCTTGCCGAGGGGGTCAGCTACACCTGGGGAGTCTACTTCTTTGCCAACGATCGGCGCAAGAAATACTACCACGGCATTTGGCACATCTTCGTCATACTCGGCACCCTATTTCACTGGGCAGCAGTGTGGATGATGATCTAACCCTCCCCCCTTCACCTCCGACACAAACAAAGCGGGTTGCATCGACCAAAACCGATGCAACCCGCGCCTTTTCTTATCCGTGCCCTAAGGGTGGGCACCCCCGCAAAGCTTACTTCTCGAAGTGGATATAGTCAACGTCGAGCCAGCCGCTGTCGTTCTTCGAACCCGGACGGCAGCTAAAGAAACCCACCTTAGCGCCAATCCACTTGCCGGGCTGCGCCTGGAATTCCTTACCCAACTGCTTGAACTTCTTGCCGTCGGTGCTATAATAGAACGTACACATCGTGGCATCCACGTCATTCTTACGCTCCTTGCCCTTCACCACCACGCGCAGATAGAGTTCCTGCGTACCAACGCGAGCGGCAGGCACCTTCGACGGAACCGTGGTCGAAGCATACTTGGCGGTGTAGGGGTCCTCGCCCTTCACACTCTCAAGCGTCACGCTCTCGGCAACCTCCTCGGCCTTACCCTTCAAGGCACCCTTGCACACCACCTGCTGCAACACAAAGCCCTCGGCAGTATCCACAATCTTCAAGGCGGCATAATCCTGACCCATCATAATCAGACCCGCATTCTCGCCCCTCGGCTTAAACTCGGGGTTGGGCGTAAAGGTCACCTTGGCGGTGGCGGTGAAGTTCTCGGTGGGCAGCTTCTGCAACAACAAGTTGGGGCAATCGCTCAAGTTCTTATAATTGGGGCGATTCTCCACCGTGTAGAGGCGCAGACGGCTGTGAGCAGCGTCGGTATAATACCAATAATGACTCGGCAAACCATGCCACTGCCACTGCAAGCCCAAGCTATTGCCATCAAAATCATCACTCTCGTTGGGCTGGAACTCGCCTGACGACTTGAGGTTCGGCTTCTTATACTTCTCCACAGCGTCGCCACAACCGTCGCCATCCTTATCAACGCCAATCACGGGCCAATCTTCCACCCACTTCATGGGCTGCAGATGCACCACGCGACCAAAAGCATCCTTATCCTGGAAGTGCAAGAACCAATCCTCGCCCTGCTCCGTGTCGACCCACGCGCCTTGGTGAGGACCGTTGGTGTTGCTCTTGCCCTGAGCCATCACCACACGCTCCTCATACGGACCGTAAGGCGACTTCGAGCGCAGCACCACCTGCCAACCCGTAGGCACACCGCCGGCGGGGCTCATAATATAATAATAGCCATTGCGCTTATAGAACTTCGTGCCCTCAATCGTAGGCTGCGTCTCATGACCGTCGTAAACAATGCGGCTGGGACCCGTCACGTGAGTGCCGTCAGCCGACAGCGGAGCCACGAACAACACGCTCTTCACACCGGCGCGACTGCCGGCACAACCGTGCGAGATGTAGGCATTGCCGTCCTCGTCCCACAACGGGCAGCAGTCAATCAGCCCCTTGCCCTCTTTCACCAACACCACCGGATCCCACTGTCCGCGCGGATCCTTCGTCTTCGTCATATAAAGACCGCGGTCGGGGTCGCCCCAATAGATATAGAACTCGCCGTCGTGATAACGAATCGACGGAGCCCACACGGCATTGCCATGCTGCACATAGGTCTCCCAATCGAGCTCACCGGAGCCGGCAGGATATTGGTCGAGCAAAGCAGCGCCGATAATCTCCCAATTCACGAGGTCGGTAGAATGAAGCACCTGCAGACCGGGGAAGCAGTTGAACGACGAAGAAGTCATGTAGAAGTCGTTGCCCACGCGGCACACATCGGGGTCGGAATAGTCGGCATCGATAATCGGGTTGCGATAATACCCGCCCGAGAGGTTCGGGTTCCACGTCTTCGAAGGGGTTTGCGCCTCAGCCACGGCAGCGCCTTGCAGCAAGACGGCGGTCAGAGAGGCTGTCAAAAAAAGATTTCTCATGTTATAATTAAGTATTGGTATTTTCTTTAGGTGCAAAAGTAATGTTTTTTTCTGAATAACCCTGTTGTTGCGCCGATTTTCCACTCTTCGGGCAGTGCACACTCCTCTCTGCAATGGAATGTGCGCCACGCTCCACCCATGCCGACCGCAGTTGCCGTCGTTTGCTTCGTGCGCGGTGCCCTCATTGTGTTTGCTTTCGCCGTGCTTTTGTTGCGCACCTCCCCCATCGTGGCAGTTCTTCGCCGTGCACTTGTTTCCACCTCGTTCGCCGTTGGTGCCGGTGCCTGCCTTTCGCTGCCCTCCACCCTCAGCGTGTCACCTTCTCGCCTCGCTCTTTGCCTCCGGCTTCTCTCATGTGGGGGCTACGTGGCTGTGGCTTCGCCCCCATCGCCCACGGTGTAAGGTCTTGCGCGAAGGTGGCGGCGAAGTGCTCACTTGGTGTGGGCGGTGGCGGCGGAGCTGTTTTGCCCTATGGGGCAACATTTTTCGTGAAACGACAGGTTGTAGGTGACATTACATACATTCCTCTTCAAAGAGAAGATGGAGGACATGAC
>CAZBWT010000069.1:0-10679 GCA_964495625.1 uncultured Prevotellaceae bacterium | reverse complement strand
AAAAATATATTTAAAATAAAAATTTTTAGTGTCTACTTTTCGTGGGGCAGTGCAACCACCGCAAATAATTATAGCAAAACACCACAAATAATTATAACAAACTGCCACAAATAATTATAACAAACTGCCACAAATAATTATAGCGGGCTGCATTTATTCAAAATAAAGTTGTAGCTTTGCGCTGTAATTTAATAACATACGCAATGAAGTACCTTAATAGAATCGTTGATGAAGAACTAAAGCTTCGATTAGAAGCATTTGGCGCCGTTCAGATTAAAGGCCCTAAGTGGTGCGGAAAGACCACGACGGCGATGCAGCAAGCCAAGAGCGTGATACGATTACAAGACCCTGACAAGCGTGCCGGGTATTTGGCTACGGCTAACACCATGCCCTCACTACTGCTCAAAGGGGATACTCCCCGCTTGATTGACGAGTGGCAAGATGCCCCGGTGTTGTGGGACGCTGTCCGTTTGCAGGTCGATGACCGCGGACTGAAGGGGCAATTTATTCTTACCGGCTCCACTGTTATTGACGAGAAACGGAACCTCGGTGAGCAGTTTCAACGATTACACACAGGAACGGGACGTATTACCACTATGACGATGTATCCGATGAGCCTCTATGAGTCGGGTGAATCGAATGGCTCTATATCCTTGCAAGCGTTATTCGACGATGCCTCATTAGATATAGACGGCCTCACCTCCTCGCTATCCGTAGAGGAAATCATCTTTGCCGCTTGTCGTGGTGGATGGCCTCAAACGCTCGACGCCATTAGCGATAAAGCCAAACTCTTGATTGCTCAAGATTATGCTCGTGTGATTTGTGAAGACGATATCTCGAATATAGATAAAGTACAACGCAATCCTGAGTTGGCCCGATTGATACTTCGTTCGTATGCTCGCAATCTGTGTACATTAGCTCAAAAGAAGAAGATGCTCGCAGATATCAGTGTCGAAATGGAGGGAACATCCGTAGCGACGTTCGAAGATTATTTGAGTGCATTAAAGCGCTTGTATGTCCTTGAAGATATTGACGCGTGGTGCCCTGCCATACGTTCGGCCACAGCTATTCGAAGCAGCAAAAAGCGGTGCTTTGTTGATCCTTCTATAGCCGTAGCTGCGCTTGGTGCTTCTCCGCGTTCTCTTGAACTCGATTTGCATACTTTCGGATTTATCTTTGAATGTATGTGCATCAGAGATTTGCGTATCTATTCTCAGGGAAGTGGCGGAAAAGTATCTTACTATCACGACCGATACGATTTGGAGGCGGATATCGTGCTGCATCTCAACGATGGTCGATATGCGCTGATTGAGTGCAAGTTAGGCAGCCGAGAAATTGATGACGGCGCAAAGCATCTGTTGGAAATCAAGCGATTGATTCATGAATTTAATGCTCGAGAGCGACAAGCTCCATTGCGTGAGCCCGATTTATTGATTATCCTCACCGGTGGAGAAATGTCTTATCGTCGCCCTGATGGTGTGTGCGTCATTCCTCTCGGATGTTTGAAGAATTGATGCGGTTAGGCATCTCTATACTCATAAAAAATGCCGATAACGCTCGGAGTTGATTACTCTTTCTGCGTTATCGGCATTATTTGTTGTGATGGGAAGGATGGCTCTTACGGGCGTGCTTCGGGCGAAGCTACTGCCGTGCCGTTAATCTTCATATTGTCGTAGGTGACGTTGCGGAAACGACCGGTGTAGCTGTTGAGGTCGCCGGTCTTCTTGTCGCCGGTAACACCGGTGAAGTCACAGTTGCGGACACTGACATCATAGATGTTGCAGACATCTTCCAAGCCAATCAAGAGAACACCATAGCGGCTCTGCTTGCAGGTGACGTTTTCGAGCTGCACGTTGCGCACCGTGGGGTTGTTGCCACGCTGGCAAACCTCTTTGGCTTCATAGTCGAGGTTGATGCGAAGCACCGCCTCTTTGCACTGACCCACCGTGACGTTGCGCACGTAGATGTTCTCGATGACACCGCCGCGACAGCTGGAGGTCTTGATGCGCACCACGCGCTCGAGCTCGGGAGAATCCATGGTGCAATCTTCGACATAGAGGTTGCGATAGCCGCCCGAGATTTCAGAGCCGACAACCACACCGCCGTGACCGTTCACCATGTGGCAGTTGCGCACCACAATGTTCTCGCTCGGCACGTTCCACTTGCGACCGTCTAAGTTGCGACCGCTCTTGATGGCGATGCAGTCGTCGCCGGTGTCGAAGGTGCAGCCGTCGATGAGGATGTTTTTGCATGACTCAGGGTCGCAGCCGTCGCCGTTCGGACCTCGGTTGTAGACCTTCACACCACGCACGGTGAGGTCTTCGCAGAAGAGCGGGTGGAGCACCCAGAAGGGAGAGTTGAGCAACTCGACATCTTCAATCAAGATGGTGTTGCAGCGATAGAGGTTGACAAACTGCGGACGCATGCCGTCATCAACCGTGAAGACACGGCGGAAGATGGGTGTGCCGGTCTCGCCCCACTCGAGCAGACGGGCGCGGGCTCCGTTGCGCTGTGCCACCATGCCTTCTTTCCAGCCGTATTTGGCGGCACCGCACATGGACCACCAGTTCTCGTTGGCACCTTGTGCGTCGAGAGTGCCCTTGCCGGTGATGGCAATGTTGGTCTCGCCGTAGGCGTAGATGAGGGGGTGTGCATTGTAGCAGTCGATGCCTTCCCAGCGCGTCAAGACGGCGGGATAGTAGAGCGTCGGGTCGGTAGAGAACTTCAAGACGGCACCGTCACTGAGATGCAGGTTGACGTTGCTCTTGAGGGTGATGGGACCCGTGATGTAGGTGCTGTCAGGTATCACCACCGTGCCGCCACCGGCTTGACTGCACGCGGTGATGGCCAAGTTGATGGCTTCGTGCGCCAAGGCAATGGGGCGCTCGGGTGTAGCTGCCAAGGCTCCGAAGTCTTTGATGTTGTATTCACGCTTGGGGAAATTGACCTGGCGGAGATTTTTGACAATCTTGTCTGCCTCAGCCCAGGGACCGGTGTTTTTCTTAGCGGCAAGCGGTAGCGTGGCGCAAGCTGCCAAGAGGAGAAATAGGGTTTTCTTCATAAGTTATAATTTCGGTTTGTGTGCAATTAGAGTTGTGCTATCGGTGCAAAGATAGACGTTTTTGCAGCGTCCATACAACTATTTATAAAAATTTCATTACCTTTGTCGCGCAATAAATTAGTAATTAAGACAGATACGAATGAAAAAGTTATTCACTTTAGCTGCTTTGTTCTTAGCTTTAGGAACCGTGGCATTTGCGCAAATTCCCTCTGTAAACCTCAAGGACATCAACGGAAAGACTGTGAATACAGCAAAGCTGAGCAACGACGGCAAGCCGTTCGTCATCAGCTTCTTCGCCACTTGGTGCCACCCCTGTCTGCGCGAGCTGACCACCATCAGCGAGGTTTATGCCGACTGGCAGGATGAGACGGGTGTACGCATCATTGCCGTGTCGATTGACGAGGCTCAGAATGCCAACAAGGTGAAGCCGTTAGTTGATAGCAAAGGCTTTGAATATCAAGTATTGCTCGACCCGAACGGCGAGTTTAAGCGCGCCATGGGTGTGAACAACATTCCCCACGTCTTCCTCTTTGACGGCAAGGGCAAGAAGGTTGACTCACACGTGGGCTACAAGCCGGGCGACGAGACAGCACTCTATAACAAGATTAAGGCTTTGGTGAAGTAAGAAACAGCCACTTCACCCACTATGGTTATATATCGGGACGCCGGGTAGGTGCCCCGATATCTATTTCAAATTACAGCAAACGGAATCAATGAGACTTATTACACGACTTCCCCTCGTCGCCATGGTCGGTGTGTTGCCGGCTGCCGCTTGGGCGGGCGACGGCGACCACGCAGTGTCGCTGACGGGTAGCATCCAGACGGAATGGTTAGCACCCGAGACCGATGCCACCATCGGTGCCGACAAGAACGACTACAACGCCAACTTCATCGGCAACACCTACATCGGACTGAACCTCGACAGCAAGTATGTGACTGCCGGTGTGCGTTTTGAAACGATGGAAAACCCGCTGCCCGGTTTCGAGAATCAATATGACAAGGAGAAATTCGCCGGAACAGGCCTCCCCTATTTTCAGGTGACGGGTCGCTATAAATGGGCGGAACTGACCGCCGGTACTTTCTACGAGCAGTTCGGCAGCGGCTTCATTCTCCGCGCCTATGAAGACCGCACCTTGGGTGTGGACAACTCACTGTTGGGCGGCAGACTCGTGGTGCGCCCCGTGAATGGATTGCAAATCAAAGCCTTGGGCGGTGTGCAGCGCTATCACTTCTCGTGGACGGACAGCTACGTGCTCGGTGCCGACATCGAGATGAACTTAGACCGCTGGCTGAAGGTGCTCGGCGACAACGACCACTACCTCACCTTGGGCATCAGCGGCGTGAGCAAGCATGAAGGCGACAACCTCTTGGAGGGTAATTATTGGGATGCTCCCTTCACCGACGAGAGCGGTGACACGTGGCGACAGAAATACCGCCTGAAGACCCCGAAGAATGTGGGTGCCATGGACGTGCGCCTGCAATATCAGAAGGGCGGAACCAACATCTTGGCAGAGTATGCCTTGAAGGATAACGACCCGAACGGCATGAACGGCTACACCTATGGCAAGGGTCAGGTGGCAATGCTCTCGGCTACGTATTCACGCACCGGCTTCAGCGCTATTCTCCAAGCCAAGCGCAGCGAGAACATGGCATTCCGCAGCCAGCGCGACTTAGACGGCACAACCACTTCGTGCTACATCAATCACCAGCCGGCATTTGCCTACCAGCACACTTATTCATTAGCTTCGCTCTACCCCTACGGCACACAGATGGACGGTGAGTGGGCTTTTCAGGGCGAGGTATCTTATCGCTTTAAGCGCCACACCCCGATGGGCGGCAAGTATGGCACGTTGCTGAAACTCAACGCTTCACATATTCGCGGCTTGGATTATAAGAATTCATCGCTGAACCCCTTTGGTACAACGGTGGGTACCGACGGTGCAGGCACTTCGTTTTTCGGCATGACCGACGATGTGTATTATCAAGACATCAACCTGACGATGGAAAAGAAGCTGAGCAAGAGCTGGAAGTTGACGGCTATGTATATGAACCAGCAATATAATCAGGCGGTCATCGAAGGTCACGGTGTGAACGGCGACATTGTGAAGAGCAACATCGGTGTGGTGGAAGCCAAGTGGCAGTCTGCCTCACGTTGCGCCGTGCGTGCCGAAGCTCAGTATCTGCAAACAAAGCAGGATCAGGGCGACTGGACGTTCGGACTCGTGGAGGTGTCAATTCAGCCGGGCTGGATGTTCACCCTCTCGGATCAGTGGAACAACGGCGAGACCGACACGCATTATGTGAACGGCAGCGTGGTGTATTCCTACAAGGCGCACCGCCTGCAACTCGGCTACGGTCGCAAGCGCAAGGGCTTGGACTGCTCGGGCGGTGTGTGTCGCACGGTGCCTGCCAGCCGCGGCTTCTCTATGTCGTATAACTTCAATTTCTAAAGCTAAACAACGATGATGCAGAAACATATTTTCTCCGCCCTCGGCATTGCCGCTATGGCTTGCGCCGCTTGGGTGGCTTGCGACACTATCGACGAAGAAGATCGTTTTGTGAAAGATGATGCCTTGACGGCATGGAACTTCACGGTGGACACCGACACGGTGACCGTGGAGGGCGAGACGTGGCAGGTGCAACGTGCACACCGCCTGCTGATTGAGGACTACACCGGATATCTGTGCGTGAACTGCCCCGAGATGGCGGAGTTTATTGAGAACAGCTTGGTGGAGGAGATCGACTCACTCGCCATTGTGGTGGGTATGCACATGGAGGGCAATCAGCTCTCCACTACGACGGGGCTCCCCTTCCAGCTCAGCACCACCGAGGCACGTCTTTATGGCGAGAACCTCTCGGGCTGGTCGGCTGCCAACATCGGTTTGCCCGCTGTGGCAGTGGACCGCATGAAGAATGACGGCAACGCCGTGTATGTGGGCATTGCCGAAAGCAACACGCGCGCCGTGGCAAACTTGGCTCAGGCGCAGTATAGCCGTTATAACAAGAAGACCGGTGCAGACACGCCTAACATCGACTTGGCTGTGAATGTGACACCGTCCGCCACCGAGGGCACTTACAGCCTCTCGACCCTGGTGCTGAGCGACACGACCTCTACGCTCAACCTGAAGCTTCAGCTGTGGGTGATTGAGGACGGCATCAGCGGCTTCCAACAGACCTCAGCCGGAGCCGTACTCTATACGCACAACCACGTGTTCCGCTCGTCGGTGAACGGCACCTGGGGCGAAAGCATCGCGCTGAATGCCATGCCGTTGGCTGTGACTCACAACGAGTTTACGCTCAACTCTTCATGGGCGGCAGCAAATTGCAGCGTTGTGGCTTTTGTGTATCGCGACGACACCAAGGAGGTGCTCAATGCGGTGAAAGTGGCGCTGTGACACGCAGCTGAAAATCCGCTTTCCGCTCCACAAAAAAACAAATTACTGAAACAACAAACACCATGACCACACTATTCATCTTCATCGCCGTGGCGGTTATCCTGCTCTCGCTTTTAGGTGTGGCAGGAGCCATAGCACCGGGCATACCCGGCCCGCCACTGAACTTCATCGCCCTACTCTTGACGAAGTTCGTCGTGCCCGATGGGGTGACATGGACCCTGCTTGGGGTCTTTGCGCTACTGACGGCAGTGGTGTGTGTGGTAGACTACATTGCGCCGGGGTGGTTCACCCGCCTCGGCGGTGGCTCAAAAAGCGCTGTCACCGGCTCTGTTATAGGCACGGTGGCAGGGCTTTTCTTTTTTGCCCCTTATGGCTTGATTATCGGACCGTTTGTCGGCGCTCTGATTGGCGAATTATGGGCGAACGCATCGCCGGGAAAAGCGCTGCGCGTGGCATTGCTGTCGTTTGCGGCATTCCTCGTTACCACCGGTCTGAAGCTAATCCTCTCGCTGGTGATCTGCTATTACACCGCAGCAGCTTGGTGGAGTCTGTTGGGCTGAATGTAGAAATTGAAGCATTTTGAATTAATGAACTTATTTTATCCCGCCCACGATATTGCCTTGAGCAAGGGTATCCGCCACTTCACGCCCCCGTTGGTGGCTCAACGCTTGGGCGAAGACTTAGCGGCACTCAGCCCGGTGTGGCAACCTGAGGGTGCCGCCGTGCCCTTGCCGTGGGGTTGGAACTACAATACGCGCAAGCAACTCATCACCGCCGGTGTTGACCCGCAACTGCTCCCCTCGTTGGACGATTTGGAGGAGCTGCGCCGCCTGTCGTCACGCACCACCGTGATAGACATCTTGCGCCTCCTGAAAGAGGCTCCGCTGACCCGCGGGGCTTGCAGCGACGTTTTACTGCCACAGGCATGCACTACCCTCGAGGCGCTGCAAGATGCCGTGGCGGTGTGCACGGAACTTCACCGCAACTATCTGCTGAAGGCTCCGTGGAGCAGCAGCGGACGTGGGCTGTGTTGGAGCCGCGTGATGAGCCGCGAGGCGGTGTTGCGGCGCGGTGCAGCCATTGTGCGCGACATGGGCTGCGTGCTCCTCGAACCGGAATATCAAAAGGTGCAAGACTTGGCGATGCTCTTTTATGCCGACGCGTCAGGGGTGCGCTTTGTGGGCTACTCGATGTTTGAGACGGACGCGATGGGGACCTACCGCAACGGTCTGATGATGAGCAACGAAGCCATGGAGCAACGCTTGACGCAATGGGTGAGCCGCGAGGTGCTGCTCGCCGTGCGGCAGGAGTATGCCGAGCGGCTGCTGCCCGAGTTGTTGGCTCGGCTGGCAGGCAGGAGCTACCCCATCGGCTATATCGGCATAGACATGATGATGTGTCGCAACGAGCGGGGCTCTGTGAGTCTACACCCGTGTGTGGAGATGAACCTGCGATGCACCATGGGGGTGGTGGCACGCCACCTCTATGATCGGCTCGTTGCCCCCGAAAGCGTCGGCAGCTATGTGATAGAGCATGCCGCCAATGCCGATGAGCTGCGCCACCGGGTGGAGGAACAACGCCGCCAAAACCCACCGCAGCGCGAGGGCGAACGATGCGCCCACGGCTACTTCACACTAACCGACATCACCGACGACAGCCAATTCGCGGCGGCTATGTTGCTGCAATAACAGCATTTGGAATTGACAAAAGCACTTCTCAAAACGACGGCAAGATGTTCGTTAACCCCCTTTTTATGCGCAGAACGTCCAAATTATCTGTAAAATAAGAACAAAATTAAAAAAAAATACGAACTTTGCGAGCATCTATAAATGTATCACAGCGTGGGAACGCTGACTAAAACTCGAGAATAATCTATATGGAATTTACAGCGCAACAAATTGCGAGCTACCTTCATGGCACTGTTGTGGGTGACCCTGAGGTGAAAGTCAGCAATGTGTCGAAGATTGAAGAGGGTAAGCCCGGCACGCTCACCTTCTTGGCTAATATGAAATATGCCCAATACATTTATACCACTCAGGCAAGCATCGTCTTGGTCAACAAGAGCTTCCAGCCGGAAGGCGAGGTGAGCGCCACCATGATTCAGGTGGATGATGCTTATGCTTGCATAGCCATGCTGCTCAACATGGTTGCCGCCGCCCGTCAGAACCGCAGCGGTCGTGAGGAGCCTTCGTTTGTAGCCGAAGGGGTGGAACTGCCCGAAGACTACTACATCGGCGCTTATGCCTACATCAGCCGCGGCGTGAAGCTCGGCAATAATGTGAAAATATTCCCCCAAGTATATATCGGCGACAACGTAACGATTGGCGACAATGTGACCTTGAACCCGGGCGTGAAGATTTATCACGACTGTGTGATTGGCAACAACTGCACGCTTCATGCCGGCGTGGTGATTGGTGCCGACGGCTTCGGCTTTGCACCCACGGGCGACGGCTATGAGAAGATTGCCCAGATTGGCAACGTGGTGATTGAAGACGACGTGGAGATTGGTGCCAACACCACCATTGACCGCGCCACGATGGGCAGCACCCGCGTGCACAAGGGCACGAAGCTCGACAATCTTGTGCAGATTGGTCACAATGTGGAGATTGGCGAAAACACCGTGCTCTGCGCTCAAGTGGGCGTGGCAGGCTCCACAAAGATTGGCAGCCACGTGACGTTGGCAGGTCAGGTGGGTGTGGCAGGTCACATCCATGTGGGCGACCGTGTGACGGTGGGTGCACAGTCCGGCATCCCGAACAACGTGAAGGAGGGACAGACACTGATGGGTTATCCCGCCGTGCCGGCACGCGACTTTGCACGCCAAACGGTGATGATTAAGCAGCTCGGCGAACTCCGCGACCGCGTGAAACAGCTCGAAAAGGAGTTGGCATCGAAATAATAAAGGGTCTATAAAACGCTTTCTACAATAAGCTTTCTATAAAATTCTTCTATTATAAGCTTTCCACATTTTTTCAATAAGCTTTCTATAAAACAAGAATATATGATTAAACAGAATACCCTCAAGGAGAGTTTCTCCTTCACAGGCAAAGGTCTGCACACGGGCATGGACATCGTGGTGACGTTCTGCCCCGCAGCCGAAAACACGGGCTACACCATTCAGCGTGTAGACTTGCCGGAACAACCTATCATTGAAGCCGTGGCGGAGAACGTCACTCAGACGCAGCGCGGCACCGTCATTGAGAAAAACGGTGTGAGCATCAGCACTATTGAGCATGCCATGGCTGCCCTTTATGCCGCAGGTGTGGATAACTGTCTCATTCAGGTGAACGCTCCGGAGCTGCCTATTCTCGACGGCAGCGCCATCCTCTATTCCGAAGCCATCGAGAAGGTGGGCTTGCAGGAGCAGGAGGCGAAGCGTGAGTATTTCCGCATCACCAAGAAATATGAGGTGCGCGACGAGGAAAAGGGCATCTGCCTGAACATCTACCCCGACGATCACTTCTCGGTGACGACGTTCATTGAGTTCCCCTCACCGGTGCTCAATAACCAATATGCCATGCTCGACAACTTGGCAGACTTCAAGCAAGAGGTGGCTTCGGCTCGCACCTTCGTCTTTGTGCGCGAGATTGAACCGCTGTTGCAGGCTAACTTGGTGAAGGGCGGCGACCTGCAGAACGCTGTGGTGATTTACGACCAGAAGATTACGCAAGAGGCTATGGATCACTTGGCACAGGTGATGAACGTGGCTTCGCCCTCTGCCGAAAATTTGGGTTATCTGCAAGAGAAGCCCCTCACCTGGTATAACGAACCGGCTCGCCACAAGTTGCTCGACATTATCGGCGACTTGGCATTGATTGGGCGCTTCATTCAGGGGCGCGTGGTGGCTACCCGCCCCGGTCACGGCATCAACAACAAGTTGGCTCGCGCCGTGCGTAAGGATATGAAGCACACTGAGGTGCAAATACCCGTCTACGACCCCAACAAGCAGCCCATTCTGGACAACAACGGCATCAAGGCTATCTTGCCCCACCGTTACCCCTTCCAGCTCATCGACAAGATTGTGGAGTATGAACCCAATGACTATTGCGTGGGTGTGAAGAATGTCACTGCCAACGAGCCTTTCTTCCAGGGTCATTTCCCCCAGGAACCGGTGATGCCCGGTGTGCTGCAGGTTGAAGCTATGGCTCAGTGTAGCGGTATCTTGGTGCTGAACAGCGTGGACGAGCCCGAGCGCTACTCGACCTACTTCATGAAGATCGACA
>CAZBWT010000068.1:2690-10698 GCA_964495625.1 uncultured Prevotellaceae bacterium | reverse complement strand
AGGTGGTGTCTGTTCAGACTGCATGAGTAGATGCTTGTTCGGACTGAATGACGAAGCAACGGGAGGAATTCCCGACGAAATAAGAGAGATAAAGTGATAGACTGAGAATAAATAATGAGTTTTTACGTTTTATAAAGTAATGAAAGTTTCTGTTGTAATACCCGTTTATAACGCGGCTCCCTATATCAAGGGTTGTATTGATGCTCTGCGTCGCCAAACATTAGATGACTTTGAAGCCGTCTTTGTGGATGACCACGGTTCGGACAACTCGATTGAGATAGCTCGTAACTATGTGACGGAGTTGAATGACACGCAGCGTTTCCGCTTCGTAGCCACCACCACCAATAGCGGTCCGGGCGTGGCTCGCAATGTGGGCGTGTTGGCATCGCGTGGCGACTATGTGGGCTTTATGGATAGCGATGATGAGATAGACCCCATAATGTTCCAGGCAATGGTCGAGGCTGCGAACAAGGTGAATGCAGATATCTGCTACTGCCAGTTGCGTTATAAGGGTGGCAAGAAAGATGGTCATGTGTTTCGTAACCCTATCTTGCCCGACGGTGACTTCTCGACCGATTTGAAGTCGGCTTTCTTGACGAGGTTCACCACGTTTAGCGTGACGTTCTTCTATCGCCGCCGCTTCTTGGTGGATAATGCGTTGGCTTTCCCACCCGAGCGGTCGTCAGAGGATACAAACTTCCTCATCAAGGTGCTGCTCGCCGCTACGCGCGTGGCGGTGGTCAACAGCCCGATGTATTATTATTGCATCCGCCCCGAGTCGCTCACCACGCATCGCGACCCGCAGCGATATAAGGCGAAGCTCTCTGCGATGGAGTATATGCTCTCGGAGGTGCGAACGCGCGGCTGGTATGCTAAGTTCTCGAAGGAGCTGGATTTCCTCTACATCAAGAAGGGCTATTTAGTGGCTGCTCTCAACTATTTGAGCAATGTCGATGACCCGAAGGTGGAGGTGCTGCAACACATGTCAGAGCGCCTGGATATAAGCGTGCCGAGCTGGCGTACCAACGTCTATCGCCGCCGTTCGCTGAAGGTGGCTATACTGTCGCACGTAATCTACAACTCTCCGCAGTTGGCAGTGAAGTATTTGCCCCGACTTTTGGCAGTGAGCAAGGTGGCATTGTAAGCGGCACTGAAGTAAACAAGCGGCACTGAAGCAAATTAAGTTGCAATGGAATAAACTAAGCGCCAATGAAACAAACAAAGCGGCACTGAAGTAAATCAAGCTGCAATGAAGTAAACAAAGAATCAATATAAGACTAAGAATAAAGATGGTTACATTTTTGAAAAAAGCTGCACCTTATGTGCTCATCGCGTTGCTTTTCGCGCTGGTGAGCGGCATCTATATGTCGCCCGCCTTCGACGGCAAGGTCATCGCTACCAGCGACGGTGTGCAAGGCACAGCGGCTGTGCACGAGAGCACGCAGTATCATGAAGAGACCGGCAACTACACTTGGTGGACGGGCTCTATGTTTTGCGGCATGCCGAACTATCAGATTGGTGGCGGTCGCTATGAGTCTACAACATGGTTGCAACCTTTCCGTTCGGTGTTGCTCTATGGCTATAAGTTTGTGCCCGCCATTGTGCTGCTCTATTGCTTGGCTTATTTTTTGTTGCTTTGCACGATGGGTGTCAACAAGTGGCTGGCTGCCGCGGGTGCGTTGGCTACAGCCTTCTCGTCGTATTTCTTCATCATCATTGGAGCCAATCACCACTCCAAAACCTCAACATTGGCGTTGATGGCTGTGGTTGTGGCGGCATTCTACATGATCTACCACGGACGCAGGGCATGGGGTGTGGCACTCACGATGATTTTTAGCGCCATAGGACTCTATCCGCATCCACAGATGGCATATTATATGTGCATCTTGATCGGTTTCTTCTTCTTGGCTGAGTTGTGGGAACATATCCGCACCAAGCGTATGCGTGACTTCGGCATCTCGACGCTGCTCTTCGTGCTCTCGCTCGGCATCGGAGCCGGCACAGGCACCGCCGCTACGTTCGCCAACATGGAATATGCCTCCGAGACGATGCGCGGCGGTCACTCAGACTTGGTGAAGGCTAACGATGATACCAACCGTACCGAGGGTCTCGCCCTCGACTATGCCACGGCTTGGAGCTACGGCATCGACGAGTCGTGGACCTTCCTTGTGCCGAACTATATGGGCGGTTCGTCAAACTATAACTTGGGGAAAGACTCAGACCTCTATAAGACCATGGTGAAGCGTGGTGTGGATCGCCGCACTGCCGAGCAGTTCACCGCGGCTGTGCCGACCTATTGGGGTGACCAACCGTTCACGGCGGGACCCGTCTATATGGGTGCGGCGGTGTGTCTGCTCTTCGTGTTGGGTCTTTGCATCGTGCGCGGTCCCTACAAATGGGCGCTCTTGGCAGCCACGCTGCTCTCGGTGTTCTTGTCATGGGGTAGCCACTGGATGGGACTGACGCGTTTCTTCTTCGACTATGTGCCGATGTACAATAAGTTCCGCGCTGTGTCGTCTATCTTGGTGATTGCCGAGGTGACGATGCCGCTGTTGGCTTTCTTGGCGATACGTCAGCTGATGGACGGCAGCACCGACCGCAAGCAGGCGCTTCGCGCACTTTACATCTCGGGTGGTGTGACGGGCGGTCTCTGTTTGATGCTCGCCTTGTTTGGCTCGAGTGCCCTCTCATTCACCTCTGCCGGCGACGAACATATCTTCTCGCAGGTGCCCGGGTGGTTGGCTGATGCGATTGTCGATCAGCGCAAGGTAATGTTCACGGCAGACTGCTGGCGCTCGTTGCTCTTTGTGGCGCTGACGTTCGCGTTGGTGTGGGCTTATGTGAAGTTCCGCATGAAGCCTATCATCTTTGGTGTTGCTCTTAGTGCCATTGTGCTTTTCGATATGTGGCCCGTCAACAAGCGTTACTGCAATGACTCGATGTTCTCTTCGCGTCGCGGCTTCGACTCGTCGTTTGCCATGCAGCCTTATGAGGAGCAGATTTTGCGCGACAAGACTCCGCACTTCCGCGTCTTCAACTTGGCAGCCAACACCTTCAACGATGCGCGCACTTCCTACCGCTTGAAGTCGATTGGTGGCTACAGTGCCGCTAAGTTGCGCCGCTATCAAGACCTCATTGACCAGCACATCACGAAGATGAACATGCAGGTCATCAACATGCTCAACACGAAGTACTTCATCGTGCCCGACAAGCAGGCAGGCGGCACACAGGTGCAGCTTAATCCCGATGCTATGGGTAATGCCTGGTTTGTCGATAGCTTGGTGGTGGTGGATAATGCCAACCGGGAGAGCGATGCGCTCAATACGCTCGACTTGCGCACCACGGCGGTGCTCGATCGCAGCTTCGCCTCTTATGTGACGAACCTTACTCCCGGTGCCGACTCTACGGCTTCGGTGGTGTTGACGAAATATACTCCCGAGTATATCGAGTATGATGCCACGTCGTCAAAACCGGGCACCATCGTCTTCTCGGAGATTTATTATCCCTATGGTTGGCAAGCGTATGTAGACGGGCAGCCGGTAGACCACTACCGTGTCAACTATGTGCTTCGCGCGCTGAATGTGCAACCCGGTCAGCATCACATCCGCTTTGAGTTCCGTCCGGAGAGCGTTGCCAAGGGTAATGTGGTATCCATGATCTTCGTGGGGCTGATGTATGTCATCATTGCTGCACTCATTGTCGTGGGCATCATCAAGTGGCGTAAAGTCGGCAAGCAAGCGGCATAACTTGTCGGATGTCTTGCAAAAGCCTTGTTATGAATAACGTATTAAGAATAACGTATTAAGAAATCAAACAACATTGAAACATCACCATAAGTGTGACTGATTAGGTATGATGAATATTGAACCCAATCGCCCCCTGCTGGCGCAAAAGAGAGTGAAATTCTTCACGCGGTCGTTCTCACTCGAACTATACCGCTGTGCCTCCGGCTTGTTTCGCACGGCAGGTTACCCTTGTGTGCGCCTCACCGACCAGACGGCAGACGGTTACTTCTATACGATGCTTGCCGACACAGAGTGTGATGTGGCAATCAACGTCGATGAGGATGCTTTCATTGCCGACATGGATGCGGTGCTCGACTTGGCGGAGTATGTCTTAGAGCAAGGCTATGCCAATGCGGGCTGTCCCGATTGTCATCCCGGCTGTCCGCGTTCGGGCAATCCGTTGGTGACGAACCCCTTCTTTAATGTCTTCAACTTGGAGCTGATACGCACAAAGTGGGAGGGGAGCAAGCCTGTGAAGAAGTTGAACTACGATGCCATCAAAGCGGACTTGCGCAGTCGTTATCAAAGCCCCGATGAAACGGTGGAAGGTAACTTCGAGCAAAACGATGGTGAACCCTATTATAACTTCTTCTTCTGGCTCTGTCAGCACTTCCGCACGCTCTACCTGCCCTCATATCGCCATGCCGACGGCTTCTCGACCGTGTTGCTCACTCCCGATCGCCGCAAGATTTGCGCCCATTCGTGGTACTCGCGTCGCTATCGAGTGATGCAGGTACACACCGACCGCATCAACAACCTCATTGACGAGATCTATGCCGAGCGAGGCATGGATCGCCCCGTGTTTGGCTCAGCCGACGAGCGTGCCTTCAAGTGCGACCTCGCCAAGCGCTATGTGCGCAAGTGCATCACACGCGTCCTAAATTGGCCGCGCAAGTGGCGCAAGTGGTACCTGCGTTGGCGACGCAACAAACAATTATCATAACGACACTTAGGCACTATGTTCAAGACGTGGAAAGATAAATTAGAAGTCCAGTGGCTCTACCTGACGGAAGCCCTTCACTTTTGGTGGTGTTTGGTGCGCTACAATGCAGATAGCCGCACCACCTCCGACTGCGAAAAGATGCAATATGTGTTGTTGCGAGATACACACATCATCGAGAAGGGGCTTTCGATGAGGAACCCCCGCATCGGCTTTGGTCAGGCTAAGGTCTTGACGCTGATAGGTCGATTGAAGACTTACTGCCGGCTGTACCTGCAAACTGATGCGGAATTCTTATCTTACCCCTTGTCTGCCATACAGACCTACATTGAATACATGACCCGGAGCGAAGTCAACATCCGCTCGATTGAGCAGGAATATGAAACGCTGCTTAACATGGCGGGGCACCCGCAAGTGAGCGTTAAGTCCGGCATCGAAGAGGTAGACCGCAGAGAAACCTTGCGGCAATGTGCCGGCAACTTCGAAGCCCTATTGAACAGTCGCCATTCGGTGCGCTACTTCAGCGACGAAGAAGTCTCGGATGAGCTTTTAGTGAAGGCTCTCAGTTTGGCGCAACGCACCCCTTCAGCATGCAATCGACAGGGGTGGAAGACCCATATCTACCGTGGCGCGCAGAGCATAGACCTGCTGACGTGGCAGGGCGGAAGTCGTGGCTTTGAAAATGAGATACGTTGCTCCATAGTCGTCACCGCCAACCTCAAAGCCTTTAAGGCATACGAGCCCCATCAGGCTTATGTAGACGGTGGTTTATATGCCATGAATCTCATCAATGCCCTTCACTCGTTGGGGCTGGGCACCATCCCGTTGTCATGCGGCTTCAAACATAAGAAGCTCAAACAACTCTCGAGCTTTGGCATCCCCGATAACGAAGTGCCGATTGTCATCATCGGCATCGGACACTTGCCGGAACGCTACAAAGTCGCCATTTCCGAGCGGAAGTCCATCGAACAAACCAATACATTTCACACCTTGTGACAAATGAAGATATTATTCGTATGAAGATATTATTCGTACATCAACCGTTGAATAATCGAGGCGATGAGTCGGCTCACAAAGGACTGTTGCGAGCGTTGGTCAAGGCACTCCCCGAAGTGCAAATCAAGGTGTTGTTTACATACACCTACAACGACACGATACGGCAGTTCGACGTGCAGTTGCCTCAGGTCGAGTATGTCTGCATTCCGCATCGTTTTGGCGAAGGCTTCTTCTTGAAAGCCACGGTCAAATATGGGTTGCAGGACTTGTGGAACTGTTACCCCTTCACGCGCAAGTTGTTGACCGAATACCGCTGGGCAGACCGCGTGATATGTGCGCCGGGCGGCATCTGCATGGGTGGCTTTCAAGACTGGATGCACCTCTTCTTTCTCAGAGCTGCGCAGTCTTTAAACAAGCCGTTAGCCTATTACGGACGTTCATTCGGACCTTTCCCGGTCGAGACATGGAGCAACCGCAGATTCTACAAGATCAGTCAAGAACTGCTCCACTACTTCTCCTTCTGCTCCATTCGTGACAAGAAGACCGAACGCCTGGCACAAGCCATGAAGATACCCTATGTCGCAACCGTCGATTCCGCCTTCTTGGACAATCCGTCGGTGCCCGTGCCGGACGAGATACAGCAGCAGATAGGCAACGCTCCCTATGTGGTGTTCGTTCCGAACTTACTGATTTGGCACTATGCATATCAGCAGTATACCCGTGAGTCGGTCTTTGCACTATTTGCCGCATTCTATCGAGTCATTGAGCAGCAGTATCCCAACCACAAAGTGGTGATGCTGCCACAGAAATTTAATTGTGGCAACTATTTAGGCGACGACTATCCCTTCTTCTGCGACCTGAAGAAAGAATTGGGCAGCGAGCGAATATGCGTCATACCCGACACCTATTCCTCTGACATCCAACAGAGCATCATCGCTCAAGCCTCGTGCATGATAGGTGCTCGCTATCATTCGGTGGTATTCGCACTCAATCAGAACGTCCCCTTTGTAGCCTTAAGCTACGAGCACAAGATATCCGGATTGTTGGAAGCGTTGGGAAAAACCGACTGCATGGTCGACATCACGCAGGCTCTCGAGTCAGACGCGAAGCGTGCCGAGGCTGTAGCAAACTTTAGCCGGATATTGCCCACCGTTAAGCCGGACCCTGCGGCGCGTCTTCGCGCTAAAGAGATAGCCCAAAACTGCTTTAACAAGTACATACAGACCCTACAATAAACATTGACACCTATGATCGTACGCAGCAAAGCCCCATTGCGCTTAGGATTGGCGGGCGGTGGGAGCGACGTTTCGCCCTACAGTGACATCTACGGCGGCCTAATCCTCAATGCCACCATCAATCTATATGCCTATTGTACCATCGAGGAGATTCCCGGAGACACCATCGAAATCCATGCCACCGACTTAGAGCAACATCTAAGCTACACCAAGACCGACGTGCTGCCCATTGACGGCACACTCGACCTGCACAAAGGTGTCTACAACCGCATCGTGCGCGACTACGGACCCTTGCCGCAGGCATTCCGCATCACCACCTACAGCGACGCGCCCGCCGGTTCGGGCTTGGGGTCGTCGTCGACCATGGTAGTCTGCATCGTCAAGGCCTTTGCCGAGTGGCTGAACCTGCCCATGGGCGACTACGAGATTTCGCGCATGGCGTATGAAGTCGAGCGCAAAGACCTCGCCCTGTCGGGTGGCAAGCAAGACCAATATGCGGCAGCCTTCGGCGGCTTTAACTTCATGGAGTTCCTCACCAACGACCTGGTCATCGTCAACCCCCTGCGCGTGAAGCGTTGGATTGTCGACGAACTTGAGTCGTCGATGGTGCTCTACTACACCGGCGCGTCGCGATCGTCGGCAGCCATCATCGACGAGCAGCGCAAAAACACCTCCAGCGGCAACAGCGTAGCCATTGAGGCGATGCACCGCATCAAGCAGAGCGCCATCGACATGAAGATGGCATTGCTGAAGGGCGACATCACCGCCTTTGCACACATCTTGGGTGAGGCGTGGGAGAACAAAAAGAAGATGGCATCAGCCATCACCAACCCCATGATACAAGAAGCCTTTGACGTAGCCATGGCGGCAGGAGCCATAGCCGGCAAAGTCTCGGGTGCTGGTGGCGGCGGTTTCATCATGTTTGTGGTGAAGCCTACGTGCAAACGTCAGGTTGTCAACGCTCTCAACAAGATGCCCGGTCAGGTGGTACCCTTCCAGTTCAGCGACGGCGGCACACATGGGTGGAAGATTTATTAAGGCATAGGCAATGC
>CAZBWT010000068.1:0-2590 GCA_964495625.1 uncultured Prevotellaceae bacterium | reverse complement strand
ACAAGGCTTGAGCGAAGCAGCGGAAAGCGGAGCCTTAACGCAATGATATAATAAAAGCAAAGCATAACAGCAATGAACACATTAGACATAGTGACTCGGCACATAGCCGAATCGGTAAGAGTGAAGCAAGCCATCTTAGACGACAAGGCTTTATTGCAACAAATTGCAGAGGTGGCGGAGCTTTGTGCCGATGCCTACCAAAAGGGCGGCAAAGTGATCTTTGCCGGCAACGGAGGCAGTGCCGCCGACGCGCAGCACTTGGCAGGCGAGTTGGTAAGCAAGTTCTACTTCGACCGTCCCGCACTGCCCGCCATAGCCCTCACCACCGACACCTCGGTGATGACCGCCATTGGCAACGACTACGGCTTTGAGCGGCTCTTTGCCCGCCAGGTCGAGGCGCACGGCAACTGTGGTGATGTCTTTGTAGGCATCTCCACGTCGGGCAACTCGCGCAACGTGGTCGAAGCCGTGTTGACCTGTCGAGAGATGGGCATCACCAGCGTTGGTCTCACCGGCAGCAAACCCTGTCGCATGGACGAGATCTGCGACTATGTCATCAAGGTGCCTTCAGCCGAGACACCGCGCATACAAGAATGCCAAACCCTGATAGGTCACCTCATTTGCTGCATCGTTGAGGCACGCCTCTTCATCCCAAAGACACAAACGGAAAAATAATCTATGGATGCAATCCTTTTGGCGGGCGGTCTTGGCACGCGCCTGCGCAGCGTGGTCAGTGAGGTGGCAAAATGCATGGCACCCGTGGCAGGTGAGCCCTTTTTGGCATACCTGCTGCGCTATCTGAGCCGCTACCCGCAGGTCGATCGCGTGCTGCTCTCGGTGGGTTACTTGCGTGAAAGCATCATCTCGTGGGTCGAAGCGCACCGCGCCGACTACCCCTTCACCTTCGACTTCGTTATTGAAGAAACACCCCTCGGCACGGGCGGAGGCATCCGCTTGGCGCTCTCAAAGGCTCGCTCGGAGCAAGTGTGGGTGCTCAATGGCGACACCTTCTTCGACGTAGACTTGACGCAGATGGCGGCAGCCACACCCCGCGACGCAGCCATCACCTTAGCTCTCTGCCCCATGCGCAACTTCAGCCGTTATGGCACGGTGGCACTCGCTGCCGACGGTCGCATCACAGAGTTTCGCGAGAAAATACAATGCGCCGAAGGCCTCATCAACGGCGGAGTCACGCTCATCAACCGCCGCCTGTTAGACCTCACACAGCTGCCCGAGAAGTTCTCGTTTGAAACCGAGGTGCTCGTGCCCGCAGCCGCCGCAGGTCGCCTCTATGGCGTGGTGCAAAATGGATACTTCATCGACATCGGCATCCCCGAAGACTATCACCGCGCCGAGTTTGAGCTGCCCTACGACACGCTGCTGCTCGATCGTGACGGTGTGATTAACGTGTGGCGACCGGGCGACTACGTGAAGCAGTGGTCCGAGTTTGAGTTCATCCCCGCCTTCATGGAGCGCATCGCCGTGTGGAGCAAACGTTTCAAACACATCTTTGTCGTCACCAACCAGCGTGGTGTGGGGCGCGGCAAGATGACGCAGGCTGACCTCGACGACATACATCAGCGCATGGTGGCAGCCATCGAAGCCGTGGGCGGACGCATCGACGGCATCTATTGCTGCACGGCGGTTAGCGACAGCGACCCGCGTCGCAAGCCCAACCGCGGCATGTTCGACGAAATCTTGCGCGACCATCCCGACGTGAACCCTGCCACCACCCTCATGTTGGGCGACAGCGCCGGCGACATGGCATTTGCCCGCAATGCCGGAGTGACGGGGCACCTCGTCTCATTCCCTCATGAAGCCTCGTCAGACCCCAAATAAACAACACCCCCTATGAACATCATCATACTTGGCACCGCCTACCCCTACCGCGGCGGACTCGCCACCTACAACGAACGCCTCGCCCTGCAACTCCGTTCCGAGGGTCATCAGGTGGAGATCTACACCTTCACGCTGCAATACCCCTCGTTCCTCTTTCCGGGCAAGACGCAATACTCCACCGAACCGCAAAGCAACGACCTCACCATACGCCGTTGCGTCAACTCGGTGAACCCCTTCAACTGGTTGAGCGTAGGGCGTGACATAGCCCGTCGCAAGCCGGACTTGCTCATCATCAAGTTCTGGATACCGGTCATGGCTCCCTGCTTCGGCACGATAGCCCGCTTGGCGCGGCGCAACGGTCATACGCGCGTAGTCACCATCCTCGACAACCTCATTCCCCACGAACATCGTCCGGGCGACCGTCAGCTCACCGGCTACTTCACCTCGTCGGTTGACGGTTTTGTAGCCATGTCGAAATCGGTGTTGGCAGATGTTGACCTCTTCGACCGCAAGAAGCCGCGCCGCTTCTGTCCCCATCCGCTCTTCGACCACTTCGGCGAAGCTGTGGGGCGCGAGGAGGCATGCCGCACCCTCGGTCTGGACCCACAGTATCGCTACCTGCTCTTCTTCGGCTTCATCCGCGACTACAAGGGCTTGGACTGGCTCCTGACCGCCTTTGCCGACGCCCGCCTGCGCGACAAGAACCTCCGCCTGCTCGTCGCCGGCGAGTTCTACAACAACGAGCAGCAGT
>CAZBWT010000067.1:0-10706 GCA_964495625.1 uncultured Prevotellaceae bacterium | reverse complement strand
ACGGCAGACACAACACCCGCCCACCCCGCCGGGCTTTCCGCACCGACCACCCGCGTCAGCGGTCAAGGCGCAGAGCTTCACTCAGCGTTCAACCGCGTTGAGGACAGTGGCAGCAAAGTGCAAGCCGAGCTGCAACCTTGAGGGGCGCGAAGAGCGACGTTGTCGCGGCGAAGTCCGCCATGAGGTGAGCGCACGGCGACAAACGCACGGCGCACACCGCGGTCAATGCACCGACGGCGCTAAACACACGGCAGTCAACGCAGCCGACACATTCGTTCGGCAGCGAGCCGCCGGTGAGGCACTCAGCCTATATAAGTGATGAAACAAAGAAATCCGCCCCCTGCAGCACAAACTGCAGGGGGCGGATTATTTTTTGCGATGTGGCGCAGCGACGTGCCCGGCTTAGAGCAAATCGTAGAGCTGCACCAAGGCGGTGATGGTAGGCTCGAAGGGAATGGTTTCATCACTCTGTTCCCAACCACTGCCTTTCACCCAGATGGCTTTGCAGCCGAGCGAGAGTGCAGGCTCGATGTCCTTGCGATAGGAGTCGCCCACCACGGTGACCTCTTCGGCAGGCAGCTTCATCTCGTTGAGCGCGATGCGGAAAATCTCGGGATCCGGCTTGCGCACACCCACCTCGGCAGAGTCGATGATGTGGGGGAAGTAGCGAATCAAACCGAAGTCGCGGAGCACCGAGCGCAGGTTGCCATAGAAGTTAGACACGATGGCTAACTCATAGGTCTGACAGAAGTGCTCGAGCAACGGTATCGCCTCGTTGGTGCAGCGGCGGGCGTAATCATAGCAATAGCCGGCAATGACATCCACGAAGTGACCCGTGAGGTCGTGCATATTCTCAAGAATAGGCATCTCGCCCTCAGAAATCAGAGCCAACGTGGTGTGGAGAATCTCCTCGCTCAGGGCATCGTGCTGCACCAAGTAGTCGAACTGTATACCCACACGCACCTGCATGAGTTCGAAGAAGTTATATTCGGGTGAAATTGATTCGGGGTTTAAAGCCACATAACGTTCGGTGTAGACGTATGCATCGCGAAATTGCTCTTTGGTGACAGGCAGCGAAACGCGGCAGTAGCCCTCCCAGAGCACTTCCGACCAGTGTTTGCCGTTGCTGTCAACGGTCGCTCCATAGTCTAATATAATTCCTTTCATAACTGTATGTTGTATTATCTAAGTTCGTAGTTACACTTTCCATTCTATACTATAACGCAGGCAGGTCTGTTTTATTTTGCAAGCGCAAAAAGAGTAGTCCGATGGCTATCCAAATAAACTCTCTGACGCGGGTCATGAGTGACACCGACACCGCCAAGGGCATCAGCTGCGCAAGGCTGTCGGCGGGGTAGACCACCTGCATGGCAAGGAGTATGCCGCCTTCGCGCGTGCCGAGTTGCAGGGGCGAGAAGAAGAGGATGTTGGCAAGCAGCGACGAGAGTGCCACAATGATGACGGCTCCCCACCAGGTGGCAGGTTGCCCCAAGTGGTGCAGCAGCAGATAGATTTCGGCGCTGTTGACGAGTCGCGACACATACTCGAGCAGCAGCGAGCGGCTGAAGGCACGAGGGTGGCAGGTGATGAGCGAGCGGATGTTGTCGTCGATGAGCGCGATGCGCTGTTTGCGCTCGGCTGTGAAGTTCGCAACGCGTTTGCCCACCCATCGCCAGCGCGACACGCTGAGGAGCAGCCCCGTCAGCACCCCCGAACGGTAGCCGCGGAAGAAGAGCACGATGCCGCCCCCACACACCACGGCTATGAGCAACAAGCCCCACTCCCACCCCGCAGTGAGCCCGGGTATGAAACAGACCACCAAGAGGCACGAGGTGATCCAGAAGAGGAAGTGTGAGCAGATGTGCATCATCATATAGAGGATGACGCTGCCCGTGGCGCGCTCCAAACCGAGGTAACGGCGCAGCTCGACGATGCGATAGGGTTCGCCGCCCAACAAGCCGAAGGGGGTGATGTAGTTGATGGCGAAACCGGTGACGGTGAAGCCATAGAGGCGCACAAACGAGAGCGGACGCTGCAGGGGATTGGTGTGCACAATGGTGCCCCACGAGCAGGTGTTGAGCAGGTAGCCCACCCCCCACACCGCCACCACGGCGGGCAGGCACCAACGCATGCGACACGCGTTCTGCCACAGCACGGCGGGGTCTGCCAACGCTATCATGCCCCCCAACAGCAACAGCCCCACCACCAGGCAGAGCGTGCGCAGGTTAACCCGCCGCTTCAAGGCGCTTAGCAAAGCGACGACAAATGATTTCATGTCTGGCTGTCATGTAGAACAAGAGGAGGTTAAACACGGTCAACTCGCCCACGAAATAAATCCAAGGTTCGCCGCAGAGCAGCGAGATGGAGAGGAGTATGGCGCGGCAGTTGAACGAGAGGATGTTGGTGTACTTCATCAGCGGCAGCGAGAAGAGGCGAAACACGGCGCAAAACTGCGCGGGTATGGGTTGGTCTTCAAAGCGGAGGCGCAACTGAGCGCGGAGGCGCTGCATTTGCGGCGTGAAGAATTCTTGCTGGCGGGTGTAGTTGCGATAGAAGAACATAAAGACCTTGTAGAGGGGCTCGCGACGGAAGCTGATGGCACGGTAGTCGGCAGCCACCTGACGGGCATCTTCGAGTTCGCTGCCGCTCTTGCCTTTCACAAAGAAGAGGTGAAAGTTGCGGTAGTAATCCGCCATGGCAGCCTGCAACGAGTGGCACGCGCCGGCGGCAGCGGCAAGGAGCCAAATGGTGTAGCCCCAGTCGTAGTTGAGGCGGCAGCAGATGGCAACATAGATGGAGATGAACCAGAGGTCGCCACACACACCGTCGAGTATGCGCCCAAGGCGCGAAAAGCGGCGCGTCATGCGTGCCAACTGCCCGTCGGCACTGTCGCAGATGTCGGCCAAGATGAGGAGCACGATGCCCAACACGTTCCAGCCGATGTGGTCGGGGTAGAAAAGGAGTCCGGCACCCACGCCTAAGAAGATGGAGAGCACCGAGA
The DNA here is from genome assembly GCA_964495625.1 of uncultured Prevotellaceae bacterium. GTDB lineage: Bacteria > Bacteroidota > Bacteroidia > Bacteroidales > UBA3663 > Liminaster. The sequence goes on along the minus strand of CAZBWT010000067.1, from coordinate 7,705 downwards.
TGGCATTAGGCACCACCCCGTGGCGTTCAGCCCAAAGGGCAAAGCGGAAGCCTAAAGGACGATAGAAGAGCAGGTCGATGCCCTCTTCGGTGTCGGGGTGTTTGAGGGTTGCCTCGTAACGCGCCTTGAGTGCGGCAGCGTCGGTTGTTTCGTTCGCATTCATAAATATTTCTTTGATTGAAAAAGCTTATCAGATGAGCTGCGCCGCTATGAGCTGCGCTATGGCACGCGCCGCCTCGGCGCGGCAGGGCGCAAAGCTGGGCCAGTCGTTGAAGTCGATGATGCGGCAGGTGCCGTCGGCAGCCACGATGCAGTCGCCGCCATAGACGCTCACCCCCAACAGCTGCGCGGCGCGGTTGCACAGCGTTTGCAGGTCCGCCTCGACAAAGGGGGTCTCTGCTAAGCTGTCGTTGCGTTGCTCCAAGCCGAACTTGCTGTGACCGGTGCGCATGGGGTAGAACCAATAGAAGAAGTCGGTGCCGCTCACGCCATAGAACTTCACGAGGTCGCCGTGGAGGTGTTGATTATAGACCACACGCTCTATGCCCCGGCGGCGATATTCCGCCAAGAGCTGGTCGGCCTCGGCGGGGTTCGCCACATACGACACATCTTCGCGATGTATGGCATGGAAGTCGCCGCGCTTGAGCCAGCCGGGGAAGCGGTTCTGCCACTCGGGGTGGAGCGCAAACCAGGGCTCTGCCGTGGTGAGGCAACAGCTGTCGGGGTGTGGCACTCCGGCGCGGGTGAGGCACAGCGTCATGGCTTCCCTGCCACACTGCCCCACCCCCTGCGGCGGGTTGATCACCGCCACCCCTTGCGCCGCCCACGCCTCGAGGCGACGGAGCACGTCGGCGCGGCGCGCCATGTGAAACACGGCGCGGGGCAGTGCGTCACCGCCCGCCGTGTGGAGGGCTTCGGCATCGCTCATCGCGGCGAAGTCGGTCTCGGCAACGGTCACCACGGTGTGTCCGGCGGCTTGCAGCTCGGCGGCTACAGCCTGCAAGATGGCAGCGTCGTTGCCCACGTGGTTGGGCGAGAAGTCGCTCTGACGAGCTATGGCAAGGATGTTCATGAGTCTTGGGTGGTTTTAGTGGCTATCAGTGCTTCCGCCTTGGCAATGTCGTCGGCGTGGTCCACGTCGAGTATCTTGGGGAAGACGCTGAGGCGCAGGCGCAAGCCTGCGGCAATGAGCGCACGCTGAAAGTTGCGCATGCGCGACTGCCCCGCGCTGAGACATTGTTCCAACACGGGCAGGGCGGTGCGGGCATCCAGCCCGTAGATGCCGCCTGACACATAACAATCGGCGGCGGGTTTTGTGTCGGAAAATGCCGCCACATAGCGCCCGTCGGCAGTGGGCACCACATAGAGGGGTTTCTCGTCGTCAACAAACGGGGTGACGGCAAAACAGCCGTCGGCCTGGTCGGGCGTGAGTTGCTCGAAGGTGTGCAGGTAGCGCACAAAGTCTGCCTCACGAAAGATGGTGTCAACCGTGGTGAGGCAGAAGCGCGCCGCAGGCAGCACCGGAGCCAATGCCGCCAAGCTGTGCATGGAGCTGGGCGTGGAGCGCACCACCAAGTGGAAGGGGAAGTCGGCAGGCAAGCCCATGGCAGCGAGGTGCTGCGGCGCAGCCCACGCCTCGAGGTGCTGACGCACGGCGGTCATCTCTTGGTTGACGATGATGCTGATTGACTCGGCATGGTGTGCCACAAAGAGGCGCAGCAGCCGGTCTATCATCACCTCGCCGCCGAGCTTCACCAAGGGCTTGGGCTCAGAGATGCCCTCGCGTTGCAGACGCGAACCCTCGCCGGCGGCTATGATAGCGTAATGCATAAGCTGTCGTTAACTGTGGTGTGGGGCGGTGTCGGTCTGACACCGCCTTTATATTTATATGTATTGAGGGAACGCATCAACTGTTCTTATAGAAACAGAAGCGCGTCTTGCCGTGAATAGCCACGGGGGTGAAGAGGTAGATGGCTCCGTCGCCAAGATAGTCGGCTTCGAAGTCTACCGACTCCGGATTGCTTGCATGGAAGGTGAGCAACGTAGCGTCGTCGTTGCTCTCGTAGAAGCCGCTGTAGATGACCTTGCTCGACTCTTTGAGGGTGAACATATTATCCATCAGCGTCAGCACAAGGTTGTCCGGTGTGCAGCTCCAATCGAGCCCTTTGGCATCGCTGAAGTTGAAGCGAAGCGTCATGGGCACAGAGTAGTTGACCTCTTTATATATGTGCAGCAACGTGTCGGCTGTGGTGTAGTTGTCAAACGTATAGGTCAAGGTGTAGGCTCCGGTCTGCAAACCGCTGAAGGAATACTCTCCGATGGCATTAGTGACGGTGGACTGTTTTACGCCGGAACCCGTAAGCTCCACCTTAACGTTCTTAAGGTAGGTCACTTCACCTTTCCAGCCCACCACATTTTCTGACACCTTGCCGCTGATGCTTGCTCGCTGATCATCGTCGCTGCAAGCGGCGCAGAGCATAGCTAAGGCAAGGCCGTAAACAATTTTCCTCATAACTAATTGTTTTAGTGTTCTCTGCCCACAAAGATAGCGAAAAACGCCCATCGGACGGACGCAAACACTGCAAAAACCACAGAAATTGAGCGAAAACAGCCCCTGAGCAGCGTGAAAAGCACTTTTTTTTCATTTTTTCAAAGAAAAATTAGGGTCGTGTGAATAAAGTGCATAATTTTGTGCTGAGATAATTATACCATCTTTAACTCAAAAAACAACAATTAAATACTATGGAAGAGTTAATCGCAAAAATCGACGCTGCTTACGAAACATTCAAGAAGGATGCGGACCAGCAGGCAACTAAAGGCGTTAAGGCAGCAGGCCTCCGTGCTCGTAAAGCCGCGCTGGAAATCAGCAACCTCATGAAGGAATTCCGCAAGGTTTCAAATGAGGCTACTAAAGCCTAAAAATCTCGTAAGAAGCATTCCTTTTTGAATGCTTCTTTTTTTTTGCGACCCGGGCTACCCGCCCGCCTCAATAACTCTGCCTTTATCAACGACTACTTGATGCGTTTCATCACCCTCTTAGTGTGCCTGTTCACACTGTTCACCCACTTCGCTGCCGCAGCTACCCCCGCCACGGCATCGACCGCCGACATCCGTTTGGCATCGAATTGCTCACTCGACTCCCTCCGCGTGAGCCTGCTCACCGTGGCTCCGGGACCGCTGGTCTATGAGCGTTTCGGTCACACCGCCATACGCGTGCAGGGACTGCCCAACAGTCGCGACGGATATCCGGTGGTGGTGGGCTACACCAACGGCACGGCTTTGGTGCTGCCCCACTATAACCTCACCTCTTGCAACACCGATTTGGTGTTCCACTACGGCATCTTCAACTTCAATGCCCCCAACTTTGTGTATCGCTTTGTGAAGGGCGAGACCGATTACAGCATAGGCTGCATCCCTTATGCCTATATGGAGCAAGACTATGATCTGCGCGGCAGCCGCATGACCGAGCAAGAGCTGAACCTAACGCCCGAGCAGGCACGCGATTTGCTGCTCCGCCTGTTGGTGAATTATTTGCCCTACAACCGCAAGTATCGCTACAGCTTCTTCTTCGACAACTGCGCTACCCGCCCGTTTAACATCATCGACGCTGCCACCGACAGCACCATCATCTACGACCGCGCGTTGCACCCCCAAACCACGCTGCGCGACATGCTGCGCGAGAAGACCGGACGCAACACCTGGCTCGACTTCGGCATCTCGCTGGTTATTGCCGGCAGAGCCGACCAACCCACGACGTTCGAGGAGCAGATGTTCTTGCCGGACTATCTGCAGGAGGCTTACCGCCACGCCTCGATACCCGCCGCAGACTCTGCCGTCGCCCTCCCCTTGGTGAGCCGTGAGCAAGTGGTGCTGACGGGCAACCCGCAGCTGCAACAAGCCATGAATGAACGACCCAATCCGCTCACCACCCCCGTGGCATGTGGCTGGATTCTCTTCGCCGTCACCGCCCTGCTCACCGCCCTCGAGGTGCGCACCCGCAGGCGTATGTTGGTGTGGGATGCGTTGCTGCTCGTTGCCTCAGGCTTGGGCGGAATCATCGTGTGGTTCCTCAACTTCTGCTCGCTGCACCCCGCCGTCGATCACAACTGGAATTGCCTCTGGCTTGTGCCTGCCAATTTGCTATTTGCAGTGCTCATTTGGATAAAATGCTGCAAAAAGGTAGTAGTTTTTTATTTTTTTATTACCTTTGTCGCGCTTATTGCCTACCTGTTGGTCTGCGGCTTTGCAGATCAGTTTGTGCACCCCGCGTTCATCCCCATGGTGTTAGCCTTGGCTTTGCGCGCAGGCATGTGGTGCAAAGGGCTGTTGACAAAGGGCTGTAAGCGACTGTCATACAAGACAAAATAAGTTACGATAATGGGCTGTGCCGCAAGGTTTTCGGCACTGTCCTAATAACAATAGAGTGAAACAATTCATATCATCCGCACTTCTGATCGTCTCGATGGCGCAGCCCCTCAGCGTGGCAGCTCAGCGAGCCGCCGCCCCCGAGGCTATGCCCAAACTCGTGATAGGCATTGCCGTCGATCAGCTGCGCACCGACTATCTCTACGCGCTGCAGTCTCGCTTTGGCGAAGACGGCTTTAAGCGACTGCTCACCGAGGGTGTGGTCTATGAATCGGTCACTTTCGACCTCGACGACCCCGATGCCACCGCCACGTTGGCGGCGCTTGCCACGGGGTCTTATCCTTTCGTCAACGGAGTATGCGGCACCCGGGTCTACAACCCCTCGACACTGCGCGAGCAGAGCGTATTCTATGACAAGAAATATATCGGCAACTTCACCACCGACAACTTCTCGCCGGCGGCGCTCATCAGCACCACCTTGGGCGATGAGCTGAAGACTGCCACCAACGGAGCCTCCAAAATCTACTCTATCGCCCCCGAAGCCGAAGCCGCCATCATCGGCGGCGGTCACCGCGCTAACGGGGTTTTCTGGATTGACGATAAGAGCGGCAAGTGGGCTTCGACAACTTTCTATAAAGACTTCCCGCGCTTTTTGGAGCGCTACAATCGCAACGATGCCCCCGACAATGGCTTAGACCAGCTGCATTGGGTGCCTATGGACGGTGCTGACAACACTCAGCTCGACATTTTGCCTTATAAGTATAGTGCCTCTAACCGCTTCGACCACCAGTTTTTGCGCTTCCGCCAGCCTTATTATGTGGGCTATAAGAGCAGCGCGTTGGTCAACGAGGCGGTGACGAAGCTTTGCAAGCTCTTTTTGAGCAACTGCAACTTGGGCAAAGGCGATGCGCCCGATATGTTGCAAATCACCTATTATGCAGGCACTTATCAGCAAGAACGCACCGAGCTGAGCGCGTGGGAGTTGCAAGACACATATCTGCGCCTGGACCACTGCTTGGGCGACCTGCTGAAGACCATCGATGCCACCATCGGGCTCAAAAATACGTTGGTCTATCTGACCGGCACCGGCGACACCAATCCAAACCGCACCAATGTGGAGGGCTTGGCTGCCGGCGAGTTTAATGCCAACCGATGCACAGCGCTGCTCAATGCTTATTTGATGTCGGTCTACGGTCAGGGCTCGTGGGTGGTGGGCATGAATGCCGACCAGATTTATCTGAACCATAAGACCATCGACGACAAGAAGATACGCCTGCGCGAGATTCAGCAAGACGCGGCAGATTTCGTTGCCTTGTTCAGCGGCGTGCAAGAGGTGGTCACGGCTCAACAGATTCTGCATCAAGATTATAATGAGCGCATTTCGCGCCGTCGCAATGGCTACCATAAGTCGACGAGCGGCGACCTCTTCGTGACACTTCAGCCCGGATGGGCCATGAAGACCGACGACGTTACGCCCGCTCGCCAGCAAGTGCGCCACGATGTGGCTCCGGGGCCTGCCATTTTCTTCGCACCCCGCCGACTGACGGCACAGCGCATCCCCACTCCTATCGAGGCTATTCACGTGGCTCCCACGGTGGCTTCGGTGATTCGCATTCGCGCCCCAAGCGGTTGCAGCTCATTGCCCCTGCCCTTGTCGCGCTGAGGGCGGTTATGAGGTGTGCGGCACACGGTCAGCGGTGCCATTCCAAGCGCGTAGACATCACACATTAAGTAAAGAAGAAAAAACAATATATTATGGGATTTAATGACTTCCTACAAAAAATGTTCGGCAATAAGTCGCAGCGCGACTTGAAGGCGATTCAACCTTGGGTGGAAAAGGTCAAGGCTGCATATCCTGCCGTCGAACGACTCAGCAATGACGAACTCCGTGCTCGCACGCAAGCTATCATGCAGTCTATGCAAGACGCTGTGGCAGCCGACCGTGCCCGCATCGCCGAGCTGAAAGCTACCGTCGAGACCATCGAGGTGGAGAAGCGCGAAAAGGTTTGGGCTGAAATTGATAGCCTCAAGAAACATGTGCTCGACACGTTCGAGACGATGCTCACCGACTATCTGCCCGAGGTGTTTGCCATTGTGAAGAACACCGCCTATCGTTTCGCTAACAACGAGACTATCGAGGTCACTGCCACTCAGTTCGACCGCGACTTGGCTGCCACCAAAGACTTCGTCACCATCGAAGGCGATAAGGCTTATTTCAAGACGACTTGGAATGCCGGCGGCAACCCCGTGCGCTGGGATATGGTGCACTATGACGTGCAGCTGTTTGGTGGCGTGGTGCTGCATCAAGGCAAGATTGCCGAGATGGCTACCGGTGAGGGTAAGACGTTGGTGGCTACACTTCCCGTCTTCCTCAACGCATTGACGCACAACGGTGTGCATGTGGTCACCGTGAACGATTATTTGGCTAAACGAGACAGCGAGTGGATGGGTCCGCTCTATATGTTCCACGGTCTTAGCGTGGACTGCATTGATAAGCATCAGCCCAACTCTGACGAGCGTCGCAAGGCTTATAATGCCGACATCACGTTCGGCACCAACAACGAGTTCGGCTTCGACTATCTGCGCGACAATATGGCGCTCAACCCGAGCGACCTCGTGCAGCGCGAACACAATTTCGCCATTGTCGATGAGGTCGACTCGGTGCTGATTGATGATGCCCGTACACCGCTCATCATTTCGGGTCCCGTGCCGCGCACCAGCGATTACGACGACGAGCAGCTCTTCCAGGAGTTCCGTCCGCGTGTCGAGATTGTGGTGCGTGAGCAGAAGGCTTTGGCAAACAAGCTCCTCATTGAGGCTAAGACGAAGTTGAAGAGCACCGACAAGCAGACCAAAGACGAAGGCGCTACGCAGCTCTTCCGCGCCTGGAAGGCATGGCCTAAGAATAACGCTCTTATCAAGTTCTTGAGCGAACCCGGCATCAAGCAGGAATTGCTTCGCGCCGAGGCTTATTATCTGCAAGACAACCAAAAGGAGATGCCCGTGGCCGTGGAGCCGCTCTATTTCGTCATCGACGAGAAGCAGAAGTCGGTGGACCTCACCGATAAGGGTATCGACTTGCTGACCGGCAATACGGAAGACCCCACCTTCTTCGTCATGCCCGACGTGGGTGTGGAGATTTCTGAGTTGGAGCAGTCTAACCTCAGCAATGAGGCAAAGGCTGAGCGCAAGGAGGAGATTATGCAGAACTACACCGTCAAGGCTGAGCGCGTGCACGCTGTGAACCAGCTGCTGAAGGCTTACACCATGTTTGAGAAGGATGTAGACTACATCGTCAGCGAAGACGGCAAGGTGAAGATTGTCGACGAGCAGACGGGCC
>CAZBWT010000066.1:8890-10755 GCA_964495625.1 uncultured Prevotellaceae bacterium | reverse complement strand
GAATAACTCTTACCACCATGACTTAACTCTGTTATTACAACAAGTTGAGGCGCACAATTCGCACACCGATGCAATGCTTCAATCCGCGTGCATAAGAGGCGAGCGACGACTCGGCGGTGACGTGTCCGGCGCGCGACGAAGCGTGGAGCAAGCCCCAAGAGCCATCGCCGTTGCTACGCACAAAGCCCACGTGCTGAACGTCCAAGCCGGGAGTGTCGGTGACGAAAGCCACGATATCGCCCTCACGGAGCTGAGCGTCGAGAGCGGCAATCTTCTTCAGCGGCACATAATACACCGTGGCAGCCGAGAGGCGACCCTCAGCCTCAGCCACCGCGCGCGTCAAGCTATCTGAGGCGGCAAGGGCGGGGTAGGAGGCGCGGTGCTGCGTCATATAATTAATCGTGCGACGCAACTTCACGGCACCCGGCAGATCCTTCGTCAGTTCGTGCATCACACCGCACGCCTCATTGTCGCTAATCCACTCGCTCAGATAATGCAGACGCGAAGCGTAATTGCCGCGGCGACCGCCATTGCGATAACGCAAGCCCTGCACAAAGCGGGTGAAGATAGAGTCGCCGGCAGCGGGCATAGCGCCTGAGAGCATCGTCGCCGAGACATACTCCACAAACGTAGTGCAGTCAACAGAATCTAACACGATGCGCAGCGGCTCCACCTCCGTCTCGGGCTTCGAACCGAGGGGGCATTCAAGAGTGCCGCCGGCATACGTGGCATACACACCTACCTGCGGGTCATAGAAGCGGCGAGCCGCTTCGGCGAGCGTCGGAGCCTGCATGTGCGGCATCCAGTCGTGACCGGGGCGAGCGAAGACGTTGGCGGGAGTCAAAGCCTCAGCCTCGGCAGCAGTCAGCTCACGCGTCCAGGCGGCGCGGCGGCTGCGGTCAGCGCCGGCACCCGTGCAGGCATACTCGCGATAGCGAGCCGTGCGTTCACGCTGTGGGTCGCTCCAGTTGTGCCACCCCTGCGGACGTATCTCGGCGGGCAATTCGCACTCCTTAAACGTCACTGCGGCATCATTGCGCCACGGGCGACCCAACCACTCGGCATCCACCAACGAGTCCACCGTCACGCGGCAGCGGTTAAACACATAGCCCACGGGGTGATGTGCCGGCGTAGAAGCGGCGGTGAGATAACCATTGCTGATGGCATGCAGCTCACACTCTTCAAACCAGCAGGTGGCGGGACCGAAAATAAAGTCCACCGTGCCCTCAATATAGCAGCGATAGAATGCCTGGCGGCTATCTTCATTGCCGTTAAACACCGTGTCCTGGAAGCCTAACAAGCGGCAGTTGCGAAACAATGCGCGGTCGCCCTCCACATGCACGGTCACCGCCTGCGCCACCTTGCCGTCATTCTTGCGCTCATTGCGCACGCCGGTGGCGGGGTTATAATACCAGGTGGGATTATAGTGCGTCATAGCGTCGTTGACGAAGGTGAGGTTTTCAGCCTCGAAGCCGAGACCGTCCACGCGCATCGTAAAACTGCGGAAGGTGCCCATCTTGCGTCCGTCGGGCAGCAAAATGCCGCCGTGGTCGTGCCAAACGATGATGGTCGAGTCGCGGTCTTCGCCAATCAAGGCGATGTTCGTCTTAAACGAAGGGATGATTAGTTTCTCTTCATACACACCTTTCTTAATCAAGATGCGTTGTCTGCCCTCGGGCTTGTAGTCGCGTATCGCCTCGACGGCATCAGTGATGCGCTGATAGTCGCCCGAACCGTCTTGCGCCACCACCAAGTCATAAAACTGAGCGTGCAGAGGCATGGCACAAAGCAGTGCCACTGCCGACAAGATAAGTTTAAGTCTTGTTTTCATGATGTATGTGTCTGGATTATGTTTATAAGATATG
>CAZBWT010000066.1:0-8790 GCA_964495625.1 uncultured Prevotellaceae bacterium | reverse complement strand
TTATAAGATATTGTTGTTTATAACCTGTGTCGGAGCATTACCAAAGTTAAAGGATAATACATGACTGAACATTGCCTATATCGGTTATTAATCCGTGGGGCAGGCACTCCATTAAGTGTGAGAGCCTGCCCCGGTTATAGGTTGACATCATTTGTTATGTAGATATCATTTGTTTTGCAGGCATCAGCACTCGGCGGAAGCGGTGTCGCGCACCGTCACTGCCGGACCCTGCGTGCCCTCGTGCAGCGTGTCGCCCAACGTCACGGGGCGGCACACATTCACCCAGTCGGGCACATACTCATGCTCCACGCGCACATAATTCTCGGTGAAGCCGTGCATCGTCACGTGTTCCGCGCCGGGGTTGATTGTAGGTTGCTCCCACAACACGCGTCGGGTTGAGCCAAACTGACTGCGATAAAAGTCGCGCAGCTTGCGGTCTGACAGCTCCACCAGTCGCGACGTGCGCTCATGTCGTTCGGGCACGGGCACCACCGGGGTAATCTGCAGCGCCTTAGTGCCGAGGCGTTCGCTGTAGGTGAACGGGTGCAGCTGGCTCACGGGCAGCTCCGCCAAAAAGTTGTAGCCCCGTTCAAACAGCTCCGCCGTCTCGCCGCGCATGCCGGCCATCACGTCCACGCCGATAAAAGCGTCGGGCATCACCCGGCGAATCAACTCCACCTTGTGGCGGAAGAGAGCCGTGTCATAACGGCGGCGCATCAGAGCCAACACCTCGTCGCTACCCGCTTGCAGCGGCAGGTGGAAGTGTGGGGCGAACCGTCGCGACTCAGCCACCCAGGCAATCATCTCGTCGGTCAGCAGGTTGGGCTCGATGCTCGAAATGCGATAACGCTCAATGCCCTCCACCTCGTCGAGTGCGCGTATCAGGTCGAAAAACGTCTCGCCCGTCGTCTTGCCGAAATCGCCGATATTCACGCCGGTCAACACCACTTCCCTGCCGCCCTCGGCAGCCACGCGCTCAGCCTGTTTCACCAAGTCGCTGATCTGCGGGTTGCGGCTTCTGCCGCGCGCCAAGGGTATGGTGCAATAAGTGCAGAAATAGTCACACCCATCCTGCACCTTCAAGAAGTGGCGTGTGCGGTCGTCGCCCGAACACGAAGCGCTGAACGTATGAATGTCGGCATAAGTCGTCACCTTCGTCTCGCCGTGCCCCTTCTTTGTCAGGTCGCCCAACAAGTCCGTCAAGTGCCCCTTATCTTCGGTGCCCACCACAAGGTCCACACCCTCGATGGCAGACAGCGCGTCGGGGGCAATCTGAGCGTAACAACCGGTCACCACCACAAAGGCACCTGCGTGCTCGCGAATAAGTTTACGAATCTGTTGCCTACACTTAGCGGTAGCCTGCTCCGTCACGGCGCACGTATTCACCACCACGAGGTCGGCGACGCTTCCCTGCGGGACGCGTCCAAAGCCCAAGCCGCTCAGCTGTCGCGCCAAGGTCGAACTCTCGGCAAAGTTGAGTTTACAACCCAACGTATAATAGCATACTGTCTTATTTTGGTAATTCACATCGGCAAAGATAGCGCATTCTCTTAAAAATCTGATAGTGAGCTTTAAAAAAACCTCGCAATTAAGCTCGCTTCACGTTTTTTATCTCTACTTTTGCTTCGTTCAAATTGTTAATATAGGAACGCCCTCGCCACACGTCCCGGGCATATCCCCAACCACACGTAACAACACAGAGAGACATGATACCCTATCCCAAACTAATGTCCACCGACGAAAACGCGCGTCTGCTGCACAACGCCATCGACTGGGCAATGGAGGCAGGCAAACTCCAGCTCGAAAAGTTTCGTTCACGCCACCTCAACATGGAGACCAAGACCACCCTACACGACGTAGTGACCGAGGTAGACAAAGCTTGCGAGAAGCTCCTCATCGACAAGATCTCTGCCACCTACCCCTCGCACAGCATACTGGGCGAAGAGACCGGTGCTCACCAACAGTCGTCAGAGTGGCAGTGGGTCATCGACCCGCTCGACGGCACCAACAACTACAGCCAGGGTCTGCCCATCTTCTGCGTCAGCATTGGTGTACAGCGCGCGGGTGAGACGCAGGTCGGAGTGGTCTACGTGCCCTACCTCGACGAGCTGTTTGTGGCGCAGCGCGGCGGCGGTGCGTCGTGGAACGGCAAGGCCATACACGTCAGTCGCAAGACTGACCTCGACCAGTGCGTTGTGGGCACAGGCTTCCCCTACGACAAAGGCATCAACCCCGACAACAACCTCAACAACCTCACCGCCATCCTGCCCCACGTGCGCGGCTTGCGTCGCATGGGTGCTGCCGCCTACGACCTCTGCTGCGTGGCCTGCGGTTTGCTCGACGGCTATTGGGAACTCGACCTCAAACCCTGGGATGCCTGCGCCGGAACCCTCATCGTCGAGGAGGCGGGCGGCACCGTCACGCCCTTCCGCACCGACCGCAACATCAGCATCGTTGCCGGCAATGCCACCGTGGTAGACTTGCTGAGGCAGAAACTAAATCACTAAAAAACAACCACTAACATCACGCATACAGAAGCCCGTCTATGCCTTCGCATGGATGGGCTTCTGTTAAATACCCCCCCCACGTTAACACTTCGTCGTTAAAACGACAATTTAGCAGTTAATAAGTCGGGCAGTCGTGTGGCTGAACGGCACAGCGCGATGCATATTCTTTGTACCTTCGCAGGAGTTCAAGCCAGTGAAAATCAACCTAAGCGTCACAACCTAAGTGATAAAACTATGCGCTTTGACCTAACTAACTGAACCATTTGTTGCACCCGTACAATGCCCTAACCTATGCTACGTTTCATGAACCACATCATCATGCCCCTTGTCGCGCTCTGCGCGTTGCTCTCGGCATGCACGTCGCAGGTCGATGATGCCGTTGCCGATGCCGCCACCGAGCCGGTATTGATGCGTGTGGGCGCACAGTTGGTGTCGCCCACAGTTGCCGAGACCACATCGCCGCCGGTATTCCTCTTTTGGGAAGCATCAAGCATTTTGGAAGCTTGTGACTCAATGTTTTTCCTCGCTACACCCGACACCAACAGCGTCGCTGCCTACTATCCCACCGACCTGACAACACTGAAGTCTGACAGCACCACGTGGTACGACACCGGTCACCCCTACCTCAACGACGACGAGCCCGTCTTAGTGACGGGCTTCATCCCCGCCTCGGCTGCCGCCTACACTGACAAGACCGATGCTGACGGCAACACTACCCGCGAATATGACTACACCCACATAGTGCTGCCCCAAAAAATGTTGGCGACCGACGAGCTGTGGATAGCACAAGCCGCGTTGCTGGGGTCGAGCTACAATCCGTTCAGCAAAGCCTTGAGCTTCATCCATGCCACCACGCGGGTAATCTTCAAGGCGCAACTGGCCGAGGGCATGTCTTCGCCGTTGCGCGACGTGGAGCTCACGGTTCACCCCTCGGGCTCGGTGCTCTATGCCATGAAGTGGCAATCATATCCCGACATGAACCGACTGACGCAATGCGGCTTTGTGGTCGACGAAGACTATGAACCCTCTGAAGCCGACCAAACCGCTGCCGCCGAGCGGTTAGTGTCGAAACGCTACACCAACACCCTGCCCTCCGCCAATCAGGTCGCCGGCAACTCGGCGCTGTTGCCCACCTTAGCAACGTTCTATCTGCGCCCCGGGATCAGCGGGGTCACCATCGACGTGACGGCAAAGATGGGGTCAAGCAGCAGCAATCTCACCGACTACATTGTCAAAAACCTCGCCGTCACCTTCAGCCAAGACAACACGGCTGTCACCCTCGGGTCGGGCGACAGCTATGAGCTGATCTTGAAGTTCAGCAAAGATGCCATCACCTTCAGCGGCACCATTGCGCCCTTTGAAGAGGCCGGCAACTACTATGTGGCGCTAACGCCATTCACCACAACATCCATGTAATTCCCACCACAAACACACCATGAAGCTTGCAACATACATAAGCTTAGGGGCGGCACAGCTGCTGCTTGGGGCAGCCCTCGTGAGCTGTGCCGACGACGACCTTGCCGGGCTGACCACGTCCGCCACCGACGAGCCGTGGCAATTAGGAGCCACCAAGCAACACCTTGTGACGCGCACCGGCGACGATGTGACCTACTTCAAAGAGGGGAGCGACTTCCGCCTCTTTGCGGTGCAACATGCCAACACCTACGATTGGACCTCGGCGCGCATCTGGGGCAAAGTGGGCACCGCCGATGCCGTTGGCGGCATCAGCTACTCCACGGTGTCATACAACAACCGCCAAGACATACTCGACTTCTTTGCCGTTGCCATCGACAAAGAGGGCACCGACAGCCGCTATCAGTTCTCAGCCGCCAACCTATCCTCGCCCGTCGGCACGGCTCCCCAAGTGAAGTGGAGCTCCTACAACTTAACCACCGCCGAAGGCACCGACAATCAATTATGGCGCATGGGCGACCTGACCTACACCAACACCGTGAAGGGCAAGACCTACAGAGACGGCAAGATAGAGCTACCCTTCAAGCATGCACTGACGCGCTTCACCTTCGAGGTGTCGAAGGTGGATGAAGCCGATTATGCCATTGACAAAACAGACTTTTGGCTGACCAAGGTGCGACTGTTGGGCATAGGGGTCTATAACACCCACAGCGAGGGGACCTTCGACCTTTGTTCTGCCTCGTGGACTCCGTCGGGCTCTCCGCTCGAGATGCGCTGCGACTCAACCCTGTGGACCGATGCCTCAGGCATGGCTAAAGACACCATCACGACCACAGCCACCACCGTGCCGGATCAGCTGATGTTGTTGCCCAATGGCGACGAGGTGTTGCAGATGAGGGTGCTGCTCTACTTCCCCCAAAAGCCCACCACCAATGGGGTTAGTTTTCTTGAGAATGCCGCCAACGTACACATTGAGGGCAACGATGAAACGGGTTATTATGTGAACATCATCACCCCCTTGACGCAATATGAACTCCTTGAAGAGGGCGAAGCCACCGACAACAAGGCGATGAAATTCGAGTCGAATTGCAGCTATAAGTTCTCCATAGTGCTGATGCGCAACGACGTGCGCATCTTGGTGATAGCCCCCACGGTCTATGAGTGGGTCGAAGAGGAGTTGGAAGCCGAAAATTCCGTCTTGGGTCAGCCGGTGACCTTTGGCGGATTGATGTGGATGGATCGCGACTTGGGTGCTTCTTCATGGGATGCCGAGAACGACTTCTATGGCTCCATAGGGTATTATTATCAATATGGGCGCAACATACCCTACATATTAGATGTCGAAAAGTTTAAGTTTTATGCTGACGATGACGATGTTACAACCTTTAATGCTGAGAATGGCACCAAAGGTCCGGCGGTTGTCAAAGCAACAAGTACAACGTTGGCCTATACAGATTGGAAAAGCCCTTATTATGCATGGAATTTGCATGGCAAAATAGAGCAAGTGAAAACCGATGAGGATTTGCAGAAGACGCTTCAAGATTATCAGGTGTCATGTGTCTACACGTACGACCACAAGGGCAATAAGATTGTAGGTTACCATCAATCAATTAAGGGCGAAGTTTGCCCCATTAGGTTGGTGGGCGACGTGGTGTATAACAACGACGGCACAGTCGATGATGAAACGACCAGTGAGTATTATAAGCTGTGCGTAATGCCTTCTTCGGGCAGCTATCACCTAAGTTGGACTGTTTCAACAGCTGATATGTTGGCATGGTCCTCCGATATAGACGCACAACCCTGCCCCAAAGGGTGGCGGTTGCCTACGCAGGAAGATTTCTATTCTTTTATGCCATGGACCGGCAAAAACAGCCAAATAACCTGGAAAACCTATGGCGGAGACTTCATAACGAATATGCAAACCGGTGAAACCATGACAGACTGTGTGATACATTATTGGGATTATGCCAAAGAATATGGGCTTCCCGAAGATGTTGAATTCCAAGACCAAGATGGTATAGATTCCGGTAGGTTCGGTAGCACCTGGAAGGGCGATGGAACCAAAGGTTGGTGGAGGGAACTTAGCGGCACCGGCAAGTATAGGGGGTTAACACAACAGATCCGTTTTGGCGAGAAAAAAACGACCTTAGCCGACGGAACCACAGGCACCTACAATGTAGCATATCTGCTGAATGGGGTGGGGAGTAGCACTGCCTATCGCATCAAGATACAAACCCATTTTTCAAAGGGTAGCAGCAATAAGCGATACCTCACCATCTCACGCTACGATGCAGACTCCGACCCAGACCATGGCATAGACTATTATGTGCAAAACGGGAAAGATGAGACGGAGTGGGATAACCCCATTGAGACCCTACTCTACCCGTGCGCCGGCTTTATTGTGACCGATAAAGATGCATTCGACTTGCGTTCATTTGGTGAAGGTGCCTTGGTCAGAACCAGTGAGTATTACAGTAACACATACAGCATGGTTCAATACATGATGACATCGTCGTTTAATTTAGGTGTCCATATTAGTCGCATGGCATTAGCCGACCAACTGCGTTGTTGTCGCGACATCACGGTCACGGAGTGAAATAATTTAAGAGTGATATGTATAGCCCACTACCCCAACTCAGTCTTGGCTTGCTTCTGTTCGGTGCTCTCTTAGCTGCTTGCAGCAATGAGGTGGAGCAGGTCGTCACCTCCGACGAGAGTCGTCAGCATGGCGACTCTATTGAGATTATCCCCGAGTTGCCCCGCTGTTACGCGTATGAAGGGGCTACCTCCACGCGTGCGTCGGCAGACGGTGATGATGTGACCGAGTCCTCCACCACTGCCGGCGAGACCACCAACTCCGGCACCACCACCAAGACGCTGCGCTACTTTCGGAACAACTCCGGCAAGTGGCCCACCCCTGAGTTTTTAGACCTCGAGGAGACGGTGTGGCTCTCTTATCAGCCGGTGGAATTAGATATTAAAGAGAATGCCGACGGCACACTGGACACCACCGTGATTGCTAAGGGTGCAGAAGACACCAAGCCCTATGTGGTGCGCGGCTACGCCAACACGCGTTCGCTCTATGCCTGCGGCATCACCGAAACGACAACTGACGGCAAAACCTGGATAACTCCCAATTCAGAGGTGAGCTCGGTGCCGCTCTACCTGCCTATGGGGTGGTACAAATTTCGTGTCATCTCGCCCGCACTGCCCATCTGCAAGGAGGAAGGGGAGCAAAATTATTGCTCACTCATCGAAAACGGGGTTTATTTCGCTTCGTCTGACGAGCGATATAAGAACACCTGCGGCTTCTCACAGCAGGTTGACAACACCACCGGCACCGGTGTGAAGCGCATCGTGCTGAACCCCATGGTGTGGCAGGTGGCGCGGCTTCGCTTCACCATAAAGCGCGACGACCCGCAACTCAGCCTCGGGGTGATGAAGGCGGGCATTGAGGTGAGTGGATTGCAACGACCCGTCACCGAAGCTAATGAAGCCACCTACTACAACTGGCGCTCGGGCACCGACACCATACCCATGCGGCGAGGCGACAAATATGAGTGGGTGCGCATCAGCGGCGAAGACTGCACCGTGGCGGGCGACTCGGTGATTACCGCCGACGTGGGTGTGTTGCCCACCAATGCCATGAGCACCTCCATCGTCGTCTTGTTCAACCTCTCGGTGAACGGTGTGCCCACCCAATATGAGGCGCACGTCAACCAAAAGATCTTGGAGCATGGTCACAGCTATCACATGAAGGTGACGGTGAGCCTCACAAGCGGCATCACGGTCATGAGCTGGATGAATGACTCGTGGACCACAACCGTAAAATATACAGATGATTGAGTATGATGAAGAAGACTATAGCCTTAGCTCTGTGGCTCACGGTGAGCCTATGTTGTTGGGTCTGCTGCGTGGCAGACGGCGATGCCGACCTGTCGGAGACAGCTGTGCCTGCCCCCGTCAGCGTGACGCTCAACGTGTCGCCCGCCCCATTGGCGGGTGAGGCGGATGTGCGTGCCACAACGCCGATGGATCCCGATGTGGAAAATCTGATTTACGATTTGTGGGTCATACAGTTCACCGACGAAGGCTCGTATGCCCTCTTTGCCTCGGCGCAACACCTGCGCACCGATGTCACCACCGGCAATGCTTCGGCGAGCGAGACGGTGTCACTCTTGCCCTTGCCGGGCTACGTCTGTGTGGTGGCAAATCGCAATGCCGGCGATGCCACACAAGACTATGGCGCTCTCTTCGACGAGGGCGACGATGCGTCAAACTATCAGACCCTCGAGGAATTCTCGAAAGCCCTGGTTACGGTGGATGTCGCCGCGCTCAACCTGGGAGCAGGAGTAGCGGGCAAGATGTTGATGTGCGGCTATTGGCAAGGCACACCCTCGGCGCAACAGAGCCTCAACATAACGCTGAGCCGCATGATGACGCGCCTAAATATCACGGTGACGAATAGCACCGGCTCGGGATTTACCGCGACAAATACGAAGCTGACGTTTACGCTGCAGAATGCTCCGCAGCGCACCTATCTTTTTCCATCGGTCAATGCTGAGGCATTAGATGCCACCAAAGCCGCAAATTATACGACACTGTCAGATGCCGGCATTTCGTTATCTTCCGGCAGCTCCGCAAAACGCTATTACTACATTTGCCCCAACTATTGCACCTCCGAAACGGGTGCAACCAAACTCGTCATCAGCAACAAGACGAAGTCCCGCGACGTTGTTTTGGGCACAGATGCTCCCGGCACGTCCAATCGCGACCTGAACCTCTATCACAACACAATCTACACGTTCACCATCACCATGAATTGAGTGCGCTCAATCCCCTGCCACGCTCTACCGCAGGAACATGACAT
>CAZBWT010000065.1:0-10857 GCA_964495625.1 uncultured Prevotellaceae bacterium | reverse complement strand
GATACCGGCAATCTTGTCCGTGTACTCGAAGTACTCAGCCATACGGAACATGAAGACGCCATAGTCCTGACCGTAAGAAGAGTTCAAGAAGAGGTTACCGTTGTAGCAGGGCAAAATGCTGCTCCAGCAGGGGCCCGAGCCGTAAGTCGTCACCGACTGCGGCGTGCCGTTCGGAGCGAAGCGGCAAGCGAGCATTGAGCGGCTCAGCACGGAATAAGTAGACTGAATCATGAAGTTGCAGGTAGCGGCGTCATCGTAGTACCAGTTCAGACGGGTATTGACCGTGTTCTGGTTGATAGAAGCCCACTTGCGGAGCACGCTGGTAGCATTGTTACCCAGGGCCAGGTTGGCATACTTCACCACCTTGTCGTACTCACGACGATAGAGGTAGAAGCGAGCGGCGAAGGCGTTGGCGGCTGCGCTGTTGAAGTGATAAGCACGCGTGGCGTAGTAGCTGTCGTCGATGAGTTCCATACCGGCCAACATATCACGCTCGATGCAGTTGTAGACCGAGTCCACCGAGGGACGCTTGTAGTCTACGAACACCTTATCCTCGACCTCCGTCACGTAAGGGATACCCAGGTCATCCTGGCTCAGCTCAGCGTTGCGCCAAGCGTTAGAGAAGACGTTGACCAGCACGAAGTGCAAGTAAGCACGGGTCATGAGGGCCTCACCCTTGTAGGGGTCCAGCTCAGACTCGAGTGACGGGTCCTTGGCCAAGATCTCGTCGATGGCCTGCAGGGCGTGGTTGCAGGTAGCGATACCGCCGTAGTAGGCGTTCCACACCTGGTAGGGAGTATCCTGCACGTTGTTGGTGTAGTTGTTGATGTCCTCCCACTTGAAAGCCTCGTCGTGGAAGGTATAGAGCGCCGACATACGCACGGACTTAGCCTTCAAGTAGGCGTTGTTGTCCACGAGGTTGTCACTGCTGAGCTCGCAAATCAAGGCCGGCGATGCGTCGGGATAAGCCGACGTCATCAGGAGCTTCACCTTGTTGGGGGTATCGATCTCCGTACGGTTATCCGGAGCCTCGTCCAGGAGGTCGCTACATGCAGTTGTGCCGCACATACCGGCCACGAGGAGGGTGCCGTAGATACCTTTATATAATGTCTTATTCATTAGTTCGAATTCGAGAGTTTTGATTTTATATTAATTAGAAACCTGCGCGGAGCGTCAGTGTGAACTGCTTCGAGAGCGGAGAAGCCACACCACCCGTGTTGAAGAATTCCGGATCCTGACCGTTCAACTTCTTGTCGGCGTAGAGCAGGCAGAGGTTCGTCGTAGCCAACTTCAGCGAGAGGTTAGAAAGCTTCCATTTCTCGATGAGCTCCTTCGAGAAGTTGTAGCTGACAGCTACCTCCTTCAAGCGGATGAAGTCGCCGTCGGCGATACGAGCCGTAGAGTAGTTGTATGCGTTGTAGGCAGTGCTCAAGAGCGAAGAGCCGTACTTGTTGACCAGCATACGTGAAGCGATGACCGGAATGTCGGTCTTCTCCTCGTCGCCTGCCTTCATCCAGCGGTTCTTGAACTCGCGGGGCAGTGAAGAGAGGTCAGAGTAAGAAGAGCTGAAGACGGGGTCCAGACGCACTACGTTACCACCCGAGTAGGTGATGTAGACATCCAACTGCCAGTTCTTGTAGCGGAACGTATTGTTGAACGAACCGTAGTAAGTCGGGTCAGAAGAACCTTCGTATACCAAGAACTTGTCGAGGTTGTCGGTCTCCTGCATGTTGACGTCGCCCACAGTCACTTCGCCGTTCTCGTTGATAACCTGCGGCAGACCTTCGTCCGTCAGGCCCATGAACTTGTAGCTGAAGATGGCGCGAACCGGGTAACCCTGGAGGGCGTAACCCTGATTGGTCACGAGGTCGACGGCGCGGCTGTTCGTACCGAGGTTCGTAATCTTATTCTTGGCGTAAGAATAGATGAAGTCCGAGGTCCACTGGAAGTCCTTCTTGGCGATGTTCACCGTCGAGAGACCCAATTCGAAACCGTGAGAGTCCATATCGGCTACGTTGGCCAACTTGGCAATCTCACCACCGGCACCCTGCGTATAGGTAGCACCGATCAGGTCGTAGTTGTTACGCCAGTAGGCATCAGCGCTCAAAGAGATGCGGTTGCGGAGGAAGCCCAGGTCAACACCGACGTTGAACTCGTGCTTCTTCTCGTAGGTCAACTCGCTGTTGGCCAAGTCGGAGATGTAGATCATCGATTCAGCCGTCGTTCCGGCAGGACGCCATACGCTGGTCGGCATGAAGATAGCCTGGGCGTTGGTGACGCTGCTCGGTCCCGTGTCGGCGGTCAAAGAGTAAGAAACACGCCAGTTCATCTGAGAGAAGACATCCTTCAAGGGCTGGAACCAGTCCTCGAGGTAGGGGTTGTAAGCGGCTGATACGTTCCACGTGGGCAACCAGCGGGCGCTCTTGGCCTTACCGAGGCGGTTGGTACCCTCGTAGCGGATGGTTCCGTTCAAGGTGTACTTACCGGCGTAAGAATAGGTACCCGTACCGTAGAAGGCCAGGGTGTTGGTCTTCGTGAACGTGTCGCTGAAGTAGTTGGTGTTCTCCTCGTTCATCTGCTTCAACCACAGATAGGGAGTATTGATGACACCACCATTATTATATTGGTAGCCCCAGCCGGTCCACTTGGTCTGCGTACGCTTCACCGTGGTGAGCTCGGTACCGATGAGGGCGTTCACGATGTGGTCGTCGTTGAAGACGTCGCGATAAGAGGCGGTCAGACGGTAGTCGTTCGAGCGCATGTTGTAGTCCGTCTGATACATGATACCACCGTCGGGGAGGACGGTCTCCGGAATGGCGCTCTCGTTGTCCGGGTCGGTATAAAGGAGGGGGTTGGCGTCACGCACCGTTGAGTTCGGGTCGTCCGAGCTGTCGGTACCGGCGCGGTAGGCGTTGGCCTGGTTCGAGTCGTCCATCACGTTGTGCACCAACTTCGTGTGCTGGAAGCGTGAAGAAATCAAACCGTTGATTTCCACCGAACGGATGGGCTTCCACGTCAACTCGCCGCGATAAGAGAGGTCATTGACCTGGAACTCGTTGTAGTTATTCTGCAACTCGTCGAAGATGTTGAAGTCCGTATAGAAACGGGTGTAGTTCACATTCGGATCCAAGCTGCGTGAAGTGTTCAAACAGAAGCTGAAGGGGTTGATATCGAAGTCACGCTTCACCTCACCCGTCACGACGTCGGTCGACTGGTCGAGCGAACCGGGCGAATACTGCTTACGGTGGCTGCCCTGTGCGGCGAACTTAACGGTCAAGTTGGGGAGGATGTCATACGACGTATTGCCGTTGAAGGTGTAGCGCTTCACGTTGCTGCGCTTGTACCATCCCGGGTCTTCCATCAAAGAGATAGAGAAGTAAGACTGAGACTTCTCCGTACCGCCCGATACGCTGACCGAGTGGTTCTGCATGATGTTATTATTAAAGAGGAGGTCGAACCAGTCGGTGTTGCGGAACTCAGCCTCCTGCAAATAGGCATTGCGAGCAGCCTCGGTGTTTGCCAAACCGAACTGACCTGAGGTGGCATCGTACTTGCGAATCATGTCATACATGTGACCGTAGACACCGGTGTTCTCCGCATTGACCATATTGTCAATCTGGAGCCAACCCTTGTCTTCCATCTCTTTATATACACCCATGATCTCTTGCGAGTTCATGATGTTGTAGTTCTTATAGTTGGGCTTCAAGCGATAGGTGAACTCTCCCGTATAGTTCACCGCACTGCGACCCTTCGAGCCCTTCTTGGTGGTGATGACAATCACACCCGCCATGGCGCGCGCACCATAGATAGAGGTGGCTGAACCGTCTTTCAACACGGTGAATGACTCGATATCGTCGGAGTTCAAACCTGCCACAGCCGAAGAGATCAACGTCTTGGCATCGCCCGACGAAAGGTCGTCGGCCGACACGTCTACGTTGTCTTCCTGAATGACACCGTCGATGACCCAGAGGGGCTTGGAGTTACCATAAATAGATGTGGCACCACGCACACGGATCTTCGGTGCGGCACCGAATGTGCCGGACACATTAGAAACCTGCACACCTGCCACACGACCTTCGAGTGAGCGACTCACGTCCGCCATACCCGAAAGCTGCACCTCGGCAGCTTCAATCTTTTGTGAAGCACCCGTAAAGAGGCGTTTATCTTGCTGACCGATACCCGTCGAAACCACTTCGACGCTCGCCAGCTCGGTTGATGAAGGTGAGAGAATAATTTTCTGGTCGGGCTTAACCGGTATCTCTTTGGTGTTCATACCGATATAGCTCACCTCTAAGGCGGTTACGTCGGCAGCCACCTCAAGCTTAAACTCGCCGTTGAAGTCTGTGGCGGTGCCGATGCCCGGACGCCCCTTCACGGTTACAGCCGCACCAATGATCGGCTCATTGTCTTCGGCTGAGATAACGATGCCCGATGCAAGTTTCTTATTCTGCGCCATCAACGGCAACAGACAGCAAAACAAGCACAAGCATAATAGACTCAATAATCTTTTCATTTACGTTTGTTTACTCTTATAAATAAGCGGGAATTAAAAAAATACAAGCACATAATACGTGCGCAAAATTAATACATTATTTTTTAATACATTACACACGTCTACTATTTCTACCCATTTTTTATTAAAAATGAACGCAGAGTGCAACAATTTGCCAATTCTACCGAAAAAATTTGCTACTTTTGCAACGAACGCACCGCCTCCCGTCGGGCATTGTGCAATCTATATTTCTAAATTGGGTAGCACCGAGTTAATCGTTTGGCAGGTTTGCCGACAAATAGACATTAAAACAGCCCGAATTAAGGACAAATTGAAACAGAATGGAATCGATCAAAGAAATCTATCGCATAGGGCAGGGTCCCTCGAGCAGCCACACCATGGGTCCGCGCAAGGCTGCAACACAGTTTCGCCGCCTCACCCCCGGAGCTTCAGCCTATGAGGTGACCCTCTATGGCAGCTTGGCAGCTACCGGCAAGGGGCACCTCACCGACGTTGCCATACTCGACGTGTTGCAACCCGTGGCCCCCACCACCATCGTGTGGCAACCCGAGGTGGTGCTCCCCTTCCACCCCAACGGCATGAAGTTCGTTGCCCTCGATGCCGCCGGCGCAACGCTGCGCGAGTGGACGGTGTATAGTGTGGGCGGCGGCGCACTGAGCGACGGCACCGGCGGCAACCGCGCCGAGACCGCCGAGGTGTATGACATGCAGACTCTTGGCGAGATACAGGCTTGGTGCAACCGCACGGGACACTCCTATTGGGAGTATGTGGATCAGTGCGAGGGTCCCGGCATTTGGGTCTTCTTGAACGAGATCTGGGAGACGATGAAGGCTGCCGTGGAGCGCGGCGTGGTGGCTGAGGGCGTGTTGCCCGGCGGCTTGGGTGTGCGTCGCAAGGCGAGTGAATACCTCATCAAGTCGCAAAGCTACAGTTCCGCCATGCGCGAGAAGGGCAAGCTCTATGCCTACGCCCTTGCCACAGCCGAAGAGAATGCCGCCGGCGGCATCATCGTCACCGCCCCCACGTGTGGGTCGTGTGGTGTGTTGCCCGGTGTGCTCTATTATTTATGGAAGGAGCAGGGCTTTGGCGACCAACGTCTGCTGCGCGCTTTGGCTACTGCCGGCTTGGTGGGCGCTGTGGTGAAACGCAATGCCTCCATCTCGGGTGCCGAGGTGGGCTGTCAGGGCGAAGTGGGTGTGGCATGCGCCATGGCTGCGGCTGCCGCCTGCCAGCTGTTCGGCGGCACGGTGGCTCAGATTGAGTATGCCGCCGAGATGGGACTGGAGCATCACTTGGGCTTGACGTGCGACCCCGTGTGCGGGTTGGTGCAGATTCCCTGCATCGAGCGCAACGCTTACGCCGCCTCGCGCGCCTTGGACTGCAGTTCGTATGCCGGCTTCGGCGACGGTGTGCACCGCGTGTCGTTCGACAAGGTGGTGGAGGTGATGAAAGAGACAGGTCACGACCTGCCCAGCCTCTACAAAGAGACCTCGGTGGGCGGTCTGGCTAAGCAGTTCTGAAAGTTTTTCGAGGTTTATACCTGATGAGCAACAAATATTTAGCGGACGAGTTCGTGTTGGAATGTCAACGCGGCAGAGTTCGGAAACGTAAAGATTAATTCCTCACATTTATTGACTTGCCACATCGCCTTTGGCTCGTCTGAGGGCACAGCGACTGCCGAACACGAAGCCGAGATGCCGCCGACGTGCACCCACAACGGGGTTGGGCATGGCGGCATAATCGGCGAGGCACTCTCGCAACGTAGTTGAAGCCACAAGAAAGCCCCGCGCCCATCACTCTTGGCAAGAGTGATGGGCGCGGGGCGAACGTTGATGTGCCACACATACGTGGGAGCACCGAAATTGTAGCGACAAGCTATGCGGACGTAGTGGTTGCTCTGCGCCCGGAGGTCGGCGAGGTGCTCACTTATATTCTGCCCACCTCGAAGGACTTATGTCGCAGCAAAGCTTTGATTTTGAAGTAGATGTCTATGATGGGGATAATCAGGTCAAACCAGAGGGGCGAGAAGAGGTAGTGATGGAGCTTCATGCGGCGGGCAAAGCCGTAGACGCTGAGCATGCGCAACACGATGAGGACGAGCGACAACAGTGCCACACCGCCCAACGCATACCACTGCTGCCCCAAGGCTAAGCCCACTAACAACAACACGCCGCTGAGCAGGGCGAGGTAGCGCGTGGCTACGTCTAAGCCATAGAGCACACGCACAGCGGGTGCGTAGAAGCGCGAGGTGAAGGCACGACGCAATCGGAGCTGCCCCCAGGGGTAGCGCAGCGGGTGGTCTTGCACCATCACCACAGCCTGAGGTGTGCATGCCACGGTGGTGTTGCGCGGGTTGCTGACCTCAGCCACAAAGAGGTCGTCTTCGCCGGGCTGAAGGTTAAGGTAGCGGCTGAAGGCATGGTGGTCGAAGAAGACTTGCTTGCGAAACGCCATGTTCATGCCGCTGCCCGCAAAGGGTTTCACCGCCAAGGTGAAGCCAAAGAGCAACATGAGACGCTGAAAGAGGTCGTAGCCGAAGAAGCGCGAGAGGAGCGAAGTGCGATATTCGTAGGAGATGGGACCCAACACGATGTCTTTGCCCTGCGCAAAGGGACGCACCATGGCTTGTATCCAGTCGCCCGAGGCAGGGAGGCACTGGGCATGGGTGGAGAGCACCACATCGTAGCGCGCAGCCTTGATGCCGAGCATCATGGCGAGCTTGCGCCTGCTGACGGTGCGCACCTGGTCGGTGATGTGGGTGTGGTAGAAGTGGTCGTAGCGCTGCTCGATGCGCGTCAAGACATCGGGGGTGTCGTCGGTGGAGGCATCATCGACCACAATGACTTCGTAGTTGGGGTAGTCTAACTCAAGGAGCGTGGGGAGGTTGTGGTCTAACTGGTGCGCACGGTTGTGGGAGTAGACAACGATGGAGACCCCGGGGAGGGCGGCATCGGTGGCAGCTGCCGGGCGCTTAGCCTCGGCACCGGCACGGCGGTAGGGACGGAAATAGATGCGTGAAACGATGATGCATTGCACCAACCATGACAGACCGAAGACTGCGCCCAAGGCGAGCAGTGCTATCGGTAACGGACACAAAACGTCAGCCATAATGTTTATGTAATTTGGTATCAACGACGTTGCCTCGCCGTTTTATGGGAGGCAAAGATAAGCGTTATTTTTAAAACGACATTAAACTTTCTTTATTTTGTCACGTCATAATTTCGGTTTGCGGCTAAAGCCCCTACCCTGCCCGAGCGCACCCTTCTGCCTCAGCCGCCTCTTCGCGAGGTGCAGCGGGGCATTGCCCGCCGGGCTATTCGACCCGATTTATAACACACTCCTCTTCTATAAAAATGTTACATTTTAAAAACACACTTCATTATCTGTGGACGCTGCTCTTGGTGAGCTGCGCCCTTTCGTTTCTACCCGTGTCAGCACAACCCCGCATGAAAGTCACCGCCACCGGCTATATCGTGGACGAGAAAACCGGTGAGGGCTTGTATGCCGCCACGGTTAAGGTGACTTCCGCCGACGGCGGCACAGGCACGTTCGGCATCACCGACAGCATCGGCAAGTTTGAATTCACCGTGGAACGCCCGGGCAAGTACACGCTCGACTTTTCGTATGTGGGCTATAAGGCCATGACCAAGGAGGTGAACGTATGGCCCGGCAGAGGTGCTAATTTGGGTAAGTTTAAGATGAGCGAAGACGTGCGCGCCCTGCAAGAGGTGAGCGCCGTGGCTCGCAGCCAACGCGTGAAGCAGGTGGGCGACACGGTGGTCTATAATGCCGATGCCTATAAGGTAATGGACGGCGCTTCTGCCGAAGAGTTGGTGGCGAAGATGCCCGGCATTGAGGTGACCGACGACGGCGTGAAGGCGCAGGGCGAGACGGTGGAGAAGATTTTGGTGGATGGCAAGGCTTTCTTTGAGAATGACCCGAAGTTGGCACTCAAGACACTGCCCGCCGAGGTGGTGCAGTCGGTGGCTGTGTTCGACAAGAAGAGCGACCAGGCTGAGTTCACGGGCTTCGACGACGGCAACACGGTGAAGGCTATGGACCTCACCACCAAGAGCTACCGCCGCAACGGTGTGTTTGGCAAGGTGTATGGCGGCGGTGGTGCCGACGTGGATGCCAACGCTTATTATAATGCAGGTTTCAACTTGAATTTGTTTAGCGGCGACCGCCGCATCTCGATGCTCGGCATGACGAACAATGTGAACCAGCAGAACTTCTCGTTTGACGACCTGCAGAGCTCGGGCGGCATGGGCGGTCGCGGCGGCGGCATGGGCAACCGTGTGGCTTGGCAGCAGGGTGTGAGCCGCGCCAATGCGTTCGGCTTGAACTTCAACGATACGTATCTCGATGATAAGCTCGACGTGCAGGGCAGCTATTTCTTCAACATGACCCGCACGTATCTCGATGACTCTATCAGCAATGATTATATCAATTTGGATCGCTCGTCGCAGCAGCTCGACAACAAGGTGAGCCATAACTATAGCCACCGCCTGGATATGCGCATCAGCTATAAGCCGAACGATGAGAATGAGATTATGTTCCGCCCGTCGTTTAATTATCAGAAGACCGACGGCAACGGCATCACGCAAAACACCACCTGGAATTATGCTCTCGACTCGGTGACGGAGCAGGAGAGCCTGCGCAATGCCTACCAGAACAAGACCGTCACCCACACGCTGAGCGACAGCCACAGCTGGAATGCCGGCGGTAGCCTTTTGTGGCGACACAAGTTCGCCAAGGCGGGCAGAACCATCAGCATCAACTTTGATGGTAGTGTATCAGGCAGCGAGAGTGAGAGCGACAACGACAAAACGCTCAACTCGGTGAAGACCTATCAGGGCAGCGACAGCGACACGAAGAATTATCGCTTGGGCGGCAACGTGATGTGGACGGAACCTATCGCTACGAATCAGCAACTCTCGCTGCGCTATGCTACGGAGTTCACCCACTCGTCGACCGACCGCACCGTGGGTTATTATAACGACGCTTCGTTTAACGAGCTCGACTCTATCGACACAAATAACTCCAATAAATATATCTCAGACTACACTCGCCACTCCGGTGAGCTTGGCTACCGCCTCAACTCGGAATATATCCGCTTTAACGCAGGGTTGAGCTTCCAGTATGCCGAGTTGGACGGTGAGCAGAATTATCTTTACTGGCAGCAGTCTTCGGCGCAGCAGCAAGACCCGTCGTACACCACCTCGAAGTCGTTTAACAGCTTGCTGCCCAACCTCCGCTTTGAGTGGAACCCCGTGCAGGGCACGCAGCTGCATGTGAACTACCGCGCAAGCTCGTCGGCTCCGAGCGTCAGCTCGCTGCAACAGAGTGTGAACACCGGCAATGAGCTGTCTTATTCAACGGGTAACCCCGACTTGGATCAGAGCATCCGCCACAGTGTGCGCGTGCGTTTCATGCACAGCAATACGGAGCGCGCCACGAATTTGATGTTCTTCGGCAGCTTCACTTATCAGCAAGACTACATCGGCACGCAGTATCTGACCAACAACAGCGACCACACCGTGGCACTCAACGAGATGCAGGGCTACACCGACGCTCGCTTTGCCGGTCTGAATCTCATCAGCGGTGCTCGCATCAGTCAGCCGGTGAACATGAGCGGCTATCGTCAGGCGGATGCCGGCTTGACGTATGGCTTCCCCATCGACCTCATCTTGAGCAATGTGAACTTCGGCGTGAACACCAACTACAGCGTCACTCCGAGCCGTCAGCTCTATTATACGGGCACCAACGGCAACGGCAAGCAGGAGTATCTGAATTTCGACTCGAAGATTCGCAACTTCAGCGTGTCGCCTACGTTGAGCATCATGAGCAACATCTCGTCGGACTTAGACTTCGGCATCCACTACAGCCCCTCATTCCAGAAGGTGAAGGACACGGAGAACGAGTCGAACAACTACGACTACTTGACGCACAACGTGAATGTGCGCTTCAACTGGGTGTTCTGGCGCGGCTTCACTATGGGTCATGAGTTCAACTATAAGTACTACACCGGCTCGGCAATGTCTGAGAGCATCACCGACTATACGTGGAACGCTTCGCTCGGCAAGAAGTTCCTGAAGAATAATGCCGCCGAACTGAAGCTGCAGGCCTACGACATCTTGAATACGCGCAGCGGCTATTCTCGCTCGGTGACCGACTCGTATATCAGCCGCTCATATATCAACTACATGCCGCGCTATTTTATGCTGACCTTTACGTATAAGATTGCTAACTACAAGGGCGTGTCAAACAAGGCAAACAACGACGATAACCGCCGAGGCGGTCCCGGCGGTGGCGGCATGCCCCCTATGTAAGAAACATCAATA
>CAZBWT010000064.1:4566-11178 GCA_964495625.1 uncultured Prevotellaceae bacterium | reverse complement strand
ATTGCCGAACGGAGCAACCATCAACATGTCAGACTAATGCCGTAATCATGACATCCTCGCCCACTTGCTCTGTGCGGATGTCGTGCAAGATGACGGCTTCGTCCATCGTAGCCGCGCCCAAGCCCTCAACAGGAGTCTTGGCATCGCGTCCGCCAACAATCTTGGGTGCGATGAAGCATACCACCTCATCCACCAAGTGCCGACGCAGAAAAGCCTCTGCCAAAGTACCTCCGCCCTCAACGAGCACAGAGTCGATGCCGGCAGCACCTATCTGCTGCATCAGAGCATCCAAATCTACGGGGTCATCGACTGCAGGGCATAGCCACGTCTCGACACCGGCGGCGCGGAGTGCTTCCAAACGCTCGGCGGGGGCGGCATCGGTGTGAGCCACCACGGTGCGCAGCTCCCTTGCCGTAGCCACCAGTTGACTCTGCAGCGGCAACTGCGCCCGGCTATCCACCACGAAGCGGATGGGTTGGCGCGCCTCGGGATGAGCCTCCAAGCGACAATTCAGCAGCGGGTCGTCAGCCAAAGCGGTGCCGATGCCCACCAAGATAGCCATATAGCGACGGCGCATCATGTGCACCCGCTGTCGTGCCTCGGGTCCGGTCACCCAGCGAGAATGCCCCGTGCGTGTAGCGATCTTACCGTCGAGCGTCATTGCCGACTTGAGCACCACCCACGGGCGATGTTGACATATATATTTCAGGAACACGCGGTTGTGATATTTCAACACATCGGTCATCACACCGGTAGTCACTTCGATGCCGGCGGCTCGCAGCGCGGCAATACCCTTGCCCGCTACGAGTGGATTCGGGTCGTCGAGACCCACCACCACACGAGCCACACCAGCCTCAATCAGAGCCTCGGTGCAAGGCGGAGTCTTGCCATAATGACAGCACGGCTCTAACGTCACGTAAACCGTGGCACCGCGAGGCGACTCCGTGCAGCGAGCCAAAGCATTGCGTTCGGCATGCAGACCGCCCCAACGTTCGTGCCACCCCTCGCCTATCAAGACACCATTCTTCACCACCACGGCTCCCACCAACGGATTGGGGTTCACCGCGCCCTCGCCCCTCAGAGCCAAAGCAGCGGCACGCGCCATCCAGTCTTCATCAGTCATCATCGTTGAGTTCGTTTCGTTCATAACTTATTATAGGCGTGAATCTTATATTTGCAAAGGACACTACTGCAGCCCATAACTTATTATAGGCTGACAATCAATCCATGCGGTTGCGATAATCCTCGTAACCATAGCGGCGCAGAACCTCGATGGTGCCGTCGGTATGATAGAGAGCTATGGCGGGATGAGAAATGCCGTTGAAAGTGTGCGTCTTGACTGTGGTGTAATGGATCATATCTTCAAACACCACATATTCGCCGGGGCGCAACTCGTGGTCGAACCTCCAGCTGCCCATAAAGTCGCCGCTCAGGCAACTGTTACCCCCGAGGCGATACACATGCTCGCCGAGAGCGGCGGTAAACACAGCGTTGTCAGACAGCGTCTCAGCACCGCGCACCGTGGGGTGATAAGGCATCTCCAAGCAGTCAGGCATGTGGCAGGCGAAGCTCACGTTGAGGATAGCTGTGCGCACCCCGTGGTTCTCCACCACATCCACCACCTGCGACAACAGCGGACCCGTCTGCCAGGCGAATGCCGAGCCTGGTTCCAAAATGATGCGCAAATGCGGATAACGCTCGTGCAGACCGCGCAGCAAGCTGATGAGGTGCTCCACATCATAGCCTTGACGCGTCATGAGGTGACCGCCGCCCAAGTTCAACCATTTCAGCTGCCCGAACCACTTGCCGAAGCGTGCCTCAAGATGAGTCAGTGTATGCTCCAGAGCGTGACTATCCGACTCGCAATGGCAGTGACAATGGAAGCCCTCAATACCCTCGGGCAGCACCTCGGGCAGAGCGTCGCTCAACACGCCGAAGCGGGCACCCGGAGCGCAAGGATTATAGATTTCCGTCTCAATCTCAGAATATTCCGGATTGACGCGCAAACCGCAGCTCACCGCATGGCGGGCAGTGCGCACCTGCGGATAGAAATGTTCATATTGTGACAGAGAGTTGAACGTGATGCACTCACTGCAATGCAGAATTTCGGCAAACTCCGCGTCGGTATAAGCCGGCGAATAAGTGTGAGCCCGGCTGCCGAACTCCTCAAATGCCAAGCGCGCCTCTGACAGCGAGCTTGCCGTGGTGTGGTGGATATACTCCCTAAAAATAGGGAACGTGCGCCACAAGGCGAAGGCCTTAAAAGCCAAAATGATCTCGACATCAGCACGACGTGCCACATCGGCTATCAGCGCGAGGTTGCGTCGCAAGAGGCGCTCTTCGAGCACATAACAAGGCGACGGGAAGCGGTCATAGATGACCGGCGTGAGATCTGATTCAATATTCATAATGGTGCAAAGATAATAACTACTGCCACTTTCACACTTATCAAGAAGCTGTTTTTTGGCATGTTCGGGCAAAAAATAATAGCTTCTCCCCTAATTTATAAATTAATAGCGTATATTTGCGGCTCTACAAGCTAAAATATCGCAGCTATATTTTTACATTCAAAAACGGAACAAACACTACGCAATGAATAAGAAAGCTATCGTGGTTGGTGCCATACTCTTAGTCGGTGTCATTGCCGGCTTTGGCTACTACACCTACCGTCAGCAACAAACTATTGATGTCCTCACCGAGCAGTTTGCCATCGAGAAAGAAGAACTGCAAGACGAATACTCCCAACTTGCCATACAATATGAAGGCTATAAGCTAACCGTCAACAACGACTCCCTCGAGCAGAAGTTAGAAGACCAGCGCATCAAGATGCAGCGCTTGGTTGAAGAGCTGAAGCAGACCAAAGCTGAAGACGCGCGTCGCATCTCGCAGCTCAAGAAGGAGTTGGCAACGGTGCGCAGCGTGCTGCGCTACTACGTGGCGCAAGTTGACTCACTCAACCGCGTCAACGAGCAGCTCGTGGCTGAAAACCAGACCATCCGTCAGCAATACACCTCCGCCACGCGCAACAATGCCGCCCTGCAGCAACGCAACGAGCAGCTCAGCCAAAAGGTGACGCTTGCCGCCCACCTCGAAGCCACCGCACTCACGGCGCGCGCCCTCAACTCGCGCGACAAAGAGACCAACTCGCTGCGCAAAGTGAAGACCCTTGCCGTCAGCTTCAACATCGCCAAAAACGTCACTGCCGAAATCGGGCAGAAAGTGGTGTATGTGCGCATCTTGAAACCCGGCGAAGAGGTGATGACCAACGCCAAGAGCGGCAAGTTCAGCTACGACGGAGCCAACATCGACTATTCGATGAAGAAAGAGATTGAATACGGCGGCGAAGAAACTCCCGTCACCCTCTATTGGAACCGCTCGGAGACGCTCGACCCCGGCACCTACACCTTCGAGGTCTATGCTGACGGCAACCTCATTGGCACCACCAAACTAAAGCTCAGCAAATAACTCACCAAAATCTAACATACCATGTCAACTGACAGAGCAGAACACGAGCGGCGCAAAGTTGCCGCCAAACAGCGACGCAACCCACGCAACGTGAGGTGGCGTCGCTTCAAATACATCATCTGGAAGTCGTGGCGCTTCGTCACCTACGACATTTGGCGCATCACCACACAAGATGTCACGGGCATCTACAAATGGCTCATCAGCATAGCCAAAGCCCTCATCCTGTCGGTGCGCTTCTTCCTCAGCGACCGCATGCAAGAAAAAGCCTCGGCGCTCACCTTCAGCACCCTGCTTGCCATCGTGCCGCTGTTGGCGCTCATCTTGGGTGTAGCCAAAGGCTTCGGCATACAAGACGACATAGAGCGCACCCTCATCCAAGCCCTGCCGGGGCAGACCGAAGCCATCACCTACGGCTTCGAGTTTGCGGCTAACTACTTAGCACACACCAAGACGAGTGTAATCATGGGCTTAGGCATCGTGCTGTTGCTGTGGGTCATCATCAGCCTTATCGGCAACATCGAAGTGGTGTTCAACCAAATCTGGCAGCAAAAGCGGTCGCGCTCCACCGTGCGCAAATTCACCGACTACCTCAGCATCATGATTGTGGTGCCCATCATCATCTTCGTGTCGAGCGGTTTGCAGCTCTTCCTTCAGACCTACGTCAAAGAAGGCTACCTCGACGAAACCGTCAGCCACACCGTGATGATGCTGCTGAAAGCCGCCCCCTACGTGCTCTCCACCCTCATGTTCACCGGAGCCTACATCATCATACCCAACACCAAGGTGAAGGTCACCAACGCCTTGGTGGCAGGTGCCATTGCCGGATGCGCCTTCCAAATCTTCCAGATGCTCTACATCAGCGGACAGATATGGGTGTCGAAATACAATGCCATCTACGGCAGCTTTGCCGCGCTCCCCTTGTTGCTGTTGTGGGTGCAGATGTCGTGGATCATCTGCCTCTACGGAGCCGAATTGGCATACGCCTCACAAAACATTCAGAACTTCGACTTCGAGAAAGACACCGCCAACATCTCGCGCCGCTACTTCGACTTCCTCACCGTCATCGTCACGGCGGTCATCTACTCGCGGTTTAAGAAAGAACAAGAGGTAATCTCCACCGAAGAGATAGCCGGCTACCTGCGCCTCCCCTCCAAGCTCACAGGCAAAATCGTGAGCCGACTGGAGGAGCTCGACGTGATACGCGAAACCATCGACAAAGGCAACCGCGACCACCACTTCTGGACCCCCGGCATGGACATCAACAAGCTCTCCATAGGGCTCCTGATGGACCTCATGAACAACCACGGGCGTGAAGACCTTAAGATAAACTACCACAAGGCTTTCAGCCACGAATGGGAGGCACTGAGCCGCATGCACCAAGCCGGCATCTCTGTGGGTGCCAACACCCTGCTGTGCGATGCGGTGCTGCCTAAGGAGGTGAAGATATAAACCCCTAAAGAGTTGGATAGATATAACACACCCAATAGGTAACGATATAACCCTTTCATCCCCAAACCCGGAAAAGAAAGGAATCTATCCACAAACACCTAATAGGCAACAATATAAACCCCATTCATTAATCCACTAAAACAAAGACAAACAAAGCAATGACCCACTTCCCTATCGACACAACCGAACTGAGCGCCGTGCTTGCCACAGCACTCAGTCGGGGCGGCACCTATGCCGACATCTACTTCGAGCACTCCTTCACCGGCAGCATCTCGCTGCAAGATGCCGACGTAAATCGCACCGCCGGCAACATCGACTACGGAGCCGGTGTGCGCGTAGTGTGTGGCGAACATAGCGGGTATGCTTACGTAGAAGAGGTGACCCCCGAGCGACTCAAAGAGGCGGCGCGCACCGCTGCACTCATAGCCGACACACCCGCCGGCGCAGTGCCCCCCGTCGCCGCGCTCCACACAGTGCGACCCGCTACCAACGTCTACCCCATGCTCACCCCGTGGGAGTCAGAAGGCATCGACACGCGCATCCCCCTGCTGCGCCACTTAGAGCAGCGGTTGCATGAATTGGAACCGCGCATCGTGCGCGTACAAGCCACCCTCAGCTACAAAACCAAATACATCGGCTTTTGCAACAGCTTAGGCATCTGCTACGACGACGTGCAGCCCCTCGGCTCCATAGGCGTGACCTGCGTGGCGCGCCAGAGCGGCGAAGGCAGCAAGAGCGAGCAGGCGCACGTGTCGCGCTCCTTCCGCATGGGGGCTGAGATGCTCACCGACGAGCTCATCGAAGAACTTGCCGTCGATGCCGTACGCAAGGTGCAATTTGCGCTCACCGCCACACAGCCCAAGGGCGGCACCATGCCCGTGGTGATGGCGGCAGGTGCCGGCGGCATCTTGCTGCACGAAGCCATCGGTCATGCCTTCGAGGCGGACTTCAACCGCAAGAACGAGTCCATCTTCTCCGACAAACTCGGGCAACAGATCTGCCACCCCAACATCCGGGTGGTAGACGACGGCACCCTCATGCACAACCGCGGCTCCATCAACTTCGACGACGAAGGCGTGGCAGGGCAAAAGACCTACCTGGTCTATGACGGTCGCCTCACCGGCTACCTGCACGACCGCATCTCCGCCCGCCACTACGGCGTGGAGCCCACGGGCAACGGCAGACGCGAATCCTTCCGCCACCTGCCCATACCCCGCATGCGTTCCACCTACATGGAGGGCGGCACCGCCACCGAAGAAGAACTCATCCGCGACGTGAAGCAAGGCATCTACGTGCGCGACTTCACCAACGGGCAGGTGCAGATCGGAGCCGGCGACTTCACCTTCTTCGTCAAGAGCGGCTACCTCATTGAGCAAGGTCGCCTCACCACCCCGGTGAAAGACATCAACATCATCGGCAACGGACCGCAAGCCTTGGCAGACATTGTGGGCGTAGCCAACAACCCACTCATCGACAACAGCACCTGGACGTGCGGCAAAGAGGGGCAGTCGTGCCCCGTCACCTGCGGCATGCCCTCCGTCTCGGTCAAAGCGCTCACCGTGGGCGGAGTCTAAACAGAGGCACACACATCACTTATGAACACCACACACCACACACCACCACATATCGCCCCCCGGCTTCTACTCACCCCCCTGCTCATAGGCACCACGCTCTGCGCAGCCGCGCCCGCGAAGGCAG
>CAZBWT010000064.1:0-4466 GCA_964495625.1 uncultured Prevotellaceae bacterium | reverse complement strand
CTCACCCCCCTGCTCATAGGCACCACGCTCTGCGCAGCCGCGCCCGCGAAGGCAGTCACCGCCACGGCGGCACCCCACCTGCCACTCAGCCAAACCGACGCTCGTGAAACGGGCAAGGTGCGCATCACGGGGCGCGTCACCGACGAAAACGGTCAGGGCATGGACATCGTGCACGTCCGCCTCAAAAGCGGCTCGTTGGGCACACTCACCAACTTCAAGGGGGAATATGACCTCATTGTTCCTGCCGGAGACACCCTCACGGTGGTCTTCACCAGCCTCGGCTACAAACGCGTGGAGCGCACCCTCAACACCGCCGGCATCACCCCTGACGACACCGGTCTGCGCCGCCTGAAACTCGACGTAACCCTGCGCACCAACACCTCGGTGATTGGCGACGTGGAAGTCACTGCCGCGCGTCAACAGCAAGGCACCCTCGAGCGCATCGACACGCGCGAACTGCAACACCAGCCCTCCGCCTCGGGCAACGTGGTGGAAGACATGCTCGGCACCATGGCGGGTGTCAACATGAACAACGAACTCTCCAGCCAATACAGCGTGCGCGGAGGCTCGTTCGACGAGAACTTAGTCTACGTGGGCGGCATCGAAGTCTACCGTCCGCAGCTAATCCGCTCGGGTCAGCAAGAAGGGCTCAGCTTCATCAACCCCGACATGGTAGCGGGCATCGACTTCTCCACCGGCGGTTTCGGAGCCGAATACGGCGACAAGATGTCGTCGGTGCTCGACATCACCTATAAGCGACCCAAGGCATTTGAAGCCTCCGCCTCGGCGGGACTCATGGGAGCCAATGCCTCACTCGGGCAAGCCGCTAAAGGCTTCACACAGCTGCACGGACTGCGCTACAAACGCGGCTCGTCGCTCCTCTCCACCCTCGACACCAAGGGGGAATACGACCCGCGCTTCTTCGACTACCAGACCTACCTCACCTACACCTCGAGCGACAAATGGGAGGTCTCACTGCTCGGCAACATCAGCCGCAACATCTACCGCTTCAGCCCCGAGTCGCGTGAGACGAGCTTCGGCACGATGGATACGCCCCGCAAGTTCAAAGTCTACTTCGACGGACAAGAAAAAGACCACTTCGACACCTACTTCGCCGCCGCCACGCTCAGCTACAAAGGGCTGCCCAACACACAGTTAGACCTGCGCGCCTCTGCCTTCACCACCGACGAAGAGGTCACCTACGACATCAACGGCGAATACTGGCTCGACGAAGCCACCGACGGCGGACAAAACTCGCTCGGTGTGGGCGGCTACCACGAACATGCGCGCAACTACCTGCAAGCCTCCGTCTTCGCCCTCACGCTCAACGGCACCTCGCAGGTGAAACACGTCAAACTCACCTACGGCATGACGCTGCAAAACGAACGCATCGACGACCGCATTGCCGAGTGGGAGCGCCGCGACTCCTCGGGCTACACCCTGCCCCACACCGGGAACACCGTGGCGATGATCTACAACCTCCACTCCTTCTATAAGAACACCACCACGCGCTTCTCCACCTTTGTGCAAGAAGCCTATGGCTGGAATGCTCTTGGCGGACGCATGCGCCTCACGGCAGGTGTGCGCCTCACCTACTGGGACTTCAACCGCGAGTGGCTCTTCAGTCCGCGCGCAGCCCTCACCTACCGCCCCGACGCACGTCCCGGGTGGACGCTGCGCCTCGCTTCGGGCATCTACTACCAAGCCCCCTTCTATAAGGAATACCGCTTGTCGTATGTCGATGCCGACGGCAACACCATGATACATATGAACAGCGACATCCGCTCGCAACGCTCCTGGCAACTCATCATGGGCAGCGACTACACCTTCAAGGCCTATGATCGCCCCTTCAAGTTCACCGCCGAGGCATACTACAAAGGCATCAGCAACTACATCCCCTACACCGTAGACAACGTGCAGATACGCTACCGCGGCGAAAACACCGGCACCGCCTTTGCCACGGGTCTCGACTTCAAACTCTTCGGCGAATTTGTGCCCGGCACCGACTCATGGCTCACCCTCTCGCTGATGGAGTCGAAAGAGCGGGTGGACGGACTCAAGACCTCGCGCCCCACCGAGCAACGCTACTCCGTGGGGCTCTACTTCTCAGACTACTGGCCCGGCAACGACAGCTATCGAGTGCACCTGCGCGGAGTGTTTAACGACGGACTCCCCTTCTACTCGCCCATCGGCGGTCGCGCCTCGGGCATCTTCCGCACCCCCGCCTACCGCCGCGTGGACCTCGGTGCCTCACGCCTCTGGAACGACGAGAACACCCGCTTCATGCGTGCGCGCCGTTGGCGACACATCAGCGAGATGTCGCTCGGGTTGGAAATCTTCAACCTTATGGACATCAACAACACCAACTCATATTATTGGGTAACCGCCGTCGATAACCTGCAATATGCCGTGCCCAACTACCTCACCGGGCGTATGCTCAATGTGACCTTAGGCATCAGATTTAAATAAAAAAAATCCGGAGCTGCATTGATCTTCTCCCTCACGGGGTAAATCACGGCAAGCTCCGGATTGGCATATATAAACAATCAAAATTCCTTGCTATTAATGCAAAGGGGAAGGCATATAGGAGCACATCCCCCTTCGAGTTTAAAGGATTACTTACTCAAATCCACGGCATAATAAGCAGTCTTACCACCGGGATAAACACCCACGATGAACATCACCGGTTCGGCATCCTCGCCGCGCTGCGTGGTCAGCGTCTCATAGACGCGCTCCACATCCTTATCGCTATTCACGGCGGCATCATTAATCTTCACAATCACGAAGTTCTCGCGAATGCCGCTCTTGGCGAACAAGCCCTTCTTATCCACGCTCTTCACCAACACACCGCTGCGCACACCATACTTCACCAAGTCCTGGCGCGACAGAGTTTGGAACGTAGCACCGAGCACATCCAGACCCGTCTTCTTCACCACGTCGGTGCTGCCCTGCACGTTTTTCAGCACAACATCCACGGTCTGCTCCTTATTATCGCGAATGAACGACACGCGAATCTTGTCACCGGGGCGGAAACGAGCCACCTGCTCTTGCAGCTGAGCCACCGTCTTGACCGTGGCATTATTAATGCGTGTCACCACGTCGCCCACCTTGATGCCAGCCTCGGCTGCGGCGCTGCCGTCGCTAACTTCAGCCACATACACACCCTCTGACACCTTCAGCTGATGTTCGGCTGCCAACTCGGCATCCACGTCGCGAATGGAGATGCCCAACACGGCGCGCTGCACCGTGCCATACTGCCTAAGGTCGGTCACCACCTTGCTCACAATGCTGCTCGGCACGGCGAACGAATAACCGGCGTAGTTACCTGTTTGTGAATATATTGCGGTGTTAATGCCCACCAACTGCCCCGCCGTGTTGACCAGTGCGCCACCACTATTGCCGGGGTTCACGGCAGCATCGGTTTGAATGAACGACTCGATGCCCAACTTGCCGCTCTGCATACCCAAAGTGCGCGCCTTGGCACTCACAATGCCTGCCGTCACGGTGGAGTTCAACATGAAGGGATTGCCCACAGCCAACACCCACTCGCCAATCTTCAGGTCGTCACTTGCGCCAAACGAGATGGTCGGCAAATCCGTACCCTCCACCTTGAGCAAGGCGATGTCTGTGGCGGGGTCGGTGCCCACCAACACAGCGTCAAACTGACGCTTATCGTTCAGCGTCACCTGAATGGTATCCGCACCGTCAATCACGTGATTGTTGGTCACAATATATCCGTCGCTGCTGATGATCACGCCCGAACCGTAACCCTCCTTGCCCTTCGGCTGCGGCTGCTGACCGCGGTAGCCGAAGAAGAGGTCGAAAAACGGGTCGCCCGTGCTGCCCTGCATCTGCTGTTGCTGCACACGCTGCGCACAACGCACACCCACCACGGCATTCACCGTCATCTCGGCGGCGCGAGTAAAGTCATTATCAGTCACCGATGCCGAGCTCACCGCCGGGGTGAAGCCCACCGTGCGCACACTGCCGTCGGGGGTGAAAGGCGCATCCGTGCCACTGCCGGCACCGCCCACGCGCACCATGATGCCATAAGTCACGGCTGAGGTCACCAAACCCACCACCGTCATGGCGCACAACATCTGAATCTTCTCTTTCATACTTTTCATAGAAATACGTTTATAGGTTTAACAATTAAGATTAGTTCGCAGTTTAGTGCCGAAAGCGCTTCCGACAGTCATCCCGCAGTTTCCTCGGGTCTGCCTCACTTTCGACGTTGCAAAATTAAGGTTCCAAGAGCTTATTATGTTAAAACGCGGCGCGTATTTAACGAAAAACACAACAACATTAACGCTTTTAAGTCCGCTTAACACGCCGGAAGGCACTTAACGCCGCTAAACGGACTATCTTTGCGGCAGTGTAGCAGGACGGTCTGTCGCTCACACCTCGGTGTGGGAGGAAAGTCCGGGCAACGCAGAGCACCATGCTTCTTAACGGGAAGTGGCCGG
>CAZBWT010000063.1:0-11257 GCA_964495625.1 uncultured Prevotellaceae bacterium | reverse complement strand
GAGTCACATACGCTCAAGAAGTCAAAAGAGTGGGGATATTCAGACCCATGGATGTGTATGATATCCGGTTTTATTTGCTCAACAATATCCTTGAAAAGTCGTCGTCTTTCCGTGGCGTTGAATACCTCCGGGAAAAGGTAATGCTTATCCCCATTGGCTTCCGCTACAATAGTCTCTCGACCTGCGTGCGGTGACACAATAACCAGCTTCTGTTGCGGATAATTAGCGCGTAAACTCTCGCGGTAGGCACTTAACCACCCGCCACATACTGTAGTCGGTATACCTAATTGGGGGCAGACTTCAGGCAGAACGATGTTGATAACCCATATTATTTTTAGTTCTTTTGCCATGGTAGGGGTTCATTTTTAGGTGTGAAGAATAGTTGAAAGATTTCTTCATCTGTCTTCTTTCGCAGTTGGTCGCTGAGACAAATGGCTACAGCCATCCATATCACGAAGGTCTTGATGTTGAATGCGTGTAACCCGAAGGGAAGCATATCAATCAGCTGAATAAGCAGTATCCATGCCGAAGCTTGACATAATTGGTTCTTTGAACGGAACCCTCTGACCATAGCGGTAATGAAGGTAACCAAATAGAGCAGCAAATAGATACATCCTCCCTTTAAAATCCAATGGAGATATCCACACTCCAATGCAGTGCGGTATTCTGTATCCTCACCATCAACTCCGGGACAATAGTAAGTTCCCATCATTCCTCTTCCCAAAAGCCAATCGGGGAGTGTATCCATATCTAACATAAAGTAGAGGAAAACACCTTCGCGGGTATTTTCTGAGGCGCGTTGGGATATTAACGAGAAAGCACCGGTCGAATCTGCAACAAAAGCATAAGCTGCAACAAGTAGGAACAAGGCGGCACCGGCTATAATCACAATCCTATTCTCCAGCGATTTGATCTTCGACCCAAATACATAGCTGCAACTGCCCACCATGAGATAAAGAGCTGTTGTGAGCATCAAGTTGCGACGAGCATTGATGGTTGCAACCAAGAAGGATAAGATGATGCAGATGACAGCAAAAATCAGTGTGCGTGAACTATGATATTTGTTGGTTAAGAAGATGAATAGAGAGACCATTACGAAAGTCTCAAAGAACATCTGCGCGATGCCGAATTGCCAGGGGGCTAAAAGAGGTAGAAAGAACACGAACAAGTACCACATGTAGGTGCGTGTGGCATAGCTATAGAAACTCCGTACCAACGATGTGACAGGAATCACTAACAACAAGATGGATGCATAAGGCAATACATTGTACGTGTAGATATAGTCGAATATAGTTACTTTGCCTTCACTCTTGAGGTGAATGAGCATGAAGAGCGTCCAGGCCAAAAGAATGTAGAAGAAGGTGCTTGATAGAGACTCCTTTGATTTAAAGTTCACAGCACGCATAAGACCAATAAAGGCCATAGGGAGACCAAAGATGATACCTAATTTATAAACCATAGGAATCTCTACTTCATTACAACATTCCCCCATGGTATAGAATAGTAATCCATACCATAACCACTCCAGTCGGCGGCTGATGTTGTCTTGTATGGTTATTTGCTCCATATACCTCTCTTATGTTTAATAACTACGTTAAAATACTGCATCGGGGCGAGGATGATGCCGTTGAAGTTTGCCGTGATAGAGGCAATCAAGATGCCCCACACACCCATGTGGCAACCCTCACACAGCCATAGCACCATGCCGATGAAGATGAAAGGCGAGATAATGCTCGCGGTGAACTGAATGCGCAGAGCGCCGATGCCGTTCACAAAGTAGCAGAAGATAGAACCGAGAATGGTCGTGAGGATGTAGATAGCCATCCACAGCGACAACTGCATCGGCACCTCGACCGCCGAGTTGAGCCACACTGCATAGACCCAGTCGGCACACAACAGCATGACGATGGCGGCGGCAGTAGCCGCTAACGCTAAAGCCAAATAGCGGTGCACCTGATGTCTGATCCATTCCAACTCGCCCTTGGCATAAGCCTCGGTGACAGCCGACCAAAACGGTTGCAGCAAAATCATGAAGCCCATGTTGAGCACATTGAAATACTTATAAGCGATGTTATAAGCCGTCACATCTTCCATACTGAAGATGCGCGCTATCAAGACGTTGGCGGTTTGATATTGTATGATGGCGGCAATCTGTATGATGAAGAACTGCAACCCCATGCCGAACAAACTGCGCGACTCCTTAAGGTTCACCGAGCGCCACTGCGGTGCGCAAAAGCTGTAACGACCGCGGAAGTAGATGATGGTCATCACCAGCCACACCAAAGTGGGAGGGAGGCAAAGCCCCAAGGCGAGCCACGTGAGTGACCCCGTCACCGTTTGGCGAAACACCCAGATGGCGGGCAGCGTCAATGCTTGCCCCACGAACTCTATCGTGGCCGATATGGCAGGACGTTGGTCTGCCATCAAGATGTTGCTCAAGATGCGGAGCACGAACGTCACGCAAAAATACACCACCAAGATAGAGCAAGCCACGGTGAGATCCGCCTCATAACTCTCGCTGATGTTCAGCAGAGACGAGAGACGGGCACTTTGGGCAAGCACCAACAGCACCAACATCAAGGTGCCGAAAATAGCCGTAAGCACGGCATAGGTCGTGCTTACGTATGTGCGTGCTTGCGATTTATTATTCTCGGCGATGGCAATAGCCAACTTATTACGCAGACCGTTGCAGAAGCCAATGTCGAAGAAACTCATCCAAGCCACCACCGAACTTATCGTCAGCCAGATGCCATACTGCACCGGGTTCACGAAGTCGATTGTCAGCGGCACCACGACCAGCGAACACAAGATGCTGCCAATCTTCACCAAGATGGAGCCCAAAATGTTCTTGTTGAGTCGTGCCGAGCGGCTATCGCCTTGAATCCATTTGTTCAGCGATAAATGCCCCATCAAGATAACTTCTTAGATACGTTCAAAATCAGGTGCAGATCCTTCGTCTGTTCGTTGTTAGCCAACGTCTTGAGCTGAGCCACAGCCTTCTTGGTGCTCTTTGCGGCGGTGAAGACGAAGTAGTTGCTATCAGCCTGCGTCAATACGGGCAGCGTGTCGGGATAGAGGTCTAACGCTGTGGTGTCAATCACAACTGCGTCATAGTGCGCGCGTGCCCACAGCAAGAGCTGCTCCCACTGCGGCGACTGCAACAGCTCGAAAGCTGCTTGCGGGTTTTGTATGCCGTTGGTGGCAGGTATCATCTGCAGGTAAGGAGTCTTGGCTGAAGGAGTATAAACCTGCGATGGGGCGGTCACCTTATCGCTGAGCATGGTCAGCAACGTCTGCTGACTCTCGGTGTGAGCCAACGGAGTGGCACCGAACTTCGAGTAGCGCAAGTCGGCATCAATCAGCAACACGCGACGCTGTGTGGCGGC
Source organism: uncultured Prevotellaceae bacterium (assembly GCA_964495625.1). Lineage (GTDB taxonomy): Bacteria > Bacteroidota > Bacteroidia > Bacteroidales > UBA3663 > Liminaster. Next base: position 7,871 of record CAZBWT010000063.1, on the reverse strand, counting down.
AATGCTCTCTGCCAAATGATAAGCCACCTTGCTCTTACCCGCCTCGCGCTCCATAGAAGCCACAGCCAACACCTTAGCGCCGTCCGTAGCCTTTGTGCTCCAATCTATCTCTGAGCGCACGTTGCGCACATCATTCATATAAGCCTCATCCACCTCTTGATGATAATCGGCAGGCTCATCGTCGTGCAACTCATAAATAGGTGTATCTTCAATCAGCTGACTCAGCTCGAAAGCATTATCCACACCGCCCTTCACGGCACGCAGAGCGCGCAGGTAAATCACGGCGAATATCAGCGCCAATATCACGGCAGCCGCCATTATCAACAACGGCTTGGGCGACGACGGCTTCACAGCTGCATAAGCCTTATCCACAATCTGCGTCTTGGGCGCATCGGAATTCAGCTTCATGTCGTTCTGAGCTTGTTGCTGCAACAAATACAGATACATCGTGTTCGACACCTGATTCTCGCGCTGCAAGGTGTAGAACTGACGCTCAATCAGCGGCACGTTCTCCAACTTATCCAACATCTTATTCTCCTCGTCGTTGACTTCGGAAAGAGCCTTTTCAATCATCTTCAACGAGTTGTCGATAGTCAACACCATCGTTTGGCGCGCCGTGTTCAAGCGGTCGTCAAGACGAACAATCGTGGGGTTCTCAACATTTGTCGAACGCAACATAATCTGGCGTTCGCCCACCATAGTGTTGTAATTCTTCAGCACATCAGCCAATTCAGAATTGGTCGTGCCCAACGTCAGCGGCACGAGCGCATACTTATTCTCGGGGTCAGTCACAAAGGCGCGCGTAGTTTGCAACAAAGCAATCTGACGCTCAGCATTCAGACGGCGCTCCTTCACACTGCTGCTGCGTTCCAACATAATCTTCAGCTCCACGCCGATGTCGGTGAGCTTATGATCCTCCTTGAATGCCTCAATCTGCAAATCGCCCTGAGTCAGTTCGCCCTGCACCACGCGGATGCGCTTGTCGAGGAAGTCTGCCATGATATGAGCGTCGCGGTTCTTCTCCTCAAGGCTATAGTCGTTATAGCTGTCAATCACTGCCGTCAAGAAAGCCTTGCCGCGCGTTTTGTTGACATCCTTAAACATCATAAACATCACATTCGACTTCTTGTCGGCGAAGTCTATGTCGAGCTTTCTCTTATAAAGCTCGGTCGTCGAGGCATAGTCGAAATACATAATCTTGAGGCGTGTCGTCTTGCCGGCCTTGAGTGCCGGCGTAGCCTCCAACGTGAAGTTGCCCATCTCGGTCTCGACGCGCATAGGCAGCGAGCCCTCCAACTTCGCCAACGTAATCTTGTGGCGCTTAATCTTGGTGGTAACCTTCACCGTAGCCTTACCCTCGGCATTCACCTTTACGCGGAAGAGCAACGCCGACGAAAGCGTATCCGCCATCTCGGGATGGTCGGGGATGAGGCGCACCGGGGTGTCGTCAAAGAAATGCTTCTTGCGCAAGAAGGGGCGCGACGTGTACTCGGTGTTCAGCTGCAAGCTACGCACAGCCGAATACACATTGCTATACGAACCCAAGATGATGATTTCGTCGTCAACGGCACCGCCGCCCACGCCCAAAATGTCGCTAACGGCAAAGCCGCGCATCATCGACGAGGCAGCGCTGCTCATATCCGAGCTGCCGCTGTCTTCCTTCACCAACACAGAAGCTGTGATGTCGAACGTCGGGTTTTTTATCAGCAAGAAGGCTACTGCCAAGCCTACGCATGCCACCAACGAGAGCAAGAACACCTTCCAGTTCTTGCGATATAAATTCACGAGTCTTAAAAGCTCGGGCTGTGCTATATATTTCATGCCAACAGATTCAGAGTTTTATTTAACAAGCAAAGCGATAATCAGCGAAGTGATTACCGATGCGAAACTTACCACCGTCGAGACAACCGACAGGTTATACTGCTTCATAGTGTCATAATGAGTCATCTTGCGACGCACCTCAATCGGCTCCACATACACAATGTCGTGCTGTTGCAGATAGAACTCCGGCTGCGACAGCGTCTCGGCCTTCGTCAGGTCGAAGCGGGTGTAAGTGGTTCCCTCGGGTGTTTCGCGAATCAAAAGAATGTTGGTGCGGTCACCATAAATTGTTAGGTCGCCCGCGGTGGCAATCAGGTCCACCAGCGTGGTGCGGTCTTTCACATACTGATAATTGCCGGGCTTATTCACCTCGCCGAGCAGCGACACCGTGTAGCCGTCAATCATCACCTGCACACTCGTGCCGGGGGCATACTCGCCGATGCGTTTCTCTAAAGCCACTGCCAACTCGCGGGGCAGGAGACCCTTCACCTGCACCTTGCCAAGCACAGGGAAGGTGATGTTACCCTCCTTATCGACCAGATACGTCTGAATCATAGCCGTTTGCTGCATGCTCAGCTCCGACGTATTCACATAGCTCACCGGGGCGAGGTTGAACGCAGCCACGGCTGAGGGGTCGATGTTGAAAACACGTATGATGAGGTCGTTACCCACCTCGATGGTCTGCTCCACACGGTCTTGGTTCACATTTGTATAGAGCTGTTTCTGGTCAATGTCTTGAAAATAGGAGACTTTGTTCTCCTGTGTCTTGCAGCCTGTCACACCCAAAGTGAGGGCAAGCAGACCGATGGTGGTAATATTGATGCGCATTCAGATGATAATTTGTTTACAAATCAAATGCCTTCAAGCCATGTGCCTGAAGGATATTATATGAAGCATAACGGATAAGTCGGGCTATTATTGTCAAGAAATGCTAAGAATTTACAGCTTGATATAGAGCGCCTGAGGAAAGATGCCCAAAGCTTTATCACAGAGCCTGCAGTCGTGCTCCGTCAGCGGTCACAGTGAACACATATCGTGCCCCCTCCACCAACGGATAATTGTCGGTGACGTGCCCCACCGGAGCGTTAAAGCAGACGGGGATGTTGCCCCCGGTGGCTTGCAACACGGTTTGGCGTATCGTCTCGCTCAGCGATTGCGGCATCAGTTTATCCTCGTCATAGCCGGTAAACTGCCCCACAATCAGCCCCTTCAGACCTCGCAGTGCCCCGCTAAGACGCAGGGTTTGCATCATGCGGTCTATCTTATAAGGCGACTCGCCGATATCCTCAATAAAGAGCAAAGCATCTTGATAGTCAAAATCATAAGGTGTGCCGTGCAAGCCGGAGAGCACTGCCAAGTTGCCGCCCGCCAAACGCCCCTCGGCACTGCCGGGAATGTTGCAGTCGTGAGCCGTTGTGCGAAGCTCCGGCGCGGCAGCATCGCCCTCCAGCCACTCACGAATGGCGAGTGACGTGGCGTGCTCCGGCACCTCGCCAAGGTGCTTCATCATGGGGGCATGCAGCGAACGCACCCCGGCGCGTTGCCACAAGGCATGCAGTGCCGTCACGTCACTATACCCCACCAACCACTTGCCGCACTCGCTCACGAGCTCGGGACTCAGAAAGTCGAACAAATGCATACAGCCATAGCCGCCCCGCGAACACCAGATGATGTCCACCTCGGGGTCTTGCAAAGCCTCAATCAGGTCGGCGGCGCGGTCGGCGGGTGTTCCCGCATACCTTCCGTAGCGCCCAGCGGCATGTGGCGCCACCGTCACGTGGTGTCCCCAAGCCGACAGCGTTCTCACGCCGCCCTCCAACACCGCCGGGTCAATGCTGCCGGCAGGCGAAATTACTCGTATATTTTTCACAGTCGTGTAGTCACACGTCGCAACATCTCATCCTTCCACGGCTTAAAGTCGCCGGCGAGGATGTGCTGACGAGCCTCGCCCACCAGCCACAGATAAAACGACAAATTATGTATCGAGGCAATCTGCAGCGCCAAGAACTCTTGAGCGTGGAACAGGTGGCGCAGATAAGCCTTTGTGTAGAGGCGATCCACCTCACACGGTCCGTCTTCTTGTATCGGGCTGAAATCATTCGCCCACTTGGCATTCTTCATGTTCAAGATGCCGTGCTTGGTGAAAAGCATGCCATTGCGACCGTTGCGCGTAGGCATCACACAGTCGAACATATCCACACCGCGCTCAATGCCCTCGAGCAGGTTGGCGGGAGTGCCCACGCCCATCAGATAGCGTGGCTTATCTTGCGGCAAAATCTCGTTCACCAATTCAATCATCTCATACATCTTCTCGACCGGTTCGCCCACAGCCAAGCCGCCGATGGCATTACCGTCGCAGCCCTTTGCAGCCACATTCTCGGCAGCACGGCGGCGCAGGTCGGGGTAGATGCACCCCTGCACGATGGGGAAGAGGCACTGCTTGTAGCCATACAGACCTTCGGTCTCGTTGAAACGCTTCAGACAGCGGTCCAACCAACGCTCGGTCAAGCCCAACGACTTCTTGGCATACTCATAATCAGCGTCGCCCGGAGTGCACTCATCAAATGCCATCATGATGTCGGCACCGATGACGCGCTCAATATCCATCACACGCTCGGGGGTGAAAAGATGCTTCGAGCCGTCGATGTGTGAGCGGAACGTAGCACCCTCCTCGGTCAGCTTGCGGTTATCAGCCAACGAGAAGACCTGGAAGCCGCCACTGTCGGTCAAGATGGGGCGATCCCAGCCGTTGAACTTATGCAAACCACCCGCCTGCCTCAGCGTGTCGAGACCCGGACGGAGGTACAGATGATAAGTGTTGCCCAAGATAATCTGAGCCTTCACCTGTTCCTTCAGCTCGGTGAAATGCAGACACTTCACCGACCCCACAGTGCCCACAGGCATGAAGATCGGTGTTTGTATATCGCCGTGGTCAGTGTGAATCACACCGGCACGAGCCCACGAATTCTTGTCGGTGCAGTTTAATGTAAAAGTCATGCTTGATTTATCAATAAGTGCAGGGAGTGCCATAATGCGCCTCCCTGCACGAGTTATTTCTTACCTTTTTAGGGGAACACTCCGTGAGGGGTGTTTTTACTTCTTGCGTGAAGCCACCCACTCGATGCCCATCACGAGGGCGAAACCCACCACTGCCAAGGCTATGGCAGGCAGCAACTGGTCGTGAGGTGCAACATTCACCTCCACCAAAGGCTTCACCTCGCCGTGGCTGTTGACGTAAGTCTCCACCACCTCTTTCCAGGGCCAAATCTTGTTGAGTGAACCAAACATAAAGCCACCCAACAAGGCAATCGTCACATCCTTCCAGCGGCTCAAGAGCCATGACAGCAGACGGCTGAATGACACGATGCCCACACCTGCGCCCACCAAGAAGCAACACAGCGTCAACACATTGCCTGCCACGTTCACGCCCGCCATCACATCTTTAATAGCCCCCATGATGTAAGAATACTTACCCATGAGCAACAAGATAAAGCTGCCGCTGATGCCAGGCAAAATCATGGCGCAGATAGCCACCGCACCGCAGATGAAGATAAACCACCTGCCCATGGGCGTCTCTGCCGGCGTAGCCACCGTGATGAAATAGGCAGCCACCGCACCCACGGCAAAAGCCACCCAGCGGCTCCAGGTGCGCTGCTCAATGGTGCGCAACACCGTGAAAGACGAAGCCAACACCAAGCCGAAGAAGAAAGACCAGATCAAGATAGGCTCATGCTCTAACAGATAGGTGATGGTCTTCACTAACCCCACCACGCTCAGCACAATGCCTGCCACTAAGCTCAGCAAGAAACCGCCGTTTACCGACCGCCACAGCTCGCGCCAATGACCCGTCAGCAACAGCTTCACGGCCTTGCCGTCGAAGCTCTTGATGGAATGAATCAACTCCTCATAAATGCCCGAGATGAAGGCAATCGTACCGCCCGAAACGCCGGGCACCACGTCTGCCGCACCCATGCATATACCCTTCACAGTCAGCAACAGATAATCTTTCAGTGTGCGCACGCTTAAAAACTCTTTTTATTTTAAGGGGCAGGCTCCACACGCGGCGGAGCCTAACCCTTCAATTTTACATTTACTTTATTTGCTCTAAACAATCTTACGGCTTGTCGCACAAGCTCGTGTCTTAGTAACACGTCCAGTCTCCCTTCCGATTTTCGGCGCGAGCCTTTGCCACAATCTCGAGCACACCCTTCACCGTCATGTTTCGCTTCAGCTTAGGTTGCAGCTCAATGGCGCGCAACATATAATGTTCTGCGCGGGCATAATGCTGATGCAGCGCGCAAAAGTGCCCCATAGCCACTAACAGATCCACATCTTCGGGGAAGGCATTGATTGTCTTTCTGCCCGCCGACACAATCATGTCCGGGTCGCCGCCAATCTCCAAAAGAATGGAGATCTTCAGCTTCATAATCTCTAAATCTCTTTGCCACTCAAGCGTCCTATTGCACGCCTCCACAGCTTCGCGCAGACGACCTGCAGCGGTCAACGCAATGGCATAATCGTGCCAAAACGGAGCGTAGCAGGGCTGCCAGCGGGTGGCTAACGACAACAAGTTCAGCAAGTTGTCGTTGTCGCCATCTTTTTGCAGACAGCGAATCGACTCCACCAACTCATTCATCGACATCCATATAAACATCGACAGATTCGTGCACTCGCCCCGGCGCAGTTTGCGCTTATACTTTAGATACGGCAGCGAGAACTCGGTGGTCGTCTCTTGTGGAATAGTGTTCAACATAACTTAAGCAAGTGAAACTTAGAATATTATAAACTGAATTGCACTCAAACCTAATTGCGTAGATAAGATTATTTAGATGCTCAGCTCGAGATTACTTCGAGTCGCGGAGCAGTGTGGTGCGGTTAAACACCAAGTGCTCGGGCGTAGAATCTTCGTCCACACAGAAGTAGCCGATGCGCTGGAACTGGAACTTCGCACCCTTCTCTGCCACCGTCTTTACATACGGCTCCACATAAGCCTCGGGCAAAATCACCTCCGACTCGGGGTTCAGCAGTTCGTGGAAGTCGCGCTCATCGCTCGACGGATCCTCCACCGTGAACAGGTTATTATAGATACGCACCTCTACCGGCACGGCATGCTGGGCTGACACCCAGTGCAACGTACCCTTCACCTTGCGGTCGGCACCCGGCATACCGCTCAGCGTCTCGGGGTCGTAGGTACATTCAATCTCGGTGATCTTGCCTGCGGCATCCTTCTTCACACCCACACACTTAATAATGTAGGCACCCTTCAGACGCACTTCCTTGTCGATGGTCAGGCGGAAGAACTTCTTGTCAGCCACCTCGCGGAAGTCCTCGCGCTCAATATACAGCTCGCGTGTGAACGGCATCTCATGCACGCCGCCCTGCGGATCTTCGGGGTTGTTCTCCATCGTCACGGTCTCCACCTTACCCTCGGGGTAGTTGGTGAGCACCACCTTCACGGGGTCTACCACACCCATCACACGCAAAGCCTTCTTATTCAGATCTTCGCGCACGGCATGCTCCAACAAGTTGATGTTAATCATGCCGTCATACTTTGTGTAGCCGATGCTCTTCACGAAGTTTTTGATAGACTCCGGTGTGTAGCCACGGCGACGCAGACCGCACAGAGTGGGCATACGCGGGTCGTTCCAGCCGCGCACCAAACCCTCCTTCACCAAGGCGAGCAACTTACGCTTGCTCATCATGGTGTAGGTCATGTTCAAGCGGTTGAACTCCATCTGTCGGGGGGTGTAAGTTGTGCCCTTAATGTCTGCCAAAATCTTGGCGAAATACTCATAAAGGGGACGGTGTACCTCAAACTCCAACGTACAGATAGAGTGCGTGATGCCCTCAAAGAAGTCCGACTGACCGTGTGCAAAGTCATACATCGGGTATGCCTGCCACTTGGTGCCGGTGCGGTGATGCGGATATTTGATGATGCGATACATGATAGGATCGCGGAAGTGCATATTGGGGTTCGCCATGTCAATCTTGGCGCGCAGCGTCTTGGTGCCCTCTTCAAACTCACCCTTATTCATGCGGCGGAAGAGGTC
>CAZBWT010000062.1:0-11633 GCA_964495625.1 uncultured Prevotellaceae bacterium | reverse complement strand
GCACGTCGCTCTTCATCATGATGAGCTGCGTCACGCCGTTGATCATGATGCTGTATTTCAGCGCTACGAGGTCAATCCAACCACAGCGGCGACGACGACCCGTCACGGCTCCAAACTCATGACCGATGGCGCAGAGTTTCTCGCCGTCAGCATCGAACAGCTCGGTGGGGAAGGGACCGCTGCCGACGCGCGTGCAATAGGCCTTGAAGATGCCAAACACTTCACCGATGCGGTTAGGTGCCACACCCAAGCCTGTGCAGGCTCCGGCACAAACGGTGTTGGACGAGGTGACGAAGGGGTAGGAACCGAAGTCAACGTCGAGCATTGTGCCCTGAGCGCCCTCGCAGAGCACGCTCTTGCCTTGGCGCAGGTAGTTGTTGATGACGTGTTCGCTGTCGATAAACTTAAACTGCTTCAAGTAGTCGATGGCTTCCAACCACTGCTGCTCCAACTCGGTGATGTCATATTCGTAGTTGAGGGCGCGAATCATGCGCTCGTGGCGTGCCTTGGCGGCAGCATACTTCTCGGCGAAGTTGTGCAAGATGTCGCCTACGCGCAAGCCGTTGCGGCTCACCTTGTCGGTGTAGGTGGGACCGATGCCTTTGCCCGTGGTGCCAATCTTGCCGGCTCCCTTGGCTGCCTCGTTGGCGGCATCGAGAATGCGGTGTGTGGGCAGAATGAGGTGCGCCTTTTTGCTGATGTAGAGGCGCTGTGTCAGGTCATGACCTGTGGCTGCAAGCTCCTCGGCTTCTTTCTTGAAGAGCAGGGGGTCGATGACGACACCATTGCCGATGATGTTCACCTTGCCGCCCTGGAAGATGCCCGAGGGGATGGAGCGAAGTACATACTTCTCGCCGTTGAACTCGAGTGTATGACCGGCATTGGGTCCGCCCTGGAAGCGGGTCACGATGTCATAGCGGGGTGTCAACACATCCACAACCTTACCTTTGCCTTCGTCGCCCCATTGGAGGCCTAATAATACATCTACTTTCATAGTGTTTTTTCTTAGTTATTATTTGGAGAAATTTTTGTTCTTGGTTATTGTTTTGCCGCCCGCTGCATTCGCCTTTTGCGCGGCTTTTGCGCGTTTGCGTAGACCGGCGCGGTTGAGCGTGTTTTGGCAGCGGTGACAGAGTCCGAAGACGTTAAACGCATATTGCATCACTCTGAACCCCTTGGGGCACGCACGTTGTATGCTCTCGGTGAGTTCGGGTTGCGCCGCAGAGATGATGTTGCCACAACGTTTGCAGATTACGTACACCAACGGAGGCATGCCCACCGTGCGCACGTAAAACGCCATTCCGCCCTCAATAAGTTCTATCTTCGACACTAATTGTGCGTCGCAAAACAGTCTGATGGCATTGTAGAGCGTGGCGCGGCTGACGCGGTTGTTGTCTGCCTCGAGCAGCTCTTGCAGCGTCTGGATGTCGGTGGGCGAGCTGAGTTGATGCAGCTTGCGCAAGATGAGCGTCCGCTCGGTGGTGCGCTTCTTGTTGTTGCGGTCAAGATAGAGATTGAGCTGCGCCAAAGCTTCGTCGAAACATATTGGTTCGGCACTGATTGTGAGGCGCGTGGCTATGGCATCACGTTTCTTGTTGGCAATCTCTGCCTGACTATCTTTCGTCGCCATGGTCGGTGAGTTGTAGGGCCGCTGTGCGCAGCGCAATGCTGAGCGTTACGTCTGCCGCCCATTGCTCCAAGCGGAGGCTGAGGGCAGGTGTCATGGGCACCGATGCGCAGCGAGCCTGCAACATCAGGGCGCAATAACACTTCATCGGCTCGGTGTGTGGGTCGGCTTGCAGCCAGTCTGCCGTCAGCGCCGGGGCGTATGGCAGGCGGCTGAAGAGGTTCATGCACACCTGGTCTGCAATTTCGGTGTAGGGCACTTCGCTCACCCATCGTTCGGCGGTGGCGCGCTCCATCTCGAGGGCGGGGTAGAGGCGCGTGGCGAGCATCTTCGACTCGCGAATGTCTTCGTGCCACAGCGTCTCGGCAAGTTCTGCCGACGGCGCATAGCGTTCAGCCACCTCGCGCAGGCGCATAGACGGCACTCCGAAGCAGAGGTGATATTTCACCCCGCCACGAGCCAACGCGGCAGCCACGTCGGCATTCATCTGCCGACGAAACTGCGCGTGGATCTCTGAGAGTGTTGCGTTGCTAACCATGTTCGTTTATTTGGTCAGCGCTGAGTAGTCGTGCGAGTAGCGGAGCATCTGGTCTACGTAGCCTTCGCCGTAGATGATCTTCACGTCGGTGATGTTGCCATCGCCGTCCTTCACCAACTCATAACGGGGGTTGACGAAGCCCTTGTAGGGGGCAAGGTTCAAGCGCTGATAGCGTTCCAACACCTCGGCATGGAGCGTGGGGTCTACCTTCACACCATAGTTCTCAACCAACTGTCTGCCAGCCTCATAGTCGCCGGTAGACTTGATGCGCTGCACCTCGGCGAGGAGCTTGCCAAAGAGGGCGCGCAGCTTCTCGTAGTCGTTGATCACCACGAAGGTCTTGCCGTCGCGCTGACGCATCTCCACCACGTTGTCTGCCAAACCCTGCTCGTAGCACCAGTGGGCTATCATAGAGCGGTTGCGCATGTGAGCCTCTTCGATGTTGTCGCCCGGCTTGATGCGCACCAACTGGGTCATCAAACCGTTCATCATATATGAGTAGTATTCAGCCTTGTAAGCTTCGCCGTCGGGCATCACACCGAGTTCCACCGTCTTGGGGTCGGCAATGTAATAGAGGGCGAAGAGGTCGGCACGAGCCTCTTCGAGCGTAGAGCCGTGTGCCTTGAGGGCATCGGGGTCTACACCCGGCAAGAGCTGACCCGAGGCGTGACCTAAGCATTCGTGCAGGTCGGTGTGCACGTTGTCGGCATAGTGACCGTATTGCTTCGAGCGGGCGCGTTCTACGTCGCTCCACACAAACTCTTCGGCAAAGCCGTTGCCTTGAGCGGCGGCATCATAGGCAGCCGTGATGTTGTCGATAGAAACCGATTTGGAGCCATGCTGTGCGCGAATCCAGTTGGAGTTGGGCAGGTTGATGCCGATGGGGGTGGAGGGGTAGCTGTCGCCTGCCAAGATGGCGGCGGTGATGACCTTGGCGGTCACACCCTTCACCACGGGCTTGCGGAAGGCCGAGTCAACGGGCGAGTGATCTTCAAACCACTGTGCGTTGCTCGAGATGATTTCGGTGCGTGCCGTGTTGGCAGAGTCTTTGAAGTTGACGATTGACTCCCAGCTGCCGCGCATGCCGAGCGGGTCGCCATAGCTCTCGATGAAGCCGTTGATGAAGTCCACGCGCGACTCGAGGTCCTCCACCCAGAGGATGGAATATTTGTCGAAGTCGTTCAGGTCGCCGCTTTTGTAATAGGTGATGAGCTGCGAGATGACTGCCTTCTGCTGTTCGTTCTCAGCCACACCGAGCGCCAACTGCAGGTGCTCCAAGATGTGGTGAATGGCTGTGCCATACATGCCATCTTCCTTCCAGACGCGCTCGCTGATCACGCCGTCGGCACCCTTCACGAGCTGAGAGTTCAAACCGAACATCACGGGCATCGTGTCGGCGGGGTTCTTAATCTGGTTGTAATAAGCCTCTACTTCAGCCTGCGTCACCCCTTCATAGAAGTTGCCGGCTGAGGTGAGGATGAGGTCTTCGCCATCTGCCTGGTTGACGCGCACAGCCAAGAAATCGGGGTCGAAGATGGCGCGCTCAATCTCCTCTTGAGCAAAGTCGCCGCGGTTGCGAGCCACTTTGTCTTGAGCCTCGGCGGGCAGGGCAGCCAACTGCTGTTCGAAGAACTCGCGGCTGAAGGCGGGGGTGAACTTGGCGGTGGAGTAGTGATGGTGAATGCCGTTGGCAAACCACACCTGCTTGATGTAGGTCAAGAAACCCTGATAGTCGGCAGTGGTGGTGTCGCCCTGATAGTTCTGATAGATAGCCTCGAGCTGAGTGCGAATGGCGAGGTTATACTTGCAGTTCTGGTCCCACAAGATGTCGCGTCCCCACAGAGCAGCCTCGGTGAGGTGATAGATCAACGTCTTTTGTTGCAACGACAGATGTTCAAACTCGGGCACCTCATAGCGAAGCACCTCGATGTCGGCAAATCTGTCCATACTCCACGGCTGAGCCTCCGTGATTTCTTCTTTCGGGGTGGAGCAAGCCCCAAGCAATGCTGCTGTCATAGCAAGACCTAATATTTTCTTCATTGATAAGTAGTGTGTGTATTTTATATTTGTCTGTATTGCTGAGTGTGAGTTTGCGGTTGGCTATCCAACAAACAACGGGCGAAAGTAAACAAAATCCCTCAATTTTAGGGTAAGACACTCCCTAAAATTGAGGAAAAACATTAATATTTCTTTTTCTTTGAGCTTTCAGAGCCTTGATATTTGGTGTAGTCGTTATATTGGCGACGCTCAGAGCCTTCGCTGCGGTCGTAGCGTTTGCGACCTGCGCCATAGCTCTTGCGCTCGTCGCTGCCGTAGTTTTTGCGACCCTCGCCGGCTGTCTTATGTTGGTCAGCCGGACTCACGCTGATGCGGCGACCACGGTAGTCGGCACCATCCATATCCTTAATCACGAAGCGAGCCTCAGCCTCGGGCACCTCGAAGAACGAGCAGTTGGTGGCGAGGTCAATGCGACCCACCTCCACGCGGTGATGCACGTTGGCATTGAGCAGGGCAATGATCGTCTTGGGGTTCACACCGTCGCGACGACCCACGTTGATGAAGATGCGGGTGAAGCCCGGTTCTGCCTGATGTTCGCCACGCTCGCCGCGTTCGCCGCGACGGGCACCACGCTCACCGGCGGCACCACGTTCGCGCTTGGTGCGCTCTTCGGGTATGTCGAGTTCGGCGGTGTCCTTATAATACTCAATCATGCGGTTGAACTCGAGGCTCACCACGCGCTTAATGAGGTCTTCGGTCGAGAGCCACGACAGCTTTTTGTAGATGGGGTCGAGATACTTCGAGATCTCTTCTTCCTTCACCTCCACCTTCTCCAGGCGGTCAGCCAAGTTAAAGAGCTGTTTCTCGGTGATCTTCTCCGCCGTGGGCACGTAGCCCTTCTCAAACTGCTTGCCAATGACGCGCTCAATCTCGCTCAGGCGGCGACGCTCTTTGATGTGGATGATGCAGATGCTTGTGCCGCGCTTGCCTGCGCGACCGGTGCGACCGCTGCGGTGATTGTAGACCTCGATGTCGTCGGGCAGACCGTAGTTGATGACGTGCGTCAGGTCGTCAACGTCCAAGCCGCGGGCAGCCACGTCGGTAGCCACCAAAAGCTGCAGGTTGCGCATGCGGAACTTATTCATCACCGTGTCTCGCTGCCCCTGGCTCAGGTCGCCGTGCAGCGCGTCGGCATTATATCCGTCAGCCATAAGCTGGGCGGCAATGTCTTGCGTGTCTTGGCGCGTGCGGCAGAAGATGATGCCGTAGATGCTCGGGTAGAAGTCTACGATGCGCTTCAGTGCGGCATACTTATCGCGAGCGTGCACTAAATAATACACGTGGTTCACGTTGGCAGAGCCTTCGTTCTTATGACCGATGGTCACCTCCACGGGGTTGTTCATATAGTTCTTGGCGATGGCTGCAATCTGCGCCGGCATTGTGGCGCTGAAGAGCATGGTGCGGTGGTCGGCGGGCACGCCAGACAAGATTGTCTCGATGTCGTCGGTGAAGCCCATGCTGAGCATTTCATCCGCTTCGTCCATCACCAAAGTGTTGATTTCTGCCAAGCTCACCGCGCCGCGGTTCATCAGGTCGATGAGGCGACCCGGGGTGGCAACGATGACGTGTACACCGCGCTTCAGCGCACCAATCTGGCTGCCGATGCTGCTGCCGCCATAGACGGGCAGGATGTTGATGCCGTCGAGATACTTAGCATAGTCTTGCAAGTCGCCTGCAATCTGCAAGCACAGTTCGCGCGTGGGTGCCAACACCAAAGCCTGCGGCACGCGGTGCGACAAATCAACCGACTGCAACACGGGCAGACCAAAGGCTGCCGTCTTGCCGGTGCCGGTCTGGGCGAGACCCACCACATCGCGTGCAGGTCCGTCGCCGCTTGTCCCTAAAATCACGGGGATCACCTGTGCCTGAATCGGCATCGGGTGTTCATAGCCTAACTCCTCGATGGCGCGCAAGATGGGCGCGCTCACACCGAGACCTTCAAAAGTTGTAACTTCTTCCATTAATTAAGTATTGCTCAGGCTATAGGGGCAATTAATTCCAAAATCCAAGGCAAATTAATGAAAAGAACCTGCCTAAAAACAGATGTCAAGCCAAATTATAGTACCCCGTTGAAGCCTGATGAGTAAAAAATGCGGCGCAAAGATAGCGGTTTTTTGCTGTTTCGCAAAGGTTTGTATAGCGTTATTTGCGGCGACAGCTGCGTGAGGCAAGGTTTGTGTTAAAATGCCGCGGCAAATGGTATAATATCACCACGTTTAACCTAAACTGTTAAATAATTTGCGCATCAATGGCGAAAAGAGGACGAAACATTTCATAAACCCACAGTAATTATTACCTTCGCTGCGAGTGGTAGATTACCAACCCACTGAGAAAGTCTGTCGTAAAGATATTGAAAGAATTAACCATGAATCATCATAATAATGAAACATCTTGTTGAGAGATACCTCCCCCATGGTTGGAAGCGGGCGCACCGTGTGTTGCTCGCCGTGAGTGCGTGTGGCGCAATGGCGGTGCCCGGCACGGCGGCGGAGCCTGTTTCTGCAACCTCGCAGACCTCCGTCGGGGCAACCCGCGCCGCGCAACCCGCCCCGGTGCTGATGGTCAAAACCAACGCGCTCTATGACGTGTTGGGGGCACCCAATTTGGCATTGGAACTCCCCATTGGGCAACACCACTCGGTGGCGTTGAAATACCTCTTCCCGTGGTGGAAGAACAGCTCCGACTCGTGGGCAGCACAGATCTTAGACGGCAGTGCGGAATATCGCTACTGGCCCGGGGGCAATCCCCGCTACAGCGAGCAGCGCCTCACGTGGTTTGTCGGAGCCTTGGTGGGCGGCGGCGACTACGACTGGGAGCGCCACAGCAAAGGCTACCAAGGCGAGTTCGTGAAGTTTGGTGTAGATGCCGGGCTCATCGCGCCCATGTCGCGCCACTTCCGCTGGGAATTTTCAATCGGGGCGGGGGCTATGCTCACCAAATATCGCCGCTATGAAGGCATGGCGGATAACCGTTACCTGGTGTGGAAACGCAACGGACACTGCCGGTGGTACGGTCCGCTCGAGGCGAACGTAGGGGTGGTCTATCTGCTCCCCATGTCGAAGAAAGGAGGTGACCGATGAAACACTATATCTTGCCCTTAGCCCTTGGTGCGCTGTTGATAGGCACCGGCTGCGACCGTCGCGATTTGAGCTACGAGTCAGACCCCACGCTCCGTTTTATGCACCTCAGTGTGGACTGGAGTCGGTTTGGTGAAGCACCCGAAAACATGACGCTCTACTGCTACCCCAAAGAGGGCGGCGCACCCATCGAGTTCAACACGCGCAGCGTCAACGGTTTCGACCTTGTGTTGCCCGAGGGGGAATATAAGTTCCTGCTCATCAACAGCACACCCGACGACTTCACCACCATCGACTTCCGCGGCATGGATAGCTTCGAGACCGCCGAGGCTACGGCGCGTGAAAAGATCTCGACCTACATCACCCGCGCCGACGAGAAGATAACCTACGCGCCCGAAGCCTTAGGCGTGGCTCGCAGTCTCGACGTGGAGGTGGCGGATGCCGGCGACACGCTGAGCTTGGTGCCCGAAAACGTGCTCTATGTGGGTCACGTGGAGGTGCACGTCACGGGCATCAACAACGTGAAGGAGGTCTATAGTAAACTCTCGGAACTCTCCGGCGGCTACTACCTCGGCTTAGACGAGCGCAGCACCGAAAAGGTGTCGCAGGAGTTGGAAGACTGGACCATCAGCTACGACGAAGGCTCCACACGCGAAGGTGTGATTTACACCACGTTCACCTGCTTCGGTCTGCCGCCCGACGATTTGGGTGGAGGCAGTGCAGGAGGCAGCGGCACGGGCTCAGGCAGCGGCACTGACGGCAACGGCTCAGGTTCCGGCAACGGCAGCACCTTGCCCGCCGACACTACGGGCGTGACGAACAACGGCATAGTCAACTCCTTCTACATCGAGTTCCACTTGGTGGATAACAAGACCATCAGCAGCTATAACTTAGATGTCACGAACCTCATTGAGCTATCTGAAACCACCCTCGAGTTCGACATTGATATTGACGAAGACACGAGCGACGACGGCGAACGCAAGCCGCCCATTGAGATTGAAGATGTAACCCCCGCCTCAACCGACTCAGTGGGTGTGGGCGATGTCACCATCAAAGATTGGGGCAACGAAGACGAGATTGACGTGCAGATGTAATATCCGCGCAATACTTCCCTAAATAAAGTTTCACCCCCTGACGCTACCATTCCGTAGCCTCAGGGGGTGACCTTTTTGTTTCTGTATGAAGCCTGCTGCTTAATGCAGTCTTATCGCATCCTTTAAGAGGTTTATCAATCACTCAAGAGTCCTTAACATATCCTTCAAGAGCCCATACCAATCCTTGAAGACACTTTCCCACATTCGCACACCACTTTATCTATTCAGCGAGAAGTTCATTGTGATGCCGAAATCGGTGTTGATGGTGGGGTAGGACGTAGAAATCAACGGTGTATTGATCTGCTTGTCATAATAGAGGCGCAGCGAGAGCATCTTCGACAGCTGGTAGTCGGCAGCGAACTTAATCGTCCATGCCTTGTTGCCCGAGGTAGCCTCAGAATACTCACCCTCGATGCGGCGCAACAGTGCCACGGTGTTCTTGTGCGTCACGTCGAGGCGCAGGTTTAAGTCGTGGTTGACACCCACGGTGTTGCCTGTGGGCAGACCGATGCGCGTGCTGAAATCCGTAATCTTATAACCCAAGCCTACCGTCAGGTCGCGCGAGATATTCTCCACAATCTGAGCCGCCGACATATTCAGCGTCACCGTGCGCGTCTGCTTAAACTCGCCCTTCACCGTGATGCCGTTGAGCGTTGTGGCGCTGATGCCCGCCAAGGGGGCGAAACTCTCGCTGAGCGACACCGTAGAGATGTCGAACTCCGAAGCCGGCACGGGCACGTCGTTCGCAGCGTCGAGCGTGAAGCCCAGGCGACCCTCATTCTCGGCGTAATTCGTATAGGTGGCATAGCTGCCCACATTATACGTGCAGGTGTAGGCATGGCTCAGCGTCACGTTCTTGAAATACTTACTCAGCCCGGGGAAGAGCGCCATCAGTCCGTCATACGTCACCTTCCAGTTGGGCAGCGCCTTCCAGATTTTGGGGAAAGGCGAGAGACTGATGCTTGCGGCATCGCCCCCCGTGTAGGCAGCCAAGAAGGCGGGCACCAACACATCGCTGCTGTTGATGCGTGAAGCCCCGAGGTTGCCCGCAAACGGTGTGCCCGCCTGCTGACTATAGCTGCTCATAAAGCCGCCGGTGGGGTATTTTGTGCCCTCATACTGCGCCAAGAAGCGATTATAAATCACCTCACGATTAGTTAGGAACTTGCTGAAGGCACCGCTCTGATAGCTGCCTGACAGCTTATTGCCGAACGATGACCCCAAGGCGATGGTCGTCATCTGAAACGAACCGCTCTTCGTGATAGCCATATCTTCAAACATGAACTGATGGCTCTGCTTCTCGCTGCGCTTGTGCAGACCGTTGAGGTTGATCTTCAGCCCCGTCAGTGGCTCCACCACGAACTGATACGTCAAGTCGCGCGTGCTGTTGTAGACCGCCGGTGTCGTCAGCGAGTCGTTGCATATCAGCCAATCGTTGGCAATGGCTTTCTCGGTGAACGATTCGCCGCCGTCGAAGCCGAAGGCGAAGCCTAAACCCGGAGCCAAGCCGCCTGCCGTCGTGCCGTTATTCTGCCCGAAAAAGTCGCCCGCAAAAGGCTTGAACGAGGGCAGATAGGTGCTCTGTGTAGAGCGATAGCCGATGGTGGCGCTGCGCACCATCATCAGCGCGCGGCTCGTATATTGCAGCGACTTGTACCATCCCTCGTCGTCGAGCGGCTTATCCGCCTTGATGGTCAACACAAGGTCGATGCTGTCGTGATTCTTGATGCGGATGTTGTTGGCATCGGTGGCGCGATACTTCAGCGGGTAGCTCTTGCCGTCGGGACCCTTAGCCGAGATGATTAGGCGGCGCGTATTCAAGCCGTGGCGCACCGTCACCACGCTGTCGCCCGCCAAGGTCACCTTCTTCGAGGTCTTCTTCTCGGCAGCCTTCTTGGTGGTCTTGCTCTTGCTGTTCTTGCCGTTGTTCTTATTGGTCTGGCGGAACTTATCGTTCGTCTTCTTCAAGAACTTCGACTTGTTGTAGAGCGTCTCGAAGTTGAGGCGACCGTCCCACTGCCACGTAGCCTCGTTCTGCAGGTTGTTGCCCGTCATGGTGCTCTCGTCAATCTGCGTGCCGCGGTTCCAGGCGTAGCTGCTCTTATACTTCACCGAGAGGTTCGTCCAGTCCAGACCGGGTATCTTGCTGATTGGGGCATTCCACGTGCCGTCGAACGTCTGATTATAAGCCGTGGGGGTGCCTAACTTCCACAACTGCGTCATGATGGTGTCCTTCCACTGCTGATACTCGTCGGGATACAGCTCCTTGTTCACCGGACCGTCCGGCTCATCAATGCGCGCATTGGTGGCAGAGTTGAAGTTCAGCTTCAGCGTCTTGGTCACATCCCACGCGATGGCGGTCTGGCGCAGCCAGGTGAAGGTGCTGCTGTAGCTGACGGGCATCTGATAGTCCGACACCCCCTGGCTGCTCACCTCGCGCAGCTGCTCCTCTTGATACGTGCGGTTGATGTTGCTCGACAACGAAATGCTGTTGGGCAGCCAGTTCAGCTGGAACTCACTCAAGATCTTCGGTGTCGAAGCCTTCTTTTTGCCGTCGTTGCCGTTCGACTTCTTATCGTCGCCTCCCTTCGTGCCCGCGGGTTTATTGCCGGCGGTTTTATTGCCCGAAGTCTGCGCCTTAAACGGAGTCCACGGCACAAAGTAGGGTGTGTAGTTATAATTGATAGACCCCTTCCACGTGTAGCGGTGTTCGTACTCGGTCGTCGGGTCGTGAGAAACGTTCTTGTTTTGCGAATAAGACATGGTGACGTTGGCGGGGTCCCACGGCTTCGCCTTCTTGCTCTTCACGTTAAACTTCAAGCCGGACACCGAGAAACTCGTCGTCTCGTCCACCGTCTGCGTCAGCTCGCGGATAGAGTCCTTCTCGTGCTTCGAGCCATAAGTGTCGAGCGTCTCCTCGAGCAACATATCCTCATTATAAGGGTCATACTTAGGCGTAGACACCGACTTGGCCCGCGAATAATAAACCGGAGCCGTCAACTTCAGCTGTTCGGGCACCCAGCGTCCCACGTCGGTCTGACCCGAGAAGGTGTAGTTATAATCATTGCTCAGCTGTCGCTCGGTGCTGCTCTGCTCAATGCTGCCAAAACCTGCCGAGGTGTAGGCACCCGCCATGTTGAGGGTGGCGAGGTCGCTCACGCGCAGCGTGGCGTTGCCCTTCGCAGCCCAGCCGCCCGACTCGTCGATGCCGTTCATGCGCAGCTCGTTGACCCAGATGC
>CAZBWT010000061.1:10461-11733 GCA_964495625.1 uncultured Prevotellaceae bacterium | reverse complement strand
TTAAGAGAATAATACCCCCACAGCATATAATGGAAATAATATTTCACAGCAAATAAAGTCCGCCCTTGATTAAAGAGAGTGCAGCCCAAAAGTTTCGTGTCTAACTTTTGGGCTGCAATTTCAAAGCACCCCTTTTGAAGAGGGCAGCTCGAAGTGGTGGATGTCGCGGCGCATTGCCATGCGGAGCGAACGGGCGAGGGCTTTGAAGATGCCTTCGATTTTGTGGTGCTCATTCTCGCCGCGCGCCTGAATGTTGAGGTTCATCAGTGCGGCATCTGAGAGCGACTTGAAGAAGTGTAAGAACATCTCGGTGGGCATCTCGCCAATCTTCTCGCGGTGGAACTCGGCATCCCACACCAGCCAGGGGCGACCGCCGAAGTCTAATGCCACCTGACACAGACAGTCGTCCATGGGCAGGCAGAAGCCGTAGCGCTCAATGCCGCGCTTGTCGCCCAAGGCTTTGCGTAGCGCTTCGCCCAAGGCTAAGGCGGTGTCTTCAATCGTGTGGTGCTCATCGACCTGAAGGTCGCCGTGCACACTGATGGTTAAATCCATGCCTGAGTGGCGGGCTATCTGCTCGAGCATGTGGTCGAAGAAGCCGAGTCCGGTGGAAATCTGAGCACGCCCAGTGCCGTCTAAGTTCAAGCGCACGCGGATGTCGGTTTCGGCGGTGGTACGCACCACCTCGGCGGTGCGTTCGCCGGCAAAGAGGTAGGTGGTAATCTCATCCCAGGTTGGGGCTATCAGTGCGCAGTCGGCAGCCGAGAGTCCCGCCTCGCGCAACATTGCTTCGCCCGCCTCGCGAGGTTGTAGGAGTATGGCGCGGCAACCTAAATTACGCGCCAAGAGCACGTCGGTGACACGGTCGCCTATGACGAATGAGCCGGCGAGGTCGTAACGTTCGGGATGTTCAATGTAGGCTGTCAGCATGCCTGTGCCCGGCTTGCGGGTCGGAGCATGATCTTCGGGGCGCGTAGGGTCGATGTGTATGGCATCGAAGGTGACACCTTCTGAGGCGAAGACGCGGAGCATCAAGTCGTGTATCGGTTGGAAACGCTCCAAGGGATATTCTGCCGAACCCAATCCATCTTGGTTGGTCACCATCACTAACGCGAAGTCTAACTTCTTGCGGATGAATGAAAGGTTACCAATGACACCCGGCAGAAAGTCTAACTGCTCGAACGTGTCAACTTGATAGGTGACGGGAGGCTCAACGATGAGCGTCCCGTCGCGGTCTATGAAGAGTAATCGTTGTTTTTGTGACATTGCAAA
>CAZBWT010000061.1:7719-10361 GCA_964495625.1 uncultured Prevotellaceae bacterium | reverse complement strand
TGAGCGTCCCGTCGCGGTCTATGAAGAGTAATCGTTGTTTTTGTGACATTGCAAAATAATACGTGCGTTTAAACAAGTCGGTAATAAAACGAGTGTTTAAACAGATTTGAGATACAGCGTATGTTTAAACAAATCTGTGGTACAGTGTGTGTTTTAACAGATCTGAGATAAAGCTTGTATTGTAATAGGTCTGTAATAATACGTGCGTTTAACCAGGTCTGTGATAACGAATTGTGACTCAGCCTTAGTTCGCCCAATCGCGCAGCGCAGCGAGCAGTGTTTGGTTTTCGGCAGGTGTGCCGATGGTGATGCGCAGACAGCCGGCGCAGAGCGTCACCTTGTTGCGGTTGCGCACGATGATGCCGCGTTGCACCAGGTAGTCGTAGAGGGCGTTGGCATCGGTCACCCGCACCAAGAGAAAGTTGGCATCTGAGGGGTACACCTTGAGGCAATAGGGGAGGGCGAGCAGTGCTTCAGCCACCACCTTGCGTTGCTCCAATATCTCGCGCACGGCGCGTTCCTTGCCCTCCACATCGCCCAGTGCCTTAAGAGCCTGTTGCTGTGTAGGCAGCGGCACGTTGTAGGGGTATTTCACCTTATTGAAATAGCTGATAATCTCGGGCGAGGCGAATGCCATGCCGCAGCGGATGGCTGCTTGTCCCCACGCTTTAGACAGTGTTTGCAGCACTATGAGGCGCGGATATTGCTGCAAGGCTCTCAGCATGGAGGGGTGTGAGGCGAAGTCGATGTAGGCTTCGTCTACCACCACGATGCCTTGGGTCGCCTGCAAGATGCGTTCCACATCGGCAGTGGCAAACGAGATGCCCGTGGGGTTGTTGGGCGAGCAGAGCCACACCACGCGAGTGTCGGCATCGATGGCAGCGAGCATGGCTGGCATATCGAGTTGAAAGTCGTCGCGCAGAGCCACTGAGCGATATTCCACGTCGTTAATGCGAGCGCACACTTCATACATGCCGTAGGTGGGTGCGGGGGCGACGACATTCGACTGGCGAGGTTCGCAGAAGATGCGATAGACCAAATCGATCGCCTCGTCGCTGCCGTTGCCCAAGAAGAGCTGCTCTTCGCTCACCCCTTTCATTGGTGCCAACACCTGCTTGACGGTGCGCTGCAGAGGGTCGGGGTAGCGGTTGTAACCATTGTCGTAGGGGTTCTCGTTGGCATCTAAGAATATCGAAGCCTCGCCCGTGAACTCTGTTCTTGCCGACGAATATGGACTCAGCGACAAGATGTTTTTGCGTATGATAGATTCTAACATCGTCATGTTTGAAATAAGGGATTAGTCTTCGTTCAGACGCACACGCACGGCATTGCGGTGAGCGTCGAGCAGTTCACCCTCAGCCATTGCCTCGATGGTGGGTCCGAGCGCACGCAGACCCTCGGCTGAAATCTCCTGGAAGGTCACCTTGCGGATAAAGCTGTCGAGGTTCACGCCGTTGTAAGCCTTGGCGTAGCCATTGGTGGGCAGCGTGTGGTTGGTGCCTGATGCATAGTCACCCGCGCTCTCGGGGGTGTAGGGCCCGAGGAACACCGAGCCGGCATTGCGCACTTGTTCGCCTAATTCGCGATAGTTTTGCGTCTGTATGATGAGGTGCTCAGGTGCATACTCGTTCACCAAGTCCATCAGTTCGTCGTAGTTGCGCAGCACGACAATCTTACTGTGCTCGAGCGACTTGCAGGTGTATGACTGTCTGCTTAGTCGGCTCAGCTGACGCTGCAAAGCCTCGCGGAAGGGCTCCACAAACTCCTTGCTGCACGTGAAGAGCAATGCCTGTGAGTCCGGACCGTGTTCCGCCTGCGACAAGAAGTCGATGGCGACGAAGTCGGGGTTGCTCTGAGCGTCGGCAATCACAGCCACCTCAGAGGGTCCGGCGGGCATGTCGATTGCCACGTCGCGCATGGCTACGCACTGCTTTGCCATTTGCACATATTGGTTGCCGGGACCGAATATCTTGTAAACCTTCGGCACAGACTCGGTGCCGTACGCCATGGCACCAATAGCCTGGATGCCACCCGCCTTAAATATCTTGGTCACACCGGCGCGGTGGGCGGCATAGAGTATGGCGGGGTGCACCGTGCCGTTGGCAGACGGAGGTGTGCAGAGCACGATTTCAGGGCAGCCTGCTATGCGTGCGGGCACAGCCAACATCAGCACGGTGGAGAACAGCGGTGCTGTGCCGCCGGGCACGTAGAGTCCCACACGGTCAATCGGCACCGCCTTTTGTCGGCAGTGCACACCGGGTGTGGTCTCCACGTCGGCATAGGTGAGGCGTTGTGAGGCATGAAACTTAGCGATGTTCTCTGCCGCTGTGTCGATGGCTTCTGCCAACGACTTCGGCAGCATGCGGCAAGCTGCAGCCACCTCCTCGTCGCTCACTTGCAGCGACTTGAGGTGCACGTGGTCAAACTGCTCTTCGAGGGCGATGACCGCGCTGTCGCCCTCCGTCTTGATGCGGTTCAGCAAACCCAACACCTGAGCTTGCAGGCGTGAGTTGTCTAACACGGGGCGCTGTGTTATCTCGCTCCATGTCTTGCGTTCAGGATGTATATATGTCAGCATTTCTTTTCTATTAATTATACATTACTATCTTCTCACTATTAATGTATAATGCATTACTATTTTC